>SVTZ01000002.1 GCA_015063525.1 Oscillospiraceae bacterium
CAGAAGAAGAGCTTTGCAGAGCTTCTTGCAGTATTCAGCAAGCCTGCAGCAGATGCAGCGGCACCCGAGGCTCCCGCAGCTGAGGCAGCTCCCGAGGCAGAAGAAGCTCCCGCAGAGGAAGAAACCCCTGCAGAGTAATAACAACTCTTCACAATAACAATAAATAACCAATATAAATAAAAAGGCGGCCAAAAGGCCGCCTTTATGCTGTAATTATGGAATAAGTTTGTTATTTCTTCTTTAATGTCAGTTTTATTATGAAACTGTCGAGAAGGTAAAGGAGCGAGGGGAGTACCAGTATTATCATCACCGTGGAGATAAGCGTTCCTCTGCAAAGCAGGAAACCGACCGAGGAAATGGAGGTCTGGCTGGCAATAAATCCAACCACAAGACCGCATATCATCAGTATCAGTCCGGAGGTAAATACCGTGGGGATTGCTGCGTCTACTGCTTTATAAAGGGACTCTCTTCTATCAAGCGTCTCACGATGTTTGACGTAATTCGTCGAGAGAAGTATTCCGTAGTCAATAGTTGCGCCCATTAGGATACACATTGACATAATGTAGCTCATAAAGAACATTGGTCCGGAAACGAGAGACATTGACATTGCTATCCATATAGCGCCCTGAATTATAGCTACGAGAATAATCGGCAGGGATAGCGACCTAAATACTACCATAATAATAACAAATATTGATACAACGGTAAATACGCTGATAAGTCTGTTGTCATCGTCAAAGGCTTTGATAAGGTCATTTGTGGTTGCTATTTCGCCCGCAACGTAGGCGTCCTCGCCGAAGATGTCCTTGACAGTCCTCGTAAGATACTCAATGAAGCGCGAGGATTCCTCGCTCTCCGCAGGTAGATTTACAGTTAGAAGCATTCTGGAGTAATTTTTTGCCGAGAGTAGCTTTTGGGCGCTGATCATGTTCTCCTGAGACTCTCGTATGGTCTCCTGCATCTCGCTGTTTATGCTCGATGCAAGAAGCTCGTTGCTTTCTGCCTCATCAAGCACGAAGGAGAGAAGGTCGGTAGCGGAAATGCTTCCGGTCTCGACAAGCTCATTTGCGACTGCGTATTTGACGTACACACCCATCATCACACTCTCGGGGATAGTAAAGTTGATTTCGGTGCTCTGTATATTCGCAATAAAGCCGTCAAGGAGAGTCGTAAGCTCGAGATAATCGTATTTTTCAGTGTCATTAAGAATAGCTTCAAGCTTAAGCGCGTCTGCCTCAAGTGTGGAGAGCATATCCACTATGCCCTCGGGCAGTCGGTCGGCAATCATTTTGCTCGTACCGGCAAGCTCTACTACATAATTAATAAGCTCGATTAAGCCCATATCGCCGTCGGGCATTCTTCCGTCGTCAATATAATACATAATGTAGAGCTGCTTCATCATATCGTCTGCCTCAGCACCCGAGGGAAGCGAAGCCGCCTCTCCGGAAACCTTCAAAACGATATTATTCAAAGCGGGTAAAAATTCGGTGTGCGAGTACTCCGACTCAAATGCGGAGTTAACGGTGGTAATCATACCGTAAATCTCGGCATAATCATCTGTGCCAAGTCTCTCAAAGGCGGATATCATATCCTCCGGAAGTTCTGATCTGTATTGGCTGAGAAGTATTGAGAACAGGTCGCTGAACGGTATTTTGGCAGTGGGGCTAAGTCCCAATCCACCAAGCTGAGTTGGTGACGTCCACGCAAGTGCGGGGCTGATGCCGTCGGGCAGAGATATATCAAATTGGTCGATAAGCTCAGCGAATTTTTTAACATCAATCTTCTCTGTAGGTGTGGGAAGAGGAGGAAAGGCGTCAATCATTTCCTTTGCCTTCGGCAGCATCATAAGGCTTTCTGCCGTTTCGTCGTTAAGATAACCCGACTCGATAATGTAATTAACCATATCTCCAAAAGCAACTCTTTTATTGGTTACGTCATCGAAGAAACGGTTGCCGTAAAGCTGCTTTACCGCGCTCTCGTCAATCGCCACGCCCTCGAGCATATCAAGCGAAGAGATGATGGAGTATAGCTCGTATGCGGTGTGCTTCTCATACGCAATCTCTTCAAAGGAGGGGAGAAGCGAGAGGAGCTTAACGAACTCGGGGCTAACAAATCCTTGCGCATCTTCATCATTTTCAATCAGGTCAACGGCAAAGGAAATAAAGGTCTTAATATCCATTTTAACCGCAGAGCCGTCCTCGGTGAAGCGATAGATCGTAAAGAGAAGCTCGGCGTCCTTCATTGACAGACCGAGGTCTGCCGACGCCTTTTCGACGTCATATATCTGACCGATAGTGTTGCTGTAAGCAACATGGCTCTTAAGAACCTCCTTGCCTTCCTCGGTTTTATAGGACGCGAGAAGCTCTGCAAGGATCTTTTCCTTTTCCTCGTTGCCCTCAGCGTTCTTGTAAAGGACGATAAGAGTTCCGCTTTCTCCAAATTTATCGGTGATATTCTCGTTCTTATTACAACTGTCAACGAAGCTATAGGTGTTTCCGATATTGAGCACGCAGCAGACGGTGATTATGACGAAAGCAGTGGGGACAATAAGCTTGCCGGCCTTGATGGAAACATCGCAGAAAAGCTTGCCCTTAACGATTAGGGGCTTCTTTACAGTCTTCTGCATCAGCTTATCAAAAATAAGAAGGAATGCGGGAAGCAGGGTCAGCGAGGTGATTGCGGAAATAACGATACTCTTCATAAGTACGATTCCAATATCAAATCCGATGGTAAATGACATAAACAGCAGGGCGAGCAGACCCGCAATAGTAGTCAACGCACTTGCCGAAACCGGCTTGATAACCTCTTTGATGGCTCTGATCATTGCTCGTTCGTTTTCGTACGCAGGATCCTTTTCTTTTATACTACGGTAGCTGTGCAGAAGCACGATGCTGTAGTCGATAGACAGCGCGAGCTGGAGAATGGCTGCGATGGCATTCGTAATATAGGATATTTCACCGAAGATGGCGTTCGTGCCCATATTAATCAGTACCGCAATTCCGGACGCGGCAAGAAGCACGAGAGGCTCGATCCAGCTTGATGCGGTAAGGAGCATCAGCACTGCCACTAGGCAAACAGATATTCCGAGGATCATAATTATCTCGCCCTGAATAGCCTCGCGTAGCAGTTTTTTCTCCATTACCGTGCCGCCAAGGTTCAGTCTGTCGCCATATCTTTCACCAAGGGCTGACTCAATGTCACCAAGGACGGCTTTTGCGCTTTCCGAATATTCATTTCCATCTACGAGAACGACAAAAAGCGCAGTTCCGTCTTTATAATAATCTGTATTTTGCGAATTAAAGTTTACAAAATTAACATTTTCAATGTTTTTAAGCTGAGTTTTTATTTCCTCGGCCTCTTCTGGTGTAACATCGTCAACCATGACTTGAATATTGCTGATAAGGCCGAACTCATCCTCCATAATGCCGAGAGAGATCTTAGTCTCGGTGGAGTCGTCAAGATAGTCGGATATATTATAATTTATCTTGACCGTACCTATAAGAAGCACCGACAGAACGGAAAGGAGTGTAAATATCAAGAGAATTATATATTTTGAGTTTTTTATTATTTTGTTTTTTTTCATTTTTCCTCCCAACGTTTAAGATTTAAGGTATTAAAACATATAAATTATATATTGTATCTCGACGAAATGCAACGGCTTTTTGTAAAAATTAATAATAATTTATCGTATATTTTACAGAAAGAACACACAAAAGGTTTTTAAAAAGAAGTCTTCTTGATATTTTTACATTTAAAAATATTTCTATTGAAAAAAATGAAAATCGGTGTTATAATAGGATTAACCGAAATGCAAGGAGGTGTTCTTGTTGTGCGAAAAAGAAAGAACAGCCTTTCAACTACACATATAATTATGATAAGCTTTCTTTGCGCTATTTTGCTCGGAAGCCTGCTTCTCTCACTGCCCATAAGCTCTGCTGACGGTGAGAGAGTTCCTTATATTGACGCTTTGTTTACTGCCACTACGGCAACCTGCGTTACCGGACTTGTTACTCTGCCGACCGCTATAGCCTGGAGCTTCTTTGGGCAGGCGGTTATACTTGTCCTAATACAGATCGGAGGTCTGGGAGTTATAACGGTAATGTCCGGACTTATGTTGCTTTTAAATCGTAAAATGGGTATTGGAGACCGTCTTTTGCTTCAAGATGCCTTTAATCTTAATACACTTTCCGGCCTTGCAGATTTTGTCAAAAAGGTACTTGTCGGAACCTTTCTTATAGAGGGATTAGGAGCGCTGCTTTATATGACGGTATTCGTTCCGCAGTTTGGCGCTCGCGGCGTGTGGATCTCGATATTTAATGCTATCTCCGCTTTTTGCAATGCCGGAATGGACGTTATCGGAGAGAATAGTCTTGGCGATTATGCCACGAGTCCTTTGGTTTGCGGTGTAACGAGCGCGCTTATAATTCTTGGCGGTATCGGATATATCGTCTGGTGGGATATTATACGGGTGTTTGGTGAAAAAAAGCGCAGACCCCTCAGAAGTCTTACCCTACATAGTAAGATCGCTATAACGACATCGCTTTTCTTGATATTTGTCGGTGCGGTGCTTATTCTTATATTTGAGTATAATAATCCGGATACCATAGCATCTCTTTCGCTTTTTGATAAAATTCAGGTTTCGCTCTTTCAGTCTGTGACGACACGTACCGCAGGATTTGCAAGCATTCCGCAACAAGAGCTGACCGATCCAACGTCCTTGCTTTGCCTTTTCTTGATGTTTACAGGAGGATCGCCTGTGGGTACAGCCGGCGGTATTAAAACGGTTACGATGGTGGTGCTTGTTGCCTCGGCTGTCTCTGCTATAAAGGGCAAAAATGACGTTTGTCTTTTCGGCAGAAACGTTTCAAAGCCGGCGGTCGGCAAGTCTGTGGCGGTCTGCACTATGTCCTTCGGCATCGCGTTTCTCTCTGCCATTCTCCTTTCTCTCGTTACAGATGCGGCAACAATGGACATTCTTTACGAAACGGTCAGCGCAACCGCAACGGTGGGACTCAGCCGCGGTATCACTCCGTATTTAAACGAGATAGGAAAGATTATAATTATTTTGACGATGTATCTTGGGCGGGTAGGACCGATTTCTCTGGCTCTTGCGCTTAATACCGGAAGGACAAGACAAAATATAATAAAGAACCCCACAGAGGATATAAGTGTGGGATAACATAAACCATCATTTATATTTTAATGAAAAAGAGGTAATAATATGAGTATCAATAAAACCTACGCCGTGTTCGGTCTTGGACGATACGGTCTTGCCGCTGCAAGGGAGCTTATAAATAGTGGTGTAGAGATTATCGCTGTTGATATGGACGAGAGCAAGGTAAACGCGCACACATCAGAGCTTCCTGTATGTAAGTGCGCTGACGTGACAGATCCCGAGGTTATTCGTCAGCTTGGCATCGGAGGTGTGGACGTGGTTATAATCTCAATGGCAAACAATCTTGAAGCAAGTGTTATGGCGGTTACTCTATGTAAAGAAGCCGGAGTCAAAACCGTCATTGCAAAGTGCGCAAACGAAATGCATAGAAAGATACTCTCTCGCGTTGGTGCTGACGTTGTGGTTTTTCCCGAGAATGAGTCGGGAATTCGCCTTGCGAAAAATCTGTTAAGCTCTGGATTTGCAGATATGATTACTCTTTCAAAGGAATTTTCTATGATCGAGCTTGACGTTAGGCCCGAATGGGTAGGTAAAAGCTTGCTTGAGCTTCATTTGCGTAAAAAATACGCCATCAACGTGGTCGCAATCAAACGCGGAGACAGGCTTACGGTCAATATAAATCCTGAGGAAAAGCTGACTGCCGATAGCTCACTTATTGTTATTGCCAATCCTCAAAAGCTTTCAAAACTTAGATAGATTAGCAAAAATTTACTTTTTGGTCACATTTGCTCATTAAAAAAGTGGTAAAATATGTATTAAAGTAAATGAGCGAGGCAAAAAATGTCTAAAGTACTTATTATCGGCGGCGGTGTTGCGGGGCTTTCCGCAGGAATTTACGCCCGCCTCCACGGTCACGAGGCCGTTGTTTGCGAGAAGCATACTATTCCAGGTGGAAATCTCACCGGATGGAGTAGGGGAGAATACCATATCGATAACTGTATTCATTGGCTTACCGGCACAAACCCCTCCTCGGCGCTTTATGAGATGTGGGTTGAGTTGGGCGCTCTCGGCAATGGAATAGGTGTCGTTCAAGGTAACAGTCTTATCACCTGCGAGAGAGACGGAAAATCGATGTCTCTTTATTGCTCGCTGGATAAGATAAAGGCTGAGATGCTTGCACTATCGCCCGAGGATGAGCGCGAGATAAAAAGATTTATAAACGCCATAGAGCTGGTTATGGCACTTGACCATATCGCGGGAGAGGACTGCAACGAGGGTATTACTCTACCCAGACTTCTTCGGGGTATCGGCCCTGCGCTTAAGTATTATAAGCTTACTACAGGACAGCTTGCAAAGCGCTTTAAAAGTCCTGCCCTCCAATGTTTCATTACAGGATTCTGGGGCCATGACTTCGGTGCATACGCTCTTCTCTTCGTGTTTGCAACCTATTGCGGACGCAATGGCGCTCTGCCGAAGGGCGGCTCTTTGAAGATGGCCGAGAGAATGACTGAGAGGTTTAAATCCCTCGGTGGTGCTCTTAAGCTGAAAAAAGAAGCTGTGCGTGTAAATCTTGATGGAAATCGCGCCGTATCAGTTGTTTTTGCCGACGGAAGCATCGAAAGTGCGGATTATATTGTTATGACTACCGACGCAGCAATCACTTTTGGCAAGATGCTCGATAGACCCATGCCGGAGAAACTGAAAAAGCTTTACGATGACCCCCGAATGCGCCGTTTCTCTGCATATCATACCGCCTTTGCCTGCGATCTTGCCGAGCTTCCCTTTGAGGGAGACTTGATCTTTGATGTGCCTAAGGAGTATGTTGATATTCTTCATACTGAGCAGGTAATTCTCCGCGAGTTTTCCCACGAACCATCATACGCTCCCGAGGGAAAAAATATTTTGCAGACTATGACCTTCTGCTTCGAGAAGGACTGTAATGAGTTTATCAGGCTTCGCAGAGAGGATAAGGAGGCGTATAAGGCGAAGAAAGAACAGCTTTCATCTATCCTTCAGATGCTTATAGAGGAGCATTGTCCCTCGCTTCGCGGTAGGCTTACTATTATCGACGTCTGGACACCGGCAAGCTATGAGCGATTCATAGGCTCACAGGTGGGCTCATTTATGAGCTTTGCTCTTCCCGAGAGCTATATTCCTGTCTGCCTTGACGGATCTGATACCGGCGTTGATAATCTGCTTTTGGCAACCCAATGGCAGCAGTCGCCGGGAGGACTGCCTATTGCGGCCGAGTGCGGAAAGAAAGCGATAGAGACAATTTCCGAGATTGAAAAGAAAAAACAAAGGTCTAAAAAATCATAAAAATTCAAAAATAAAAAACAAAGGCTATCCTTGGAAACAACCTTGGATAGCCATTTTTACTAAGTTTTATTTACAAAAAGTGATATTAGTGAGATGCGTGGAGGGAAATACCGGTGATTTTGGGCGCATCATTTATCTTGCCGTCATCGCCGACAGAGAGACTTTCAATAAGCTCTTCAAATACATCCATATCGCTTACCTTGCCGAATGCTGCGTATTTACCCTTAAGAGAGGAGTCGTTTTCGGTAAGGAAGAAGAACTGTCCGTAGGCGGAGTCATTACCGTTGCCTCTCGCCATAGCGATAACACCTTTTTTCATAGGAACTTTGTTGTCAAATCCGTTGTCGGAAAACTCGCCCTTGATGGAGCTAGAGCCGCCGTCTGCTATCTGAGAGCCACCGTAAAGAAGGCCGTCGAGAAGAGTGTGTATGCTCTTGCCGTCAAAATATCCGTCCTCGCACAGATCAATGAAATGTTTGACCGTCTTGGGCGCATCGTTGCCGAAAAGCTCAACGTGAAGAGCATCGTGTCCCTCAATATTTATCGTTGCGTGATAGGTTGCTTCGGGAGAGTAGGTGAATGCACCGCAGGCGATAAGAATACCGAACAGAATTACAAGAAACGCTGCTGCGCCGCCTATCCAAATAGCAGCTATCCTTGTCGTTTTTGCCTTCTTTTCCTTCAATTTCGCCGCTTCTTTTTCCGCTTTTGCAGCGATGGTTTTATCGGTTACGTAATTTGAATTTTTCTTTTTATTTGACATTTTTTGTTTCTCCTTCGTTTTTTGACGAACATATTATAACAAAAAATTTAGCCGATGTCAATGATATTGAAAAATGATTTTATGCTAAATTTTAGTGGTCATTTCTTAACTATTTTGATTTAATTCTTGAATTGAGAGCACGGCTTAAAGTTATTTTTATGCTCCAATTAATTGTTAAAATCGACATATTGACAAGGATAAGATTTTGTGTTATTATATATAATGTAATATTACCTTCTATTTTTGATGTATCAAAAAATTTAAGGTTTTAGGAGGATCTGAAATGAAACGCGATAACAAAAATATTCTCAGTGTTATTCTGCTAATATCTCTTCTCGTATATGCTTTGCCGTTTACGGCGGTTGGCGCATCGGCATCTTCGGGATCGGGTATTATTGATGCTTCAGGCTGGCTAGAGTCGGCTTATGCGGAGTGGGCCCCTGTTAGCGGAGCTGACGGCTACAATGCTTACGTTGCGGGCAGCGACTCGTCCGTTTGGACAAAGATCGACAGTGCCCTTATCCGAGATTATTCGAGCTACTACCGCGTTGACGCTCTTGGTCTTAAGGCCGGTAGCTATCAGATCAAAATAATTCCCACATCCGGCGGCGCAGAGCTTTCCGACAAGGCGCTTACCACCGAGACGCTTGTCGTTTCTCCTTACGATCGCTCTGGCTATGCACACTTTAATTACACCGACGGTGTCGGCGCGTATAACGACGACGGAACCTTGAAGGAAGGCGCAATAATCCTCTATGTTACCGAGGATAACAAGAATACTGTTTCGGTTACCTCCAAGGACGGAACTACCGTTACCGGTATAGGAAATATTCTTAACTCGGTAGGCCAGGACGTTGGCGGAGGCAAGACCTCTAAGGGGGGCATCGCAAACTCTAATTCGGATATTATCCGCAAGCTTGCTAATGACGGAACTCCTCTTGTGGTCCGTATTATCGGCAACGTTACCGCGCCCGACGGACTTACCGCCTTCAACTCTGTTAATTACGGTGGATCTACCGGCGACAACGGCTATATGGCGAGAATGTCCGGCGGTAAGAATATCACTATCGAGGGCGTCGGCTTTGACGCGGCTATCAACGGCTGGGGTCTGCACTTTATCTGCCAGACCGCAGATTATAAGAACGGAATAGGCAAGAGCTTTGAGGTCCGTAATATTGCCTTCAGGAACGTTCCCGAGGATTGCGTTGGTATGGAGGGTCAGCAGGAGGGCTCTACCCTTACTGCACCCGTTGAGCGTTGTTGGATCCACCATTGCTCTTTCTACGCCCCCAAGATAGCAAATCCTGCGGAGAGTGATAAAGATGGCGGTGACGGCGCTTGCGACTTCAAGCGAGGTCAGTATTTCACTAACGCATATTGCCTTTACGAGGGATATCACAAGACAAATCTTATTGGCTCCGGAGATGATTCGCTGCAGTATCACATAACCTATCACCATAACTATTGGAGAAACTGCGAGTCTCGCGGACCTCTTGCACGTCAGGCGAATATTCATATGTATAACAACATCTTTGAGGGGCAAACCTCTTATTGTATGAGCATTCGCGCAAATGCGTATATATTCTCTGAATACAATATGTTCTTTAATTCAAAGAAGGTAAGTGAAAATAGAAATGGCGGTGTTTGCAAGAGCTATAACAACAGCTTCGTTTCATGCTCCGGGGCAGACGCCTCTGATATTATCTACGTTGCTGACAGAGATGCTACCGTTTCATCGTCTTGCAAGTACGCAAACTTTGATACCAATTCCGCGCTCAGCTATATTCCCTCCGGAGATTACGTTCTCCAGGAGAGTATCTCCGAGATGAAGGCTGTCGTTATGGCCGAAGCCGGCACTCAAAAGGAGAATATTGTCACTCCCGATGAGGTAAACACCTCGGTTATTCCTGCAGCACTGTATCCCACCGCGGCAGTCGTTCTTGACTATTCCAAAAATCTTAACAAGAGCTATATCTCCTCTGCCGGCACATACGACAATATTGTTTTCAGCGTTTCTAAGTTCTTGGGTGATTACATAAGCCTTGGCGGTAATTCAACTCCTTGCAATATCGTGTTCTATGCAGATACCTCAGTTAATGTTACGGTTACTCAGTATAGCGACAGCGCAAATGACGTGATTCTCTGTAGCGCTGTTGGCGAGTGCATTATGGTCGGCGGCGGAACAGCGGAAAATTTGCCATCGGGTTATTACTTTATCCAATCGAATAGCTATGACGTGGGTGAGGGCAAATATAAAGAGGCCAAGATCTCCGGCTTGACTATTACTGCCGTTGATCCTAATGCTTCTACCAATCCCATTCCCACGCCTCCCTCTGTGACAGATCCCGATAACGGCGGTAATGCCGGTGGCGGTTCGACAATTTTGCCGGCAGGCGCATATATGCACAGCTTTACCGAAAACGGTCTTACCGATCCTTCCGGATTCTTCAGCTTCTTCGATGCTAATCTTTCCGATTCGAAGGGAACGGTTGAATATAACGGTCTAACTCTTGATGTTTGCCTTAAGATCGAGAGCAAAACCAACATAAGCCTTACTGCTCCTGAAAGAGGAACTCTCCTTCTCGTCTTTGGCGGCTCGACCAATGCATCCGGCAAGCAGATTAAGATCGATGGCACGTCCACCGATATTGATTCCACCCAGATTCTTTCGGTAAGCGTTGAGGCGGGAGTCCACACTGTTACAAAGGATGATTCTATCTTCCTCTACTATATCGCATACTTCTCCGAGTCTCAGGAAGAGCATACTCATGATTACTTCGAGGAGGAAATTGTTGCGGCAACCTGCACTGAGGCAGGACTTCACACATTCGTTTGTGCGTGCGGTGACAGCTACACTGAGGAGATCGCTGCAAAGGGGCACGACTTCGAGGATGGTTTCTGCGTTGATTGCGGAATAAATGATCCCGACGGCGGCGAGAACGGCGAGGATGATCCCATATCTCCCGATGAAGGCGAAACAGAAATCGAAGCTCCCGACGAGCCCGAGGAAGAGCTTAACTTCTTTGAGCGAATTTGGAAGGCGATCGTAGATTTCTTCAAGAAACTTTTCGGAATAAAAGATTAAATAATATTTAGCGGCAGGTGAAAACCTGCCGCGTTCTTTTGCTATAAGCGCTTTGTGACCTTGTCACGGAAAGTCTCCCTTTATTTTGCTATAATGTAGTCAGAAAAAACAAAAACACAAAATGAAAAGGAGAAAAATATGTCAGCATTAAGACTTAATAAAGAAAACTTTGATAAGGCAAGAAAAAATGAGGGAATAGCGCTTCTTGATTTCTATGCAGAATGGTGCGGCCCATGCCGTATGGTACTTCCCATAGTTGATGAGATCGCTGAGGAAAGATCAGACCTTATGGTCGCGAAGATAAACGTGGAGGAAAGTCCCGAGCTTGCCCGTGAGTTTGGCGTGCTCAGCATTCCGACTCTCATAGTTATGAAAAACGGCGAAATAATAAACCGCGTAAGCGGAGCGAGGAGCAAGGAAAAAATCCTTGAAATGCTGGTCGTGTAAGTTAAAAGGACAATTATTGTAGGGGCGAGCGATGCTCGCCCCTACGATTTTGAAGCTCAAGAGAGTTATTTAGACAAATATTACCAAAGAATGAGTAAAATGTATCAAAAGTCCTCGAAAAATAAAGAAATATTTAGTAATTTTTAAATAAATGTATTGACATTACTTTATTTAAATGGTATAATTAGCCTGATAAAAAATGTTAATTTTTCTTAAAATTTTACATTTTTCACGGCTTTTGCTCCAAAATATGGAATAAAAGCACGACAAATTTGAAAGGACTAAATTAAAATGAATGCAAAAATTCGTATTTTAAGTCTCCTTGTAGCGGCAGTTATGATCTTCGGCTGCCTTCCCATGACCGCTTTTGCGACCGGTGATGAGGCAGAGGCGTTGCTTCAATCTGCAGAACACTTTGATAAAGATTGTGACTATGCCTGCGATAATTGCGGCAATGCTTTAGCTCTTACTTTTGATGACTATGTAACCGATGGTGAAGCCGGAGAAGAGAGATATTCTTCTAATGGTTATGTTAGCTTTACAAACATTGCAGCAACGAGTGGTACTAGCTACTCGGATGCAAGAGACTATGTATTAAAGAGTACTGCTCGTCCCGAAGGTCATACCAAGGGTACATGGCTCTATCTTGGAGCAAATCCTGCTGATGCAAATGATACTGTTCTTGTTTCAAACTCTGTAAGCGCCAGTAGTATGACTGATGATGCAATATCCGACGTTAATTTCACTCCTATTGTTCAAGATGAAAAAGGAGAATTGGTAGTTCTTGAGTTCGATTACCGTATTGACGGTGGTGCGGCGAGCAAAAATACATTCAAATTCGTGTATAATCATGAAGATGACACTGTTACCAGAGCTAACGGAACATATACATCTGCAGCAGATGGAGTATCGTATATCAGACTTGTTGCTGATGAAAAAGGTGTTTACAAGTTCACCTATAAAACTTGGGTAAGAATTAGACTTGTATGTAATGATGAAACACAAAATATTTACACTTATCTTTCGACAGATGGTGGAAATACATACGTACAGTGTAGCACAATCGGAGACTACAAAACCAATAGCCCGATAACTTCTCTGGGTTTAACATACATTGGCTATGGTGTAAATTCCACTCAGTATTATGATAACATCGTATGTGTAAGAACATCTCAGGAATATCTTGATCTTCCAGAGAGTGAATATGCTTGTGAAGAAATTTGCTCCTTCGCAGACGCTATTGCAAATGCTTCCGAAGGTGACGCTGTTTCTCTTCTTGCAGACGTGGATGCTTCCGGTTATGTTTCCGTAAAGGGTGGCGTTACCCTTGACCTTAACGGTCACAACCTTACTGCTGACGGTATTGCTCTTTACGGCGATGCTAACGTTATTGACAGCGCGGAGACTAAAGGCTCTCTTGTGGTTCCTGAGGGTAATTTCGCAGCGGCTGCTACAGCAACCGGTGCACTGCCTGTGTGGAATGGCTCGGCTTACGTTCTTGCTGATGTAACTGCTAACAATCAGCTTACGGACAATGGCGATGGTAGCTTTAAGGTGCTCTTCAAGCCCGGTTTTACCGGTATTGATGCTGCAACATTGTTCGCTGACGGCGCTGCTGATAACGGACTTCACTGGGCAGTTGAGATTGACTGCATTAAGGAAGGCGCGGTTGTACAGACCATCCGCTTTGATGTAGCTAATGAAGGTGAAGCGGGCTCCGGAGCTATTGGCAGTGTATACGGAACAGAGAATGCTATAAGCCTTACCGTAGGCGGCGCAACCAACTTCGAGAGCTATAGTATTAGAATGGTTATTGAGGCCGATTGCGGCATTACTTATTCCGAGGTAATGTGTGTTTATCCCGTTGTATCGGCGGAGTAATTAAGGAGGAAAAAATGAAGAAAGAATATATTAAGCCCGAAGCAGAGTATATCAGCTTCTACTCCGAGGAAGAAATTACCGCTGATGTTGACACAGGTCTCTCTGGCTCCTTTGGTGAGGAACCGGCTCCCGGAGACTGGTGATGCTCTGCAAGATAGCAGACCTATTCGTTGAAATATCCGAGGCGGGGGGCATTGCCCCCCGCTGTGTGAATTATATGGCGGATTGCGCGGTCGATGTCGATATTATAATTGATAAAGAACTCTACAAGCCCGAAAGATGGAAGGGCCTCTCCTACGAGCAGGCTGTTTATATGGACTCGGGCTTGATATTTTATGCCGAGCTTCTTAAGTTCGGCGGTATGATGTTACATGCATCGGCGGTGGAGCTTGATGGCAAGGCATATCTTTTCTCCGGTCCCTCGGGTATGGGAAAATCCACACACGCCCGTCTTTGGCAGCAGAGCTTTCCCGGGGCGAGGGTGTTTAATGATGATAAGCCCGCCCTTCGAAAGCTTGACGGTGTATGGTACGCCTACGGTACTCCTTGGTGCGGTAAGGACGGCATTAATATTAATTTAAAGGTACCGCTTGAAGGTATCTGCTTCTTAAGACGTGGCGAGAAGAACGAAATTCGCCGCCTTTCGCCATTAGAGGCCGCGTCTGCAATTATAAGCCAGACCTTAAGGCGGTTTTCAAGCACGAAGGGCCTTGCGCTTATGACCGACACGGTGGACAGCCTTACTCGTGATATTCCGGTGTTCGAGCTTCGCTGCCGACCTGATACCGAGGCGGCTATTATGAGCTACAAGGCGTTAAACAAAAGCAGCAGAGAGGTAAAAAATGAAGATAAAAAGTAATTTCACTCTTAGAAATATAGCGGACACTTGGGTGGCGCTTCCCCTTGGCGAGGCGGCGGTTGACTTCACCGGTATGCTGACTCTTAACGAGTCGGGCGTTATGCTCTGGCGCTTACTTGAGGGCGGCTCAACCCGTGAGGAGATGGCCGACGCGCTTCTTAAAGAGTACGAGGTTTCATACAATGAGGCGCTTGCTGACGTTGATGCGTTTATCGCAAGGCTGAATGACGCAGGCTGTATAGATGCCTAATCGTTCAGGAGTTCGGCAGGCGCCGAATTCTTTGACTAAAAAATAGGAGAGGTAGCTTTTATGAATAAGAGAGAATCGGTTTTTGTAAATATGTCCTCTCTTGCCTCTGTTATCGAGGAGAAGATCTCCGACGGCGGATCGGTCGAGCTTTCTATAAGAGGGGTCAGTATGCGTCCGCTTCTGCGAGAGGGAAAGGACAGCGTTGTTCTCTCGCCTCTTATGGGGAGGTTAAAAAAAGGCGATATTGCCCTTTTTCGAAGGAATAACGGCGCATATGTGCTTCATCGCGTCGCAAAGGTAGCTGACAGCAGATACAGCTTTGTCGGAGATAATCAGTACTTCCTTGAGCCCGTCATCGACGCTCAGATCATTGCCGTTGTCAGCGCGATCAGACGTGACGGCAGGTTGTTTGAATGCGGGAATTTTGCCTATCGCGTCTACGCATTCCTTTGGCAGACCTCGCGGCCGCTTCGTTTTCTTTTATTCCGCATTCTAAGAAAGCTAAAGAAAATTTTAAAAATCGCATAATTCCGATAAAAACAAAAAAGGAGAACGTCTGCCTTGGAAAAGAAGGAAATATCACCCATATGCCTTGATATGATATATCTTGCCGCCTGCTCGTTTCACGGTAGGCTTCCCGAGCGAGCGCGTATTGAGGAAATGGACCTTCATGCTGTCTATAAAATGGCAAAACGCCATTCTATGCAATCTATAGTTTACATTCTTGTATCAAAATGCGTGAAGGAATACGGCGGGGAGATTATCGACACAGAGCTTCTTTTGCGCTGGAAGCAGGATCATCACGCAACCCTCGCCCGTCTTGTCAGCTTTGATATTGAGCGCGAGCAGCTGCTTGATTTCCTTGATAAGAATGGCATTTGGTATCTCTGCCTTAAGGGTATTCTGCTTCAGCATTATTATCCCGCACTTGGTATGCGTCAGATGACCGATAACGATATTCTCGTTGACCGGGCAGGGTGTAGGAAAATTAGGGAGTATATGACCGAGCGCGGCTTTGAGGTCTATTCCTACGGCACGCACTGCCACGATACCTATATTAAGGGCGGCGTTGCGTTTGAGATACACCGCACCTTAGCCGAGGACGGCGGGAAAACGAAGGATGCTTTCTCCTATTACGAGAACGTTAAGGACAAACTCCTGCCCGGTAAAAGAGCCGCCGAGCTTCAATTTTGCGACGAGGATTTTTATATTTATTATATCTTCCACGCCTACAAGCATTATTCCATCGCCGGTTGCGGAGTACGCACGCTGATGGATATTTATGCCTTTCTGTCGAAAAAGGGCGATGGCCTTGATAAGGAATACCTGAACGCCGAGCTTTCCGCCTTGGGTCTTACCGAATACGAGAGGCGGTCGAGAGAGCTTGCGTTTGCGCTCTTTTCAGCCGATGCGACAGAGCAGTCAGCCGATATTCTTGCTTTAGATGATGAGCTTACCCAAATGCTTAACTACTATCTTCACTCAGGTACCTTCGGCACGAAAAATCAGCAGATCGAAAACTCTGTTTCCGAAATATCGCGCGGTGGAGATGTGACCGTATTTACAAAGCTTCTATATCTTATAAGGCGTGTTTTTCCGGGTATGGATTACTACAGAAACTCCTACCCGAGGGCAAGCAAATTTCTCGTTACCATTCCCTTTTTATGGCTTATAAGGATTTTCCGCGGAATAGGGAAGGGAAAGAGCGTTGCAAAAGAGGTTGAACATTTAAAGGAAATAAAATAAGGGACGCGAGAAAATCGTGTCCCTTATTAACATAAAGTTAGAAAAGAGGGCAGGCTTTGAGAAGCCCGCCCTTAAATATTATTTACCAATAACGTTGACGTTAACTAGAACGATCGCGCTGTAAGCAGGAATGGTCACATTCGTGCAAGCACCGTCAAGGAGATTGGTTGCTCCTGCCTGAGTTCCGTCGCAAACGAGATAGTACTCGCCGTCCGCGGTATATTCATACGTCTCCTCGGTGGGGTTAAGGACGATAACAGCCTTTCCGCCCATATGGTTGTCAATAACAACAGATGCTCTCGCGGTGTTTCCAATTGTAGAACCGGTTATAGCGGTATTGTTGTCTGTGAAGATGTCAAATGACTTTCTCATCTCAATAAGACCCTTGTAGTACTGAAGCATATTGTACTCATTAGTACCGTCGCTCAGCACGTTCCAATTGATGTTGTTAACCTCGTCGCTCGATTTATAGCTGTTTCGGTCGTAGCAGCCGTTGCCGTCGGGCTTGGTGCGGAGCATTTCCTCGCCTGCCTGAAAGAATACTATACCCTTGGAGATCATAAGGATGGTGGCACCAAGTCGGTTCATCGCCATTCTGTCCTCAACCGAGTTGGTTTCGTTGGAGAGAATAAGCTTATCCCAAAGGGTGTTGTTATCGTGAGCAGACATATAGTTAACTACCATAGCATCCTTTACGGTCCAGCTTGCGCCCGTGCCTGCGCCTCCTCTGATTCCGAAGAGAACGGAAGGGAATGCGCCTGAGCCGATTCCGCTGATGTAGCCCTTTGATGTATCGTTGAATACGCTGCCCTTAAGACCGTCACGTATCGCGTCGTTAAATACTGCTATGCCGCCGATAGCACTCTCGAAGGGAATGATATTCTTGATCTGGCTTTGGTTAGCCATTGCGCTTCCGTCTATCGTAGCGCCCATAGTCCAACCTTCGCCGTAGATTAGTGCCTGGGGATTTATGGTGTGAACTGCGGTCTCAACCTCCTGCATAGTATGGAGATCGTGGAGACCCATAAGGTCGAAGCGTAGTCCGTCAAGGTGGTATTCTTTCATCCAGTAGCCGGTGGAGTCAACCATAAACTTACCGTACATATATCTCTCGGATGCGGTGTCGTTGCCACAGCCGGATGCGGAGGATTTTGCCCCCGATGCGTTGTATCTGTAGTAATAGTAAGGAACGATCTTGTTTAAGCCGGAGTTAGCATCGTAGGTGTGGTTATAAACAACGTCCATAACAACACCGATTCCAGCAGCGTGAAGAGCCTGAACCATTCTTTTGTATTCTCTGATTCTCACTTCACCGTTATATGGATCGGTGGAGTAGCTTCCATCGGGAACATTGTAGTTTTTGGGATCGTACCCCCAGTTGAACTGGCTGTCGGGATTTGCTTCATCTACGGTTGCGTAATCACAAACAGGAAGAAGTTGAACGTGGGTGATACCAAGCTTAACGAGATAATCAACGCCAACGCTCTCTCCGTGCTCGTTTATAAGACCTCTTTCGGTGAAGGAAAGGTACTTTCCCTTATACTTGGAGAGAGAGATCTTGTTGGAGAAGTCTCTTATGTGAACCTCCCAGATGATAGCATCGGAGTAGCTTTTGATTTCGGTGGAGAAGTCTGCGTCCTCTTCCCATCCCTCGGGATTGGTGAGAGAAAGGTCGACTACCATTCCGCGGTTTCCGTTAAGGCCTGCAGCCTTTGCATAAGGGTCAACAGCCTCCTGAGTGCCGACAGAGGTGGTAACGGTGTAGGTGTAATATGTGCCGTGTCCGCAGTTCGCGCTGTGGGACCAGACGCCCTTGCCGCCCTTTTTCATTTCAACCTGCTCGTAAGCAGTGCCATTGTGGCCCGACTCGAAGAGATTAAGCACAACCTTGGATGCAGTGGGTGCCCATACCTTGAAGGTGGTCTTGTCGCCTTTAATTATAGCACCCAGATCGTCGCCGTTATAGTTGTAGGTGTTCTTGAATTCCGCAGTGTCAAAGATCTTCGTGGGGACGACGTTCTTCTCTCCATAGCCCTCGAGAAAAACACGGTAGGTCTTAGAGACATCAAGAGTTTCCTTGATCTCAATACTGCCGGTTATATCCTCTTTACCCATATTGGTTATGTTAAGAATTGTCAGTTCCTTTTCACCCTCGTATACCTTTATCTGGCTATACTTGGTAATCGCAGCCTTGGGAGTAATTGTGTATTCGATGTGATGGAAATCTATCATTCCCGCCAGGGAGAATTTCTTTGTCATTGTTTGTTCGCCTTTGCTGTTGGGATGATTATTTTAAAGGATAAAACTTATAACACTTATTTAACCGCGCGTCCGTTTCGCTCGGTCATTTCCTTGATCTTTCTCGTGAGAGAGGGGGTTCTGTATCTCTTGGACAGACGCCAGTTCCAGTTGCCCTCCGCAACTGCGGGAGTATTGATTCTACCCTCATCGTTGGTAAGCTCAAGATAGTCCTGTATAGGAATTACCGCAAGGCCTGCACGGCTTGACATAGCAAGTTCAATCAGGTCGTAGGTGCGGCTCTGCCCGGGGATGGAGGGACACTCCTTCCTGAAGCGTCGCTTGGCTTCGCCTGAGAGGTTTTTCGACCAGGTTTTGGTGCAGTCGGAATCGTGAGAACCGGAGTAAACTACACAATTGGAGTGAGGATACATTCTGGGAAGATACTCCGAGTCGTCATCAAAGAAAGCAAACTGAAGTATCTTCATTCCGGGAAAACCGCAGTCGTCAAGAAGCTCGCGCACGTCGGAGGTGATAAAGCCAAGGTCTTCAGCGATGATCCTCGCCTTGGGGAAGTTTTTCGCTATCGTCCTGAACAGGGAAATGCCCGGAGCAGGATCCCACTTGCCGTTTCTTGCGGTTGTTTCGCCGTAAGGAATATTATAGTATCCAGCAAAGCCTCTGAAATGATCTATGCGGAGAATGTCGTATAGCTTAAAGCTCTCTTGCACTCTCCTTTGCCACCAGGAGAAGCCGTCGGTCTCCATAAATGCCCAGTCGTAAATGGGGTTACCCCAAAGCTGACCGTCGGGAGAGAAGCCGTCGGGAGGACAGCCGGCAACAACTGTGGGATTGAAATTCTCGTCAAGCAGGAACTGCTCGGGAGCTTGCCATACATCCATACTGTCGTGGGCAACGTAGATAGGCATATCTCCGATTACTACTATACCCTTGGAATGGGCATATGAAAGGAGAGCCTGCCACTGATTGCTGAATTCGTACTGTATCCAGATCCAGAAGCCGCACTCGGCTTCAAAATCGCCTCTCTTGGCTCTCGCCTGCTTTACGTCCTTGTGCTCGTCTGCCCAGGAGGTCCATACTTCGTAGCTATAATGAACCTTCAGCGCCATAAAGAGCGAGTAGTCGTTAAGCCAATGTGAGTTCTTTCTGACGTAAGCTTTATATTTAGGGGACGTATCACTCTTTTTGTCAATAAATCTTTCGTATGCCTTTCGAAGCACTACGTATCTTGTGTTAAATAGCCAACCATAATCGACCCTTAAGGTGTCGTGTATGTTTTCTTTAAGCTCATCCTTTGTAAGAAGCCCTTCCTTGGCAAGAATTTCAAGGTCGATAAAGTAGGGATTGCCTGCGATCGACGCGGGTGATTGATATGGACTGTCACCGTAGGAAGTAGGGTTGAGAGGTAAAACCTGCCAACACTTCGTCCTTGTATCAAATAGAAAATCCACGAAATCGTATGCGCTTTTACCGAAGGAGCCGATTCCGTATGGAGAGGGCAGGGAACTTATAGGCATTAAAATTCCGCTTTTGTGTCGGAAGCTGAAATTAGTTTGTAGGTTATTCATATTGATGCAGGCCCTTTCGCCTTTTTTGCGTTACCGAGCAGGTGCTCGATCCTATAATATTTTATCATCTAAATGCGTTATTGTCAACATCATTATATTAAATATAAAGCATTTGGAAACTATATTTATTCCCTTGTTTTTTATTTGATTTGTATTAATTATACCTTGATGAAAAACTAAATATAACAAATCGGGATCATAAAGAGTGACATCTCCTAAGTAAAACCCAAAACGGATTTGCAAATATTTTCATTGATTTTCTTGTCGTTTTATGATATAATATTTAAGTTAAAGATGTATCGAGCCGTGCGCGGCTCGGAAAGGATTTGAAATGTTTGAAAAAATAATTGAGCTTATAGAGAAATACGACAGAATAATAATCCATCGACATAAAAATCCCGACGGTGACGCCATCGGAAGCCAGATGGGACTTTATCATATTATAAAGGACACCTATCCCGAAAAGGAGGTTTATGCTGTCGGCGATCTGACACCGCGTTATGCTTTTATGCTGACTCGTCCCATAGATGAGATCGGTGACGAGCTATACGCGGGCGCTTTGGCAATTATTCTTGACACCTCTGCAAGGAGCCTCATCTCGGATGAGAGATACACTATTGCCGAGGCTACTGCAAGAATGGATCATCACCTTTTTGTTGAAAAAATTGCCGACGAGGAGGTAGTATGTACGTCATACGAAAGCTGTGCAGGTCTCGTTGCGGCGATGGCCAAGGAGTGTGGTCTCACCGTTTCCTCTGCTGCGGCAAAGGCGCTTTTCACCGGTATTATTACCGATTCCGGCCGTTTCAGATACGATTCCACAAGCTCCGAGACCTTCCGTATCGCATCATTCCTTATGGAACGTAAATTCGACACTTCCGACATCTACAAGAATCTTTACGCAGACGAGCTTTCCTTCATTCAGCTCCGCGCAAAATTCGTGCTTAAAATTCAGCTAGCCACAAAGAAGGTTGCTTTTATTTATACCGATAAGGCTGAGGCGGAAAGCTACGACGCGGACTCCTTCACTATCTCTCGCGGTATGGTAAACGTTATGGGTGAGATACGCGGAGTAGAGAGCTGGGTCAACTTTACCGAGTCCGACGGAGGCGTTCTCTGCGAGATTCGCTCGAATACACATAATATCAACCCAATCGCGGTAAAATACGGCGGAGGCGGCCATCAGAAGGCCAGCGGCGCAACCCTTAAGGACCGCGGCGAGGCAATGGCACTTCTTGCTGATCTAATAGCACAGACCGAGGAGGTGTAATATGCATTACGAAAATTACGAGACAAAAAAGAGAATACTTGATAAAATAAAAGAATACGGCAGAATATTGATATTCCGTCATAAGCGCCCTGATGGTGATGCCACAGGCTCAACTAAGGGTCTGCAGAGAATTCTCAAGCTTACCTATCCCGAGAAGGAAATACTGCTTCAGAACTGTGATTTTGCTGACTATATGGCCTTTCTCGGTGGTGAGGATGAGCTTATTCCCGATGAAAAATACGCCGATGCTCTTGGTATCGTAATTGATACCGGTACAGAGGAGAGGATATCTAACCGGAAATTCAGTCTTTGCAAGGAGCTTATTAAAATTGACCATCATATCAATATCGCTCCTTATGGAGATCTTATGTGGGTGGAGGAGGAGAGATCCTCGGCCTGTGAGATGATAGCAGACTTTTATGCCACCTTTAAGGACGAGCTTAAGATCGACACCGAGGCCGCAACATATATTTATTGCGGTATGGTAACCGACTCCGGCCGTTTCCGCTTCCGCAGCGTTTCGGGCGATACTATGCGCCTTGGAGGTATGCTTCTTGACCTTAATATTGACGTTGACACCCTTTATGCCAACCTTTATATGAAGGAGTTTAACACCTTTAAGTTCGAGTCCTATGCTTACGGTAAGATGCAGATTACCGAGAACGGTGTTGCATATCTACACGTTACTAAGGAAATGCAGGAGGAGTTTGGTCTTTCACAGGAGGACGCCAGCGCATCTGTTTCGCTTATGGACTCCATTAAGAACAGCCTTATTTGGCTCGCTTTTATCGACAACGACGACGGCAGCATCAGAGTACGCTTGCGCTCTCGCTTTGTTACAATTAACTGTATCGGCGAGAAGTACTCGGGCGGAGGACATGCCTGCGCCGCGGGTGCTACCGTTTACTCGGTGGAGGAGATGAATTCGCTTATCGCCGATGCCGACGCGCGCCTTAAGGAATATAAGGAAAATAACGAGGGCTGGCTATGAGAATTCTTATAACCAACGACGATGGAATTAATGCGGAGGGCATTCGCGTTCTTGCCGAATGGGCTAAAACTAAAGGTGAGGTCACCGTTGTCGCTCCCAAGGTGGAGCAAAGCGGCAAGAGCCACGCTATCGACTTCACAAGACCGATTGAGATTAAAAAGGTAGCGCTTATGGATGGCATCGAGGCCTATTCTATGGATTCCACTCCTGCGGATTGTGTACGTTTCGCCTATCTCGGCCTTAAGGGTAAGTACGACATTCTCTTCTCAGGCGTAAACCGCGGGTTTAATCTCGGTAAAGATATAGTTTATTCGGGTACTGCGGGCGCGATCTTCGAGGGTGGAAGGCTCGGAATTCCCGGCATCGCCTTCTCCACCGACCCGAAAAGCTTTGACGCCGCACGTAAATATCTTGAGAAGGCATATAGCTTTACTATGGACAACCAGCTTCTTGATAAAAATATGCTATACAACGTAAATATTCCTGACTGTGACGGTGAGATCAGAATCACAAAGCAGGGCGGAATTTATTTCGAGGATGAGTTTAAGTATCTTGGTAAGGATATGTGGGAGCAGACAGGGCATATCGTTAACCAAAACGAGGGTAATGATAACTTTGATACCGACACTGTAAGGAATGGATTTATCTCAGTAACCCCGCTTATGTGTGGCAGAACTAATATGACGGTTTTTGAAGAAATTAAGGGATTATGTAAATAACTATAGTCAAAAAACAACAAAAGACGGAAGATTTTCATCCTCCGTCTTTTTTATATGCCTTAGTTTTGGGTTTGATATTAAGCCGCATATTCCCGTTTTGGAATATAGTAGTAAATTACCACGGTCGCGGTCACTTCTTTCAGTGAGTCGTGAACGACTGTAACGTAATCCGTGGGGTTGCAATCGTATTTGCTGGAAATAGTACCGCCACCGGTTATATTACCAAACATCTCACCCCAGCCGCCGTAGTAGTTAAGGTATTCCTGAAAATCGTTATAGTGATTGTAGGTATAGAATACGTATCTTTCGTCAAGGTCGATTATCTTATTTCCGTTAAGGTCGCTGTGCGAATAGACTATTCGGGCCGCGCCTCTTGTGATGCTGTAGCCGTTGTTGTAAAGGGCGGCAGTATATTTTGGATCGCAGTCGGTTCCCGTAGTACCAATATCCATCTCGTAGTAGATGAAATCGCCGCCGCAACCGGAAATTCGGGGAAGAACGGGCTCGTAAGGATATCTCGAGGTGTCGCCGCTGAATTTTGTATGGTTAACTCTTAGATATTCGCCCCAAGGACTTTCGGTCGGCTCTGTGTTTTTGGAATAGGATTGGTTTGCGGGAGGCTCGCCAAAGGCGAATACGTATGCCGCAACCTCTTCAAGAATAACGTAAGCACCACCCTTGTATATCTCGGAGGTAATCTCGCCGTAGCAGTCCACAACGTAGTAGGTGTTTTTGTCCTCGGAGAATATATAGATGTTGTTTCTAATAAATTTACCGTCTGATTTTGGCTGATATGCCGATATCGTAGGCCGCTGATCCTGCTCCGCGATGCTTCCTGACATAAGACCGTGCTGAGTTCTGTAATAGGCGTCCATATAGCTTATCGCAGGAGTGTAATTGGCGTAGAACTCTTTAACGTCAACGTCTGCGTAAGGGTCGCTAGTCACGGGATCGTCTGTGCCCGGATTGGTAACGTTCTCACCAGAGCCGCTGCTATTTTCACCTTCTTCACCGTTATCCGAGTCGCCACCATCTCCCTGATCGGGCTTTGTGGGGGTATCAATGCCGGGTGTATAGTAATTAATTATCTTTCCGCGCTCGATTTCAAGCGTGCCTCTGTAATTTCTCAGAGTTCCGCTGATAATAAGCATATCACCTACTGAAAGATCGCTTGAAGAAAGACTCGTGCCGTTAATGTATGTGCTTCTGTAAACGTAAATAGAGCCGGTTTCGTCAAAAATTGTCATTTCGCCGTTTCTAAGACTCTCAATTTCGGAAATTGTGGCTACGATATAGTATTTTTCAGAAGACGCAGAGCTTGTGTATCTCTCGGCAAGTTCCAGCGCCTTTGCAACCGTGATGCATGGATATTCCAAGCCGAAAACGTACTCGTCCTCTTCATCAGCATCGCTGTTTCCACCATTTTCGGTGTCGTTTTCACTGTTTTCAGTGTCATTCTCACCGTCTCCGCCGATTTCGGTGTCGGTATCCGCTGTAACCTTTACTGTAACTCTGTCAACCTTGTCACCAAGAGCTGCCTTAATTACGGCTGTACCTTCAGCCAGAGCTGTAACAACGCCGTCTTCAACCGAAGCACAGCTACTGCTACTTGTCCAGACAACCTCGCCCTCCGCCTCGTCGGAGCGTATAATCGTAAGACTTACAGTCTCACCGACCATAAGATTGATTGTGCTCTCTTCGTCTATGTAAAATGACTTATCGTCAGGCGGGTTAGCTTCACCGCCTCCGCCGAGGTTAATATTTGGGAGAATATCGCAGGATACTGTGTTGAAAAGCAGGACGAATACTATTATTATTGCTGCTGTAATTTTACTGAAACGCTTCATAAAAACCTCATTTGCGCAATTTTCTACATTAACATTATATCACAACAGAAAACGATATTCAACATTTTCCTTACCTTTATTATATAGATGAAATAATCATTTATATAAAAAACAATAGGTGGGGAACACGAACAAAAAAGAAAACCGCACCCCGAAGGGTGCGGTTCAATAGTGTTATGTTAAATACTATTAGTTTTCAACAAGCTTGTAAACAGTAAAGTTGGAGGGATAGGAGCTGGGATAGCTGGATACAGTGCTTGACTTATAGCCACGGAACTTGAGGTACTGAGAATCGGTATTGAATGCAAGAATTACAGTATCAGCACCTGTGCCTGTGAATGTGAATGTACCGTCCTCGTTAAGAGTCCAAGCCCAGTTATAAGCGGTGCCTGTAGCAATACCGTTGTTGTTGCCGCCCTTAGGAGCAATGTACACGCCATTCTTGTCTGCAAGGGTTGCAGAAGAACCGTTAACAGTGATTGTCCAATTAGCATCAGCTGCACCGGAGATAGTGTTGTCAGAAATAACAGGCTGTGTAGCGAGAATCCAAGTGCCATCTACATAGGATGGAGCATAACCGTTCTCAACTACGATAACGTACTTGCCGCTGGTGAACTGATCTGCGCTGGTAATCTTAACATAGGTGCTACCGCTGGTCTCGCCTTCGCCCTCGCCTTCACCTTCGCCTTCGCTGGAAGCTACGGTGTGAGAAACGAGCCAAGCGTTTTTAAGCTGAGCAGTGCCATTGTACTGACCAACTATAGAAAGAACAGTGATGGTGTCGCCAACTGCGGGAGCAGTAGTAAGAGCGTCATATCTAACCTTACCGGTTTCATCGTAAAGACCATAGATGTAAATTTTGTTGCCCTCAGCATCAGTGATGTAAAGGTTACCGTAAGTAGTGTTAGAAACTTCGGAAACAGTACCGGTTACGAGATACTTTTCTTCGGTGTAGGTGTTGTGTTCCTTTGCCGCGCCCATTTCGCTAGCCTCAGGAATGGAGAGAGAGCCGTTGGAAGAAAGGATCCAACCATTCTTCATCTGTGCTGTGCCATTGTACTGGCCAAGAACGCCAAGGATTACAACGTAATCGCCTGCTACGGGAGCGTCGGTCATTGCATCGTATCTTGCTGAACCGTCTGCACTATATGTACCGTAAACGGTGATCTCGTTACCGTAAGCGTCAACGAGATAAAGGTTGCCGTAAGTGGAGTTATAAACTTCCTTGATGATACCTGCGATCATGTACTTATCTTCGGTATAGGTGTTATGATCCTTTGCCGCGCCGATTGCAATAGCGTCAACGATGGAAGTTATAGACTTGGAAAGCTTAATCTCGAATTCCTTGGTTGTGGTAGCATCGCCAAGGGTAAGAGTAGCGGTAAGCTTAACAGTAACTTCATCATTAGGAATAACGATGGTAGCCTTGCCGTCTGCAATAACGATTGCATCGTTATCGGAAGTCCAAGAAATAACTACACTGTCATAAGTGGTTCCTACAACAGGAAGATCGATAACTGTGTCGGAGGTGAACTTGGAAGCAATGTTGATAGCGCCAAGCTCAAGTTCAAGCTTCTCAGCATCGGTTCTCTCGGGAGTCTGAATGTTGTTGAAGCAATCTACAGCGGTGGGAATAATGTAAGGAACTTTTCCATACATAATGAAGATACCGTAAACGTCAGCGGTGTTACCATAGTTAGCTGCATGAAGAGCGTCGATGGTAGCCTTATCTTCAGTCTTAAGAGTGGTGGGGAAGTCGGTAACGTAGGTTCTTACGTAAGACTCAACACCGTTAACAGTGAAGAAGAGATACTGGGATGAAGCGGTTTCAAGCTCTTGACCGCCAAGAGTAACACCCTTGATAACAACGGGAAGAGCTACGAACTCTGCAAAGTTAGCATCCTTAACAAACTTCTCGGTGATATCAATGTAATCAAATTTCTTGATGGTTTCGTCAATAATCTTAGCAGTACCGCCCTTGATCTCCATCATCGGATCGTAGGGAGCAGCAGGACCGGTAACGCGAACGGTCATACCAACCTCAATGCCAAGTTCAGCAACGGGATCTACATCCATCTGGTAGGAGTAGTAACCGCCGCAACCGGTAGCATCCATAAGGAAGAGATGGTTTCTGGTGTTGCCAAGGGACTTGGAGTTGATGGCTACAACAATACCGTCAACGATAAGGTTGTCGCCTTCCTTAGCTGCCATATATTCTTCCCAGGTGTTAACCTTGAACTTGGGAACAACGTGCTCAAAGGACTTGGAAAGAGTGTCGCCATCTTCATTAGAGATGGTAGCAGTAAGAACGTAAGTAATGTCGCTATAGGGCTCACCTTCTTCGTTGGGAACGTCGATAGTAACAGATCCGTCCTCATTAACTACGACCTGGATCTCCTCGGAGTCAACGGTCCAGGTAATAGCGTATCCGAATGCAGAACCAATGAGGGAGTAATCCGAGCTGGTAGCCTTGGGATCATCCTTGTACATCTGACGGATGTAATCGGCTGCTGCCTGTAGATCCTCATCAACCTCGGGTTCGGGAACGTAGTCGGGATCCTTTTCGCCGCACGCGCACTCGCCTTCAACAAAGTTGTGATCGTGGGGCTTTTCAAGCTCAGCTCCGCAGTTGTCACAAACATAGTTGCTGTCTTCGTCAACATGCTCGGTGCATGTTTCATCGCCGCCAAGACCTGGAATGATCTGGCTGAGCTGATCGCAGCTTGCAAGCACGGTGAGAGCGAGAGCAAGAACGAGAATTAAGGTCAAAATTCTTTTCATGTTTTTAGCTCCTTTTTATTATTTAATTTTGGTAAACTAATTCATGAACCACCCCAAAAGGGGCAGTGGGTTTAATAAACGTTCTGATTATTCAAATGTGAAATCGTTAATACTGAATACCTTGATCTGATACTCACCGTTATAGGAGTCGATAATACCTTTAACCGAAATCACAGTACCGGCAGGGAAATCGCTCTTCTCAACAACGGTAAGGTTATCGTTGTGTATAAGCTTTTCTGCCGTGCGGATTTTAATCCTGACTCCGTTCTCGTCCTCACAGGTAATAGTAAGGGCACCGTCGGAGTCGGTATCGGATTGTGTAGTCCAAACGCTTTTAACGGTAAGATTCTTTACGGTAACCGAGCTGTAATGAGCAAGCTCACCGTAATCAAAGATTTTCTCAGTAATGGTTGTGTCAATAATTTCGCCATTTTCATCCTGTATTTCGGTGATAACGTCAAGCGTAATAGAACCGTTCATAATAGTGCCGGCATCAATTTCACCAAAGGATGCAGAGTGACCTGTGCTGAGAACGCGGCATCCGCCTTCCCAGTTGGGATCAAGCGTTTTGTATTTAAGGTTGGAAATCTGGTATGTTCCGCCAAGTTCATAGTACTGGAGAGTACCTACTATGGACATACGGTTTCCGATCTGGAATTCATTCATCTTAGGATAACCGTAACCGCAGAAAATCTGCATACCGAAGTACATATCATGCTCGGCATCGTATTCTTCAATGTATATAGTAGGTCCAACCTGCTTTGCAACAACACCCTCAAACTTAACGAGCTTACCCTCGTATTTGTTCTGGTGTTTACCCTTTTCATCATCCCAATAGGTGTTAGCCTTAAGCTCCTTGAGCGAAACCTCAATAGCTCCGCCGTAGTAGAAATCGGGGTCCTTTTCCTTTGAGAATACGTGATACTTCAGCGCCTTTGCCTGGTTAAGGGAAGAAAGCGCGTAATAACCGTAGGTGTTGGAGGAAACATTAGAACCGTATGCAAGACCCTGCTGAAGGATCTCAAGGTTAAGGTTTCTATACTCCTCATTCTCGGAGGTTCTGTACCAAACCCAAACGAGATATCTATCACCTGTGGAGTCAAGGTTCCAGGTAGCGGTATCAGACTCTACGATAATGGAGGTAGCCTCAAGAAGTCTGCTCTTGGTATAGTTGGAAGCCTTCTTGCCCCAGGGCTCGATAACGCCTGTGGACTCCGGTGTATTGATGCCAAGATATCTTGCTTTAAGGAATCCTTCAGAAATATACTCCTTGTCAATGTAGAAGTGGGTGGTGTCACCGTCAATGTAAGACTTTACTTCAACCTCAGCCCAAGCCTTACCGGACTTCGGATCGAACTTAACCTGACTTGCGTAATCGATAGGCTCGAAATTGGGATCAACTTCTCCGCAGGCACAAGTACCGTAGTAGAAGTTATGTACGTGAGGAGCGTAGTCGGGATCCTCTTCACCACACTCGCACTTGCCTTCTACGAAGGTGTGCTCATGTGGAGATTCGAGCTTTGCGCTACAATTGTCGCAAACAAGGTCGCTGTTTGCGTCAACGTGCTCGGTGCAGGTAGTGTCGCCACCACCCTGTCCGGGCATTATCAGCTCGCAGGCTGCGAGGCAGCCTACGAGCATTGCGATTACGGCAAGCAGTGTCAATAATCTTGATAACTTGTTCATAATCTTCATTTTACTATAAATATTTAAAGTAAGTACTGGATGTGTAAGCATTTAAGCAGTCTTAAATGTCTGCAAGGCACTCGTTGATTGCCTTCTTGAACGCGTCAAGAATAAGTTCGTCAACGGTTTCGAATCCGGAACCTGCAAGAGGAGTCTGGAAGCAGTACTTAATAAGCTCACCAACCTGGTCACGCGCTTTAGAGGAGCCGTTGAATGCGGGAGATACAAAGTAATATTCGGTATTCTCAAGAGCAATCTTGGTAGCAAGAGCAATAACGCCGTCCTTGGAGTTGCCGTTAGCAGAGTTGATCCAATCAGAGTATACAGAAATATCCATAACCGACTTGATTACGGGCATGTAACCGGAAACCTTAGAGAATGAAGCTTGGAATTCAGCATCGGTAGTAATGAACTTAACGAAGAGCCAAGAAGCAACTACTTCCTGCTTGTTGTCCTGGTCGAAGATGCAGAGAGAGGGACCCTGGGAGATAGCTTTGGGGTTCTCTGGATCTACCTGAGGAAGGGGAGCGATACCAACCTCGAAGGTCTGCTGGCCGTCCTTAGCAAGGGGGGCCTGGTGCTGAGCACCACCGGTAGAACCGATACACATATAGATGTTGGGCTTGGTGGGATCAAGCTCAGTGAAGAGACCGGATGTGTATGCACCGTAAAGCTCCTGAGTGGTTACGTAACCCTTCTCGTACCATCCTCTGAACATCTTAACGAAGTCTCTGTTCGTCTTGTTGTTGAAGAGGAAGTGGTTGTCCTTATCAGTAGAGGTGTAGTTGGAGCCATACTGCTCGCACATGGTGATGAACCAGTTGGACTCGGAGTCGTAGCCAAGAATCTTATTGGTGTCGTTATCGGGATTGTTGTCGTTTTTAAGAATTTCCTGGATCTGTGCACAAACTGCTTCCATTTCTGCCCAAGTGGTGGGAGCCTTGATGTCGTGCTGATCGAAGAAGGTCTTGTTGTAGTAGAGAACCTCAGTAGACTTAGACATAGGCATAGTGTACATAGTGCCTGCCGCATCAAATACGGTACCCTCTTTGTAGTAACCGGGGATGAAATCAGCTACCTGTTCGTCGGTGAGACCGAGAATTTCGGTAGTGCCGTCTTCTCTGTTAACCACGATCTTGCTCTCAATGAAGTTGTCAAGGGGAACAACCTTCTTGGAGAGATTGTAGAGAGCAACGTGGTCGGGATAGCAGTAAGCGATGTTGGGCTGGTTGCCGCCTGCAAGTTCATTCTTTATCTGATCGCGAACTTCGTTGTAACCACCGATCTGGGTATGAGTTACGGTGATGTTGGGGAAGAGCTCATTGAAGCGCGCGATAGCCATATCAAGCTCAGCGCGGAGATTTTCGCCCATGGTGTGAGAAAAGGTGATCTCAACCTCACTGCCGTCATATCCAATCTCGGGAACATCGTAGCGAACCTTTTCGGGAGCAGGAGTTTCTCCGCCGCCGTTGTTGCCGTTACCTCCCTGTTCACCGCCGTTGCCGCCGTTACCTGCGGGAGGGTTTGGGGTAGGAGTATTGCCGCCGACACATGCAACCATAGTGAAGCACATAACGACGAGGAGAAGGAGTGCAATAATCTTCTTCATTTTTTGTTTTCCATCCTTTTTATTTTTATTTTTTTAAAAGACCTTAGTCATTTTAAAACAAAATTGAATTAGCCCTTGATACCCGATCTGGATACGCCCTTCATAATGTACTTACGAAGGAAGATGAATACAAGGAAGAGAGGAATAGATACCAGCGTTACTGCTGCCATCTGCTGGGGAATGTTTGCATTTCCGGTGTTTGCATCCTGAAACGCGGTACGCAGACCGTTAGTGATCAGGTGATATTCCTTGGTAGTAACGAGTCTGGGCCACACGTAGGAGTTCCACGCTCCCATCATCTTAAGGATAGTGATTGAAATGAGGGTGGGAAGCGCAAGAGGGATCATAACCTTCCAAAGGTATTTAAGATCCTTAGTACCGTCAACCTTAGCGGCCAGGTACAGCTCGTTAGGTATCTGCATAAAGTTCTGCCTTAACAGATAAATGTAGAATACGCTGACGAGGAAGGGCACAATAAGCACCGCATATCCCTCGAAGGGAGTAACGCCAGCACCGACCCAACCCCATTCGGTAACTGTTACGTAGTTGGTGATGGTGAAGAGCTCACCGGGGATCATCATCGTTGCGAGCAGAAGCGCGAATAGCGCGTCTCTGCCCTTAAATTCAAGTCTTGCAAATACGAACGCCGTGATTACGGTGATTACAAGAGAGAGAATGGTGGACACAACACCGACGATAACGGTGTTCTTGAAGAGATTGTAAAGGTTAGCGGTCTTGATCGCCTCGGAGTAGTTAGACCAAACGATCGTCTCGGGGAAGAGCGTAGGAATTGCCTGCTCGTACTCGGGAACGGTCTTAAGAGAGGATATGATCATCCAATAGAAGGGAAAGACTACTATGAGTGCCATGACGCAAAGAAAGAGGTAAAGAAAAACCTTACCTAAAACTCCCATAACCTTTTGGGCGGAGGCAACCTTCTTCATATCTTTTTCTTTCATCGTGACAATTTTAGATTCAGACATTTCAGAATACCTCCTTATTAATAATGAGTATTCTTCTTACTTACTCTGAGGTTAACAAGAGTAACCGCAAAGATAAGAATGAAGAGAAGAATTGCCGCTGCGGATGCAATACCCTCGGAATCTCCAAGCTTGTCGTAGATGTAACCGACCATCGTCTGAAGACGAGGAGTACCGATCTCTGCTCCGGGAGGCTGCATAGTCTCACCGAAGATACCTACGATACTGGTATATTCCTTGAATCCGCCGATGAAGCCCGTAATAACAACGTAGGTAATCATAGGCGAGAGAAGCGGAACGGTGATTCTGGTGAAAACTCTCCATGGGGGAGTAGAGTCGATCTTCGCCGCCTCGTAGTACTGCTTGTTAACGCTCTGAAGTCCTCCGAGAAGAATGAGAATCTTGAAGGGAAGTGCGTTCCAGACAATGTAGATGATCATAACGGCTATATTAGCCCAATAGCCAGATCCCTGGTTGATCCAGTTGACAGGATCAACGCCGAATACTCCTAAAATATTATTTATAATACCGAGAGACTTACTTAAATCAAGGTTGTGCTCATTTACGCCGACGATATTGAACATCGCGGCGAATACCATGCCTATCGCTATCGAGTTGGTAACGTAGGGCATAAAGAAAATAGTCTGAAGGAATCTTCTAAGTGGCTTGATCGCGTTAAGACAAACGGCAATCAAAAGCGCTAAGAATGTTGAGATTGGAACCGTCGCAACGCAAAGAATTATGGTATTCTGCATTATCCGGAAGAATCCGTCGTAATTAAGAATTTCTTTGAAGTTGTTAAAGCCAAATTCGAAATCGGTTTCTCCTGCTATATCAAGAATTATGCTGTATCCCTTGTACATTCCGTAGCCGTCGATGGCAAGTTTACCGGTGTCGTCGTCGTAAACGATCTCGCCGTTTTCATCATACTCATAAATGGGAGCCTCGGGATCCCAATATACGGTAAACGCCATTTTGACAGTATTGAAGATAGGCCAAATAGTAAATATAGCAAGCAAAACAAGCGTCGGAGCCAGGTAGATCCAAGCCTTCCATTTGTCGAATTTCTTGTAAACAAGGTTTACGAAGAAGCCCTTCCAAATCCACTGCTTACAGAAAATCTCAACAAACCACACGAAAATGTTTTGTTTCTTTTCTGCCATTTTACTTCACCTCAAACCTGATTCTTTCTTCGGTTTCTGCGTCAAAGAGGAATACCTTGTGTGCCTTGAGGGAGAAGCTGACGTACTCGGCGTTCTTGTTGATCTTGTAGTCTGCGTCGATGATTGAGCGAACAACGGGATTGAGAGATGCGCTGTTGGCAGAAACCACCGAAACGTCACGTCCCATTACCTCAACGTTGTTAAGCTTACAGGTTAGTGCACCATTTGCATCAGGAATGAAGCCCTCGGGACGGACACCTACGATAACCTTGCGGTCGTCTACTCCGGGAACATCAATAATCGCACTCTCGCCGATGTAAAGCTTGCCACCCTTAACCTCGCCGTCAAACACGTTGATGGGAGGAGTACCAAGGAACTTGGCAACAAAAAGATTGGTGGGGTCGTCGTAAACCTCTTGGGGTTTACCGATCTGTTGAACCACACCAAGCTTCATAACGACTATGATGTCAGAAATGGACATAGCCTCTTCCTGGTCGTGAGTTACAAACACGGTGGTGATTCCTGTCTCTCTCTGAATTCTTCTGATCTCCTCACGGGTCTGAAGACGCAGACGCGCGTCGAGATTGGAGAGGGGCTCGTCGAGAAGAAGAACTCTGGGCATTTTTACGAGAGCTCTTGCAATAGCAACTCTCTGCTGCTGACCGCCGGAAAGCTCGCTGGGCTTTCTGTCCATAAGCTCGTCGATCTGTACGAGCTTTGCAGCCTCGTAAGCTCTTTCGATCATCTGGTCCTTGGTCATTTTGTCCTCGCCCTTGAGGTTTTGGAGAGGGAACATAATGTTCTGCTTTACGGTCATATGAGGGTAAAGCGCATAGTTCTGGAATACCAGACCAATACCTCTGTTCTCGGGAGAGAGCTCTGTTACATCCTCGTCTCCAAAGAAGATTTTTCCGCCTGTAGGCTGCTGAAGGCCACTTATCATATAAAGAGTGGTGGACTTACCGCATCCGGAAGGACCGAGAAGACCGACGAGCTGGCCGTCGGGAATGGTAAAGGTAAAGTTGTTTACAGCTATTACCTCTTCTCCGGACTTCTTGTTCCTACTGGGGAAGATTTTTGTTAGATTTTGCAACTCAACTTTCATGGAATCTTCCTTTCGTTTTTTTATTTATGTTGTTTAAAACTAACTTCTTAATAATCGGACTTTGCCGCTATTTCTGCCTGCCGCTTCTTTTTGTATTCGAGAAGATCCTCTGCCGTGTCGAATATTCTCTGGCTTGCTATATCAACCGTTACGGTTACTGCCATCAGATCGTGAATAGGCGTTCTCGCCTTGGTTACTATGAGCAGGATACACTGTGCAAGAACCAAAGCAAAAAGAACGACAAGTCCTAAAACACCGGTAACGTTGGAAATGATCATAATTACAACAAGTACGGGAATAAGAGTCTCCACGGTGCATTTTCCGAGAATGGCACGTACGAACATCTGAAATGCCGTTACCTTAACTCCGTCGGATCGCATTACTGCAATGCCGAAAATCTTCTTACCGAGAGTTTGTCCATTTCCTAATATCAGCGGAACGATCAGCTCAATTAGAAGATGTCCGACTAGCACGCTGATAATCACTATAATAAGCATAAGATTTACCGTCATGCTGTAGTAATAATATCTCACGTCGTCGGTCATAAGCTTTTTGGAAGCTTCGTCGTACTTCTGCCTCTCCTCATCGGTTAGCTTTTCAAATTCTTCGGCGGTGATGTCAAAATCGATGCCGAATTCCTCTTCGTACGCCTTATCGCAGGCGTCAAGATGGTTTTTGAAATCGTCAAACCTCAGCGCAGCGGAAAGCGCCCACGCAACTCCGACGATTACGATTCCAATAATAATGAAATCGAAAAGAAACGCTGAAATGCGTTTCCAGAAATCTGCTCTTTGTAAATCGTTGTTCATTTTATAAATTTTCTTCGATCGAAAGTGATCGCCTTTTTATAGTCACGCCGACTCGTAAATTCAAATAACAATGCTGAGCGTGCACTTTTTTCGCGCACGTATAATAAGAGTACATACTCGTGCAAGAATATTTTAACATAAAGAAATAGCAAAATCAACCCTTATTTTCAAAAAAAATATACCAAAATTACCAATTATTTTGGGGATGATGCACAAATACTAAGGAATTTTGTAGAAAGTATTGGTTAATTGTTGACGAAATAAGGTTGATTAACGCGGAAAAATGTATAAATCAAAAATTTTATAGGAAAAATTTGTAATGTGTCAATTACACTGATACCTGAGCTCCGGGTGTATAACTTGCGATAGAAAGCTCTGTGTCCCCGTCTGCGTTTACGGCGGCGGTTAAGCGGATGTAGGATAATTTTCGCCTTCATATACGACCGTCTCATAGCCGCCATTACCCGCACCGATTTTGATGTGATTGATGTACGTCGGTAGAAGCAAAAAACGCAATTTTAGAGCTAAAATGACAACATTACTTTGCATTCTTAGGTCAAAATCCTTCAAAATCGGAGCTAAACAGCCTGTCCGGACCCTCTGCGAGAAGAGCAAAAATTTGTGTGTTTTGGCTATAAGCCAACCCGCATAATTAGACCTTCGATGCGAAGGTTTATCTGTATAATACCCATCAATAATTTGGTAAGTGAGTGATTATAAAAGCGTGGTACAGAAATCTATTATATACAACTTACTTAATGAAGAGAAAGCCTTCGCGCTTTCTTTTTTTTGCTAAAAAAACTTCTCTTTGCGGGGCGGGGGTAGTACAAAAAATGCTCAAAAGAAGCATAGGTATTAAAGCAATTGTTTTTATTGGTGCAAAGGGTTGATGCTTACCTATATTTACCAATTATGACTCCGATATCCTGCTTAACCTAAAATTAGTAAACATATTTACTAAAAAACCTTGACAAATAACGACTTATAAGTTATAATTATAATAAATAACTATCTATTTTTTTTATTATGCTTAGTAAAGATATTTATTAAAATAAAATTCATAAAGGAGAAAAACTTATGAAGAAACAAAACAGAAAGGCCTTTACGATCGTCGAGCTCGTAATCGTTATTGCAGTAATAGGAATACTTGCTGCGGTATTGATTCCGACGTTTGCCGGCATAATCGGAAATGCAAATAAGTCAGCCGACCAATCTGTGGCAGCCACACTTACGACGCAGCTTCGCTTACATAGTATTGACGGCGAAATTACCGACGAGGCAGGTCTTGTAAAGGTACTTGCAAAGGTTGACCCTGACGGAACAAAGCTTGTTCCTAAGGCGCTTGGTGACGGCTACCATTTCTGGTTTGAAATGGAAACTCAGACTATAATTGTTGATAAAATTGAAAATATTCCGGCACCTATGGCTCGTATTGCCGGAACAGCAAATACAAGCTTCCGCGATATTAAGGGGTCTGGTTACTACCTCATTGACGCAGGTGTTCTCTCTGCTGAATTCAGCACTGCAGACATTAAATACGATGTATTCAGCTTTATTGATGAGCTTGCAACCGCGAGTGACTACACCAGATTGTTTACAACACTTTCTGCAGTAGCAGATGCTCATAATTATAAGGATATTGCTGACCTTGTACTTGCAAAGCTTGCAACGACAACAATCAGAACCGAGGCGGGCGCATTCTTCACGGCAAATGCAAATCGGGAGTATATTTCCGCGTCTGCTACCTTCCTTGGTGCTACATTCCACAAGTATGCCGACAACAGAACTACGCTTGTTGAGTCTGACGAGGTTCCTGTTCCTTCGGGCGAATTTGGCATTCCCTCTAACATTGAGTATGTTTCTGAGGGAGCGCTTGATTATGCCGAGGATTCTAACGTTGTAATCCTTATGCCTTCTGTTAACAGTATTGTAAACTCCTTCTCTCCCGCGGCAACAAACGCTACCATTAAGGTTGGCGATGCAACCTACATGGTTGGAGATCTTAATGGTGAAAATACTGACAAGCTTTATACAACTGCTGGTGAGTATGTAGCAGACCTTGTTGTAAAGCTACCTTTCGCAGAGTTTGAAATCGGCTACAATAATAACGGTGTTGTCAACCACACCGGCAGCGGTGAAGAGAAGATCATCTACGTTGCATATAGAAACGGTACACTTCGCTTAAACGCTGTAAATGCTGAGAACGCGGCCCAGTCATCTAACAAGGTTCAGGAATGGTCTGTTCTTCCGGGCGATTATGGCACAGTTACAATTGATCCTAAGACCGGTATTGTTAATCTTGAAACAGCTACATTTGTAAACAACGTTTGCGAGATTACAGTTCAGGCCAAGGCTCTTAATGTTAATGACGAGGTGCGTATTGAAACTGCAAAGGTTGTTGTAGTAAAGCCTCTCACAGCTACCGTGACGATTATTACTACATTTACCGATAAGACTATTGATTTTGCAGCAGACAGTCATGCAATCTCCCTTCCTTTCAATGGCGAGCTTACATCCTATCAGACAACTGTTGTTGCAACCTACACTAAGGACAGCACCTCTATTACCAACCCCACGGCACCTAATGATGTTGTTGCTATTCTTGGAATCAAGCCTCAGCTTAGCATAGATGAAAACACTTATTTCCGTTGCTCATCTCAGGATAACAAGCTTATTTATCAGACTACTGAGGATAGTGATGGCAATCTCATTGGTGGAGACCAGACCTTTGTTCTCAAGGTTGATAATTACCTCGAGGCATCAATAACTGCAACAATGGCTGATATGTCTGCAGCAATTTTTAAGACCGATTTCCATCACGAGCGTACCGAAGATCGTCAGTACTATATCGGAAGCGGAAACGTAATCAAGCTTTCTGACCTTTATAACATTGATACATCCAAGTTTACAGCAGATAAGGATGCAATCATCAACATTTACGATAGAGTAGGTGGAACCGGGCAACTTTATCCCATGTATCTCGCAAATAACGATCCTGATGATGACGTTGATTATAACGATAAGCTGAATCTTACGGTTAAGGTTAACGTAGATGCAGACGGTAAGTACACACTCGAGGGTGATAATTTAGTTGAAAAGGATTCCTTCAATGTTACAGCTAACGATTGGGAGAATGTTGTTCTTCAGTTTGATTATGAAGATGTAAATACCTCTACCGATGGTAAGACTTTAGAGGCATATATCGAGATTATCCCCAGCGACGGTAGTGTTTCCACTATTGTTAAGTTCAGCGTTGTTAAGGACGCTCTTAATGTAACAGATATTAGTGGACTTGTTGCAAAGGATAAGGACGGAAATATTATTACTCACACAACTGATATTGTAATTCAGAAAGATATTTCCTCGGTTACAAATGCTGATAAAATCGTACTCGGCGATAAGACTCTTTACGGTAATGGATACAAGATTACTGCTCAAAACTATAAGTCGGTTGCCACCGGAACAAGAGATGATTATTTTATTAAGGTGAGTGGTGGTACAGTTGATAATGTATATATTAACGGTCCTATTTATCCCGAGCTTGATTACGAAAATGCAAATCACGGATATGACGTGTCTGGTATTGTAGCAGAAAATGGATCGAAGATAAATAACTCATATATCAAAGGCTTCCGTCAGCCTGTCGCTGCAGATGGTGGATATGGTGGTAGTGTATCAATTACAAACACTACTCTTCATGCAGGTAATTACGCTAACCTTCAGCTCGTAACCGGAACGCTTACCTTGGAAGATGTTACTACCATTCAGGATCAGAACGGTACCGAAAATACGTTTGGTGTACAAGATGGAGCTTGGAAAAAGACAACAAGAAAAGTTCTTGGCATGGGCATCGTAATTGAGATGACTGCACTGAGAGATGATGGAACGGCAGCCAAGAAGAACAACCCCATTACTCTCAAGGGATATCTTGATCAATTTAACTGGGTTGAAAAAGGCCAGAAAGCAACGATGCCTACCGTTATGGGCTTTGATATGGGTGCTGTTTTCCCATATTTATACGAAACCAGCCTGTTTAGTAGCATGGAGACATATGTGCATACCGTAGGATCAGGATGGGGCGCAAAGCAATACGTAAATATGGGTATAATTTGTATTATTGTGAATCCGGAAGAGTTTGATGATAACCTTGCAGATCCTTACAAAGATGCTTATAAATTTGACAAAGATGGAGACGGCAAAATTGATTCAGGATATAATTACTCCACATATATTAGGCATAATCTTGTAATAAAGGATGAACGTGATGTAGCCGGTTCTGCCATATGTGCTAAGAAAACACTGGGTCATCTGTATATGCCTACATTTAACTACAAAAAGGCTACATTAGAGACTGGTCTGAATTATATATTTGAAGGTATGTTACGATTAATAGGTCTCAATCTCAATGAGTTGGACGGTCAGATTAACCTTATAACATATGTAAATAATCAGGAATCCTATACCATAGGTACTACAACAGGCTATCCTCTTGATTACAGCGGTTACTATACAAATTACGGCAATTAATTAGAAAAACTGTGGTGGTAGAAATGCCACCACAGTAACATACAATGCTATTTAAAAAAGGAATTTTATTATGGCAAAGAAAGATTCATTTTCCTTTGACAGCGAGGGTAGCTCGTTTAGCCTTAAACAGAAGATTTCTCAGTGGGAGGAAAATCTTACACAAAAGCAGAAGGTATTTATAATAGCCATAGCCGTGGCGGTTGTTGTAATCATAATTTCGGTTGTTTGCATTTGCGTTGCTACAAGTGGCAATACTAATGGCAACTCAAACAGTGGCGGTGATAATAATCAGGGCGATACCAATTCTGGGGATGAAAACCACGAAATAATTAACATGTATATTTCTGCTACGCCTAACCGTTCAACCTATTATGTGGGCGATACCGCGGATTATTCCGGTTTGAAGTTGGCTATCGATGTTTATCAAGCACCTTCATATTATGTGTCTTACGAAGAAAATTCAGAAGATTTTACCATTAATGGTTTTGATAGTAGTGCTCCAACCGAAAGTCAGGTTATTACTGTTGAATACAAGGGCTTCACCGCTACATTTATGGTAAAGATTCTTGAGGTTCCGCTTACAGCACCTACATTACAAAGCATTTATCTTAGTCCCGTGCCTAAGAGCACTTGCAAGGTTGGAAGATCGCCCAGCGTTAGAGATGCAAGACTGGTATGTGTTTACAGCGACGGTAGCGAAGAGTCTATCCCTCTTGCATATAGCCATCTCTATGACTATGAGGAGGATCTAATGGCAGCGCAAGTTGGCGATACCGTAACTATTAGAGTTAGATATAGTGAAGACGGCTATGTTGCCGAAACCTCTTACACTGTTACTATTGTAGAATAACATTCTGCAAGTCAAATAAAACTAACCGAAAAAGCCTGTATCCGCAGGCTTTTTCTATTTCATCATCGCGTTGGAAAAGAAATGATGTTTTTGCTTACGCAAAAGTGATGTTATTCGCACAGCTCTAATAATGTTGCTCCCGATGGTCGCAGTGATGTGACGTTTGCCATAAAATGTGGCGTAGCCATACATCATTCGCGTCAGCGTCATCATTGGGCAAAGCCCTGCATCATTTGCCGAAGGCAAACATCATTCGGCAGAATGCCGAAATTCCCCCTTGAATTATCCTTTCCGGTTTGATATAATATAAATGAAGATTTTTTACGAAAAGGAGACTTTTATGCGCAAGAATTTTGGTGCCAAGACCTGGCTTTACCCTATGCCTGTGCTTATCGTCGGTACTTACGGCGAGGACGGCACGCCAAACGCGATGAACGCCGCCTGGGGCGGTATTTACGACACTAATTTGGTGATGGTCTGCCTTGCAGACGATCATAAGACCACCGAGAACATTAAGAAAACCTCTGCCTTCACCCTTAGCTTTGCCACCCGCGAGACCGTCGCGCCCTGCGACTACGTGGGCATCGTTTCGGCAAACGACGTTCCGGATAAATTCTCCCGCGCGGGCTTCCACGCGACGAAGAGTGAGTTCGTCAACGCGCCCCTTATCGACGAGCTGCCTATGGCGGTTGAGTGCAGACTCCTTAAGTTTAACGAGGACGGCATCTGCATCGGCGAGATCCTGAATATTTCCGCAGACGAGAGCATTCTTGACGCGGACGGTAAGATCGACGCCGCAAAGCTTGATCCCATAATCTACGACAGCGTCAGCCACGCCTACCGGAGCTTCGGTGAGAAGGTGGGACAGGCATTTTCCGACGGAAAGAGCATTAAATAAATTCGGAATTCGGAATTCGAAATTGATACACTGTAGGGTCGAGCATCGCTCGTCAAAGCAGCCTTCCCTGTTGGGGAAGGTGGCAGGCGAAAGCCTGACGGATGAGGTGAGATAAACAATGGATGATGAATACCGTAGGGGCGAGCACTGCTCGTCCGAAAATATAAAAAAACAAAGAAAAAAGCATAGAAAACGGCTGTTTTCTATGCTTTCCAGGTCTACTTAAAAAGAGATTATTTGAAATTATATTTTTTGAGATTTTTCCTATTACTACGTAATAGGATTTTGAGATATGTAAATTTTCCTATACGTATTATTCTCTCAAATGACAAAAAGCCGATACGGGCTTTATACCGTATCGGCTTTTATACTGTTTTTGCACTTTCATTTTAAGTTGTACGTTTTGCGTTATTCTGTAAATTCTGCAGTGAATTTCGTTTTACCGTCGTCGTAAAGTTCCTTAAAAACCGCAGTTTCTTCATTATGACGAAGCAATGTTCCGTTAAACCAAATCGAATAAATGCCGTCTCGCGAAAGGCTCGTAAGTTTTTCTTGTTCAAACGCATTGCTGATGTAGATAGGTATGACAGAGAGTAGAACCTCAGCGCAAGTAGCATCACTCGAATATGAAATCAAAGTATTGAGCGAGTTTTTGCACAATCCATCATTTACGTCAACGTAAGCGTGTCGTTCCGTACCGTCCTCATAGCGATAGTAAGTCATATCCAATTTGTTTGTTTTGAAGGAACGAAGGAAAACAATGCTGTTTTCGCCCACATATTCATATCTTCCGACGTCATATGCATCGCCTGCATATTGAGCTATGAGATTATAGGAATAGGAGACGTTTTCTCTTATGTCGAAGTTTCGCATAAATCCGTCATAGGCGGAAATGGTTCCGTAAACGTAGCCTTTTTCTACAAGCGAATCGGCAATATAGTCTACAATAAAAGCGTTTTTAGCCCAGAAGAAATCAATGAAGGTATCTATGGCATTCTCCTGCGCAAAGGACTGAAATTCGGGTGAAACAACAAGCTTAACCTTGTTATTGCCCAGCAGCTCAAGGTTAACATGCTCCTCGCTTGATGTAAATGCGGAGAGTTGAGCAAAATACTCTGCAATCTGCTCATCAACGTACGGATCAAATTCGCTTGCCGAATAATCCTCCGTGGAAGCGAACAAATTTATATACTCGGTATAAAAAGGCGCGGCAAATAAAAATCTGTTTCCTGTACTTTGAATTTGCTCAAAAGCGTGATACAGTGCCGAGTCAACCTCTATCTCTTTACCGATATTGCGGTTGATATAATATGGATTATGCACACCCTCAAAGCCGTAATCCGCATGGAATATACGGTACGCTTTGCTACAAAGGTCGGTATAGAGGAGGGAAAGTGATTTATATTCCGAGGTGGTGGAGCTATCTGATACGCCAAGCTCGTAAAGGAGTATCAGCTCTGATGCAACGCTTTCACTTGACGGCGTGGTCGTCTCAACGCGAGTCCAACCGGCATCGTAGCTTAACCATTTGTAAACTGATATACCGATAAAGGTAAGTCCTATAACGAGCAGCACCGCCGCTATGATTATTCTTTTATTTATTCCCTTTTTCTCCGGAGGCTCGCTTTGTTGAACGGGCTCCGGAGCTTTATCGGAAACTATTCCATTATCTTCTATCATATATCATAGTACAGCGCAAAGCAACGCCAAGCCAAACAGACCGATGATCGCGCCAAGAGCGCAAAGCCCGGCTATAGCGCCTTTCTTACATGCCTTGTAATTGCGTATATAATTGTGTTTTTTGAAGATTGCGCCTGCAATAAATCCGGCAATCGTTCCAACAATGGGAATGAACGCACCAATGGTATAGAGAATGTTGCCCGTATCGTGAATGGGAGTATCCAAAATGGCACTTTCATCCACGGTATCGTATTGGTTCGTCTGAGCCTCGGCCGCCATTTCCTCGTCAGTCATGATAGTAATAGATTTAAGGGTGGTGCCGGATTTTCGAATTTGTTTGTATTTCTCAATTTCAGCCTCGTTGCCGAAAACGAAATGTCCGTGGCCAATATCCTGAAGCGAAGGCTTGCTCTCGCTGTAATCGTGAATTGAAGGATCATATGCAAAGAGCTTTTTGCGCTTTTCCAACTCGGGATCAGGAATGGGAATTGCAGAAATAAGAGATCTTGTATAGGGGTGAAGCGGGAAATTGAAAAGTTCCTCCGCATCTGCAATCTCAACGATATCACCCTTGTAAATAACTCCAATACGGTCGGAGATGAAGCGAACTATTGAAAGATCGTGAGCAATGAAGAGATATGTTGTTTGTCTCTCTTTTTGGAACTTCTTGAGCAGATTCAACACCTGCGCTCGAATAGAAACGTCCAAAGCCGAAATAGGCTCGTCTGCGACGACTAGCTCGGGCTCCATAACCATAGCGCGGGCTACGCCGATTCTCTGACGCTGACCACCCGAGAACTCGTGGGGATAACGTGTGAGATGCTCGCGTAGCAGACCTACCTCCTCGATCATATTTTCAACCTTGGCGACTCTGTCTGCCTCATTCTCGTAGAGGTGGAAATTGTAAAGTCCCTCGGAGATTATATAATCGACCGTTGCGCGCTCGTTCAGTGACGCTGCGGGATCCTGGAAGATCATCTGAATGTTTCTGATAACCTCACGGTCAAGGCTTTTCGGGATTTTTCCCGAAATTGGAACGCCCTTGTAAAAAATACGTCCGTTTGCGCAAGGGTTTACGCGGATGACCGCGCGACCAATAGTGGTTTTGCCCGAACCGGACTCGCCAACAAGGGAGAAGGTCTCTCCCTTGTAAATATCAAACGATGCGTTTTTAACAGCTCTTACAGCCTTGTCACCTTTACCAAAGGTGATGTCAACGTTTTTGAGTGAAAGCAAGATCTCCTTGCCTGCTTCGTCTATCGGACCGTGTTCAGGCAGGTGCTTTATTTTTACATTTTCGTTTTTATTGAACTTCATAAACATAACCTGCCTTTCTTAGATATTAAACACGTTACTGAGCTTCTCATGAATGTTTTGGATTGCCTCAGGCTTTTCAACTTTTGGCGAACGAGGATCGAGAAGCCAGGTCTTTGCGTAATGAGTGTCCGAAACACGGAACATAGGGGGCTCCTTGAGGGTATCAATCTTCATGCAATACTGATTTCTCGGCGCAAATGGATCGCCGACGATAGTATTGTAAAGTGAAGGGGGCGTACCCGCGATCGAGAAGAGCTTGGAATGTCTCTCAGCCAACTGAGGCAGAGAGGAGAGAAGCGCCCAGGTATAGGGATGACGCGGGTCGTAGAATATGTCGTAAACGTTTCCGACTTCAACTATCTGTCCTGCGTAAAGCACGGCTACTCGGTCGGCTACGTTTGCCACGACGCCAAGGTCATGGGTGATGAATACGATGGTGTAATTGAACTCTCTCTGCAGCTTTTTGAGCAGATCGAGAATCTGCGCCTGAATGGTAACGTCAAGTGCAGTGGTGGGTTCGTCGCAAATAAGAATCTTGGGTTGGCAGGAAAGAGCAATAGCAATAACTATTCTCTGTCGCATACCACCGGAATACTGGAAGGGATAATCGTCAAAGCGTTTTTCGGCGTTGGGAATACCAACCTTGTGCATAATTGCGATAGCTCTTTTTCTCGCCTCAATCTCACTGCAGTGCTGATGCTTGATAATTACGGAGGAAATCTGCTTTCCGATAGTGATAATTGGGTTAAGAGAGGTCATAGGATCCTGGAAGACGGTTGCAATACGGTCGCCTCTGATCTGAGTCCAGTCCTTGCCGTCCTTGATTTTTGCGAGGTTCAGAACGCATCTGCCGTGAAGACGGTCTTCGGTTTCATCAATGTAACGAACGCGGAAGAGAATGGTATCAAAGACCTTGTTGAGCTCAGATTCATTATTAAGGTCCACACCGATGGTCATAGCAGTCTTCAGAGCCTTCATAAGATCATACATCAATCTTTGACGTCTGATTAAGCTAAATCTTCCTGCAGAAAGGTGAACTTCCTTGGCAATTCTCAAATTGCGTTCAACAGTCTCGTCTGAAATTTCGCCCGCAATTTCGCGGTTGTACTGCTCGCGAAGCACTTCAAGCTTATTGCGGTATGCCTCAATAGCAGTCTTGTCGTTGTCGTATGCTGCCTTGTTAGCTGCTTTCTTGGCGTTGAAATCGTCAGTAATGCGCTTGATTTCATCTCTATAAGCAGCGATTGTCGCAGAAGCCTCCGCAATTTCCTTTTTCTCAGTCTTGCGATCCATGGTCTGACGGCGGTTAAAGATCTCTGTCATCTTGAAATTCAGGTCTGCAATCTTTTCGTTGTATTCCTGCTCCTCATCTGCGGAGATCTCGTATTTTCCCTTTTCCTCAGACTCCATCTTTTTGATTTCCTGGTATGTCTTTGCACCAAGCTCAAGCTTAGAGAATTTGTTAAGCTTGAGGGCGAGAGATGCCACAAGCTTTTTGTTGGATTTGGTATAATCAACGTAGGTTTCAGCCAACTCGTCGTCGCTGAATATAATATCTCCCTCGCTGATAAATCCGTTTTCGTCGAGCATACCCGCAAAGGTTTTGGTAAATACCGACTTACCCGAGCCCGACTCACCAACGATGGCGATGGATTCATTTTCGTAAATGTCAAGAGAAATGCCGCGTATAGCGGTAAGTATTCTTCCACGAACACGGAATTTTACATGCAGATCCTTGATGGATAGCAGTACTTTTTTGTTATTTTCCATTTGTTGCCCTCCTTACATATGCGTTCTGGGGTCGGAGGCATCACCAAGATTTTGTCCAACCACGTAAAGAACGACAGTAATTATAGATGCAACCGTTACGGGAGCCCAGAACTGAAGCTCACGTCCGGGGGTGAACATACTTGCGCTGGCGCGCTCGATAATTCTACCCAGGGACATATCGTCCATCTGCAGACCGATATAGGAGAGGAACGCCTCGTAAGAAATGTACGAGGGGATCTCGGTAGCCGCCAAGGTAACTATAACGGATACCATGAAGGGAAGAATGTTCTTGAGTGCAATGCGGAAATTAGACGTACCGAGACAGCGGGATGCAAGATTGTACTCGCGGTCACGGATGATAATAACCTGAGTTCTGATGAAGTAAGCTATGCCCAGCCATCCTGTAACGGTAAGCGCGAACACCATGCTCCAAAAGCTTGCAGAAAGGATCATAACAACAACCGATATCAAAAGAATATAGGGTACGTTACCTATAATGTTATATACCTCGGTCATAATTATGTCGAATTTCTTTGAGAAGCCCCAAATAGCGCCGATAATTACGCCGATAGTCATATTGATAATAGCGCAAATGAATGCAAAGGACAACGAAATGCGCGCACCGGACCAAAGCTTATCGAATACCGATTCTCCGGCAGGACCGGAGCCGAGGATCCAGTGGATGTTGTGTCCGTACTTATCCATAGCATCGGAGGGGTTAAGATTCTTACCGTTTTCAACGATAACGTTGGCGGTAGCATCGTAGTTTGAGAACATAGGATAAACGAACGAGAATAAGATCAGAATTGCAAGCGCGGAGAGGATAACGATGTTGATCTTCTTTTTGAAGAACACTCGCAGAACCGAACGCCAGTAGGAATATCTGGGCGCGGTGATTTTCTCCGCGTCGGCAGCGCTGTTTTCAACGTGAGCAAAAAGCTCCTCCTCAGACAAACCGAGGTCAGAAATATCTATTAAATTTTCATTCATATCATTTACCTCGCTTTGTTACTAAAGGATATTCTCGGGTCAACCAGAGACATAAGAATGTCGCCGAGAATGATTGCCGTAATAGAGATGAGTGCGTAGAAGAGAGTAAGACCGACGATTACCGAATTATCGTAAAGGTTGATAGCGTTGGTAAGCAAATTACCTACGCCGGGAACGTAGTAGATCTTCTCTGTAATGATTGCTCCGACGAGAGCCGAAAGAATGCTGCCGGGGATACCGTGTACAATAGGAATTGCTGCATTCTTAAAGATATGCTTTCTGAATATTTCGCCCTCTGTAAGACCGCCCGAACGCGCAAACTTTACGTAGTCCGAGTTCATCTGGTCTATCATATAACGGCGCAGCCACTTCATAAGGTTTGCAATAGAAGGCATTGCAAGCGATACGATAGGCAGAATATACATCAGAGGCGTTTCGTTCATCAGATCCATAAAGTGCGGCAGTCCCGCTGCGCGTCCCAATGCCTGAACCATAAAGATGTACGCAAGCGAGGGGCAGGCGATGATAAAGATGATGTAGAACGTGCCGAGCTTGTCGAGCAGCTTGTCCTTTCTTCTCGCCATAACGATACCGATAGGAAGACCTATACAGTATGCAAGCACCGATGAGATAACACCTATAACAAAGGAATATCCCATTCTGGATTTATTCTGACGGAAGGGAGATACGTTGGTGTAATCATCTGTGAAACGGTCTGAAAGCAGGGAGGTCGAGAGATGCGTTCCTGCGGAGGAATAGGTCGCGCTGTGAAGATCGTCAGCGCTCGTCTCGGTAAGACCCGTGGGATAGGTCATAGTAGACTGAACGTAAGCACCCTGAGTCTGTACCATAGTATCAAAAACGTCTACGTTACGGTTTACAGAATAAGAAGTACCAAGATTAACGCCTATCAGATTCTGATGAATATAGGGGAACTTTGAATCACAGTAAAGTAAATACTTGTGATGCGTGCCGTTGCCGATAATAGCGGGGGAGAACACCTTTTTGACCACCTCGCCTGTTCCGGGCTCGGTGTTATATACGGGGTCGTAGAAGGTGAAGGTCAGACCCCTGTTCTCTATGTCGTCTTCTACCTTGTGAATATTATCAATGACAACAAGGTTGCCAAAGAAGGAGAGCATACGCTTGAAAACGGGAATATCCTTGTGGGCAAAGAGCTGCTGCTTTCCGCCTGCCGCCAGCTTAGTGGAGGTCAGCATTTTTGCGTCAAGTCGCTCTACCTTATAACCGAGCGATTCGTAATACTCGGTGAATTGCTTAACGTATTTCGCAACGATTTCAGAATCTCCGCTTTCCTTACGCGCAAATTTTGTGGCGGCAGCTCGGGTTTCCTCGTCTATTTCACCCGACTTTGCCAGCGCGTTCAGATAATCGGTGTACTGAACGTAATCGAGATATCCATATTTTTCCCATTGCGAATACTTGTATACTTCTCGCTCATTGTTCTGCTTTTTGGTATAGATGCCGTCGCCCGCAAATATTCTGTCACGATCTGTGAACGTGAAGATAAGCATCATAACGAGCGCGACGACCACAACTACAGAAAAAATGCCGAGACCTATTCGCTTTAACAAATATTTTGTCATAATATTTATTCCTGAATTATTTATTTTTAAAAATTGCGCCGTGCGCAATTAGGATTGGCGAATTTAAGTTTAGTTTGCGCTAAAAAATTTAAATTATGATATTTGCACAATAGAGGGGATAGAAATTTCTATCCCCTCGCTGTTTAAACTGCGATTTTTATAAAATCGTGAGAGTTAATTAATAGAGACCGATGCACTTGAGCATGTAACCGCCAAGGAACATGGTGTCAAGGTATGTCGAAGGATCACCGTAGTCAGGACCCCAACCGGAGTTATCCATAAGGTTGAAGTTCATGTCGTCTCCTGCCAAAGGATAATAGGTAGCGTAGTACCAGTTAAGAGCATTTTCACCGCCGCACTTAACAAGAACGATGTCAACGAGACCTTCGGTAGAAGCCTCGATGGACTGCTCAAGAGCAGCTGCGCGGTTGGTGTAAATATCGCTTACGTCATAGTAAGGAATTTCAAGCTTAAGAGGATTCTCCTTGGTGATCTCAACGTTCTGAGCCTTGAGCTCGGTAACAGCCTTAGCAAGAAGCTCACGGCAGTACTCAACGTTGTACCAACCGTCGAAGCCGAAGGAAGCGCCGATGCCGCCGTCAGCGGTGGGATCCCAAACGGTAACCTTAACGCCGTCTGCGTCAAGCTGATCCTGCATGATCTTACCGTAGAATGTACCTGCTGCATAGGTCTTGTCAACGCCGTTGATCTTAACGGTTACTTCTTCTTCAAGCTTAACGAAGTTACCGGGAGTGTAGGAGTTAACGAGAGAAGCAAGCTTGAGGTCGTCGCCAACGGTAGTTGCGTTGTAAGCACCTCTGTCAAGAGAGGTTGTAAGAGCAAGACGGAAGTTCTTGTTCTGCATAGCAAGGTTAGCTCTAACCTTATCGAGATCGCTGAGAGTGGTGGGAGCTACGGACTCGTCGTTGTAGTTACCGTACTGTGCACGGTAAACGTTCATGAATACGGGGAAGGAGGTAGCGTCGGTACCGGAAACGTAAGCGTACTGATCGAACCAGCCGTCTTCCTTTGCCTTTGCAGCTGCGTCTGAGTTAAGACCTGAGCCTGCGAAGGTACCGTCCTTCATGAAGTCATAGCTTTCGGTTGCGTTCTTACCTGCAAGGAACTTCCAGGTGAGAGTCTTGATCTGAACCTTCTCGGTGTTCCAATATGCGTTATTAGCCTCGAAAACGATAGTGTTCTCAGCAACTGCGCTCTTTACAAGGTAGGGACCGCAGTAAGCGATGTTCTCGTGAGAGGTACCGTAGAGATAATTTTCAGCATCAGCAGAAGCCTCTGCAAATGCATCAACGCCGAACACACCACCCTTGGACTCGAAGAATGCCTTGGAGATGGGAGCGAATACGTTGTAGCCAAGCATAGTGGTGAAGTAAGAGGTGGGAGCCTCAAGAGTGTACTGAAGAGTGTAATCGTCAACTGCCTTTACACCAACCTGAGCGAAATCGGTGATATCGCCTGCAAGGTACTCATCAGCACCCTTAACTACGCCCTGAACGAGGTACTCAAGACCGCCTGCAGCGTCCATCATGTGCTGGAAGCCTGCAACGAAGCTGTGAGCAGTAACAGGCTCAATTACCTTACCCTGGTAGTCAACCCAGTTAACGCCCTCACGAATCTTGAAGGTGTAAACGGTGCCGTCCTCGGAAACGGT
>SVTZ01000079.1 GCA_015063525.1 Oscillospiraceae bacterium
GCGATTTCCGGAGATGCAGGAATTGTTGATAAGACCGGTTCCTTTAAGAATGCAAGCTATCAGGGCAAGTTGAAAGTTATGGGAATGCAGGCATATGCCGATCAGACAATAAGCATCACTATCGGTGCTGTTCCCGCAAACAATCCCGGTTCAGCCGAAGATCCTAACGTTATTATTCTTGCTGTAGTTAACAACCTCTATGTTACTTGTGTACATACAGATCCCGCTAACGAGTGGGTAAAGGCAGATACCGAGGGCTATATCACCTGCGTATGTGTTGATTGCGGCGAGACCATTACTAAGGTATGTGACCACTCCGTTATGGACATCGAGTGGGACAACGACGCTAAGCTTTACAAGGGCGAGTGCGTATGCGGTCATACCTATGAAAACGACGTTGTATACAGATCCGAAGCATACGTTGGTGCCGGAGCGGCTGATTCCCAGAACAACTTTATAAGTGCAGTTAAGGACGGCGACGTTGTTAGATACACACCCACTAAGAGTTCCGGTGACCCCTACTTCTATCCTTACAGAAACGGAAAAGCTGTTACAGGTAAGTACATGATCATCAAGTACAGACTTGTTAACAATGGAAATAATATGACTGTATCTAGTCCTTTCGCAAGCTCTGTGGCAAGCGGACAGACTGGAGCTGCAGGTAAAAACGGCGATAGTCAAAACTATATTTTCGGCAATAAGTTGTATGCAGACGGCAATTGGCATTATATGGTAATTACTCCTAAGAGCGGTAATACTACATTTAAAGCTAATGCAGACGGAACATATTCTTGGGCATATTTCCGTATGGCGATCAGTAGCTTTGCTGCATATGACGGAAGCTGCTATCTCGAGATCGATGAGGTTGCATTTGTAGATAACGTCAATGCGGCTGAGTACTATGCATATTCTAACGATAATAGAGCACCCTTCAATTTGAACCTTGATGATGGTAATAATACCATCGATGGAGGCAAATTCTTGGGCGGAGCTAAAGCAACAGAGAATGCTTCCTATGCAATCGATTTCTCTGATAAGACTCTTAGCACACCTAAGTCCCTTATTATCGGCGGATGGCTTTGTACTCCCGGTGGAGTTGCTTCCTACAAGTACAGAGTTGTTTCTGTAAACGGTGAGACTGTTGCAGAACCTGCTTTGGTAAATTGGGGTACACCCGGATATAGAGTGGATATTTATGAAGCTGTAGGCGGTCCCAAGGGTTATTCCAGCGCGTGTGCTAACGGTGCAGGCTTCAAGGCTACTCTTGATTTCACTGCTTACGAAGGCAAGAAGATCAACGTTGAAATTGTTGCTACAACCAATTTCGGTACTGAAGTTACGATCATTGTTCTCAATAACATTACGATTCCTTGCTCTCACGCGGGTAACACCAACGAGTTTGCAAAGAAGGATGGAGATATGTTCCGCTTGGCAGCTAACTGCTCTGACTGCGGAAATGAAATCTACCAGGTTATCACTACAACAACATCCGGATTGAGACTCTGGACTCCCTATGAGCTTCAGAACGTTAAAACAAGCAATGCTCCTATAACACTTCGCAATGAAGGCGGCATTCCTTACATTCATATCGAATTGGGACAGGATATACCCGGCGAGGTAACTACACAGATTAATGACGGTACTGTTAGTAACGTTGGTTCCCATGTTGCGTTCCTTTATAGAAGAAACGACAAGGTTGAGGAACAAATGCAGATCTTCATCAGATCCGGATCTTCTTGGGCTGGAAGTGAGCACAAGGAAATCGATACCGTGGCTGGCAAGTGGCAGTATATCGTGTATGATCTTACCAGCTTGGCTCCTTTGTATGATCCTGCCAGCGGCTTGAATACTCTCCGTCTTGATACGTTTAATGCAAGAGAGCATGAAAAGGGCGCAGCTGTAGATCTCGGATTTGTTGCATTCTTTAACAGCGCAGAGGATGCATGGACTTACTTTGAGGCTTACAAAGAGGAGTACAACGTAACCGGCATAGAGAACCCCTACACAATTAACTTTGATCCTTCCAATACTAAGCTGAACGATGCTAATTATATAGCGAAGGCTGCAAGAACCCACGATACAACTATTGATATCGATTATACCGGTGCTGTATTGAATAATGCTAAGTCTGTTACCGTAGGCGGTTGGTGTGTAACTCCCGGCGGTTGCGCTAATTTCAGCTACTACGTAATTGACAGCACAACAGGTACGGCAGTTAAGAGCGATCGTAAGTTGTTGGTCGTTGGTGCCGATAATACCACTGCAATCAGAGATGTTGGATTGGGCAGAGTCTTCGGAGAAAGCTGTGGCTTGGGTGCATCTACCGGCGGAGCGAGAACTATTGATCTTACAGGTTATGAAGGCAAGACTGTTTCGGTTCAGGTAGTTGTATGTACAAACTACGGTCCTGAGATCGTTGTATCTAACCTTACAAATATCACAGTTCCCGCAACAGAATAATTCTACTGTACGGACAATTTTCCCCCTCGCGCATGTCGCGAGGGGGATTTTCTTGAATACAATAGTTTCATCTAATATTTTTGCCGCAAACGGCATTTTTATAACATGGATTCTTGATAAGTTGCCGATTAAAAAGATATTATGATAAATATCCGCGCATTTTTGGGTAAAAATGGGGTAAAAATGACTACATAAGCCTTAAGTTTGAAAAAATTTTTGTCGTCTTTCCCGATTTCTCAATTTTGCGGCTGTGAAAGAAAAAAATACTTGACATTTTGATCGGTTTGTGATATCATTATATTGTGAATTTTCGCGATTTCTGCGACTGACGGAATTAAGTGGATTTACCCACGGTGGAACAGAAATCTATATTTGCCGACCGTCTGGGCTCACTTACATCCTGTGGGATAAGTGTGCCGTTTTTTAATTTCGGCAGATTTTCGGTTAAAATAATAATAATTACTATACTTTGGAGGCTTAAAAGCATGAAAAAAGTCGGTATCGTTATGGGAAGCGCAAGTGATATGCCTGTTGTTAAGAAGGCAATAGATACACTTGCGTCTTTTGATATTCCTTACGAGGTTCACGTCTATTCCGCGCACCGCACACCCGTTGAGGCGGCGGAATTTACCAAAAACGCGAAGGCGAACGGATTCGGAGTTATGATCGCGGCGGCGGGTATGGCGGCGCACTTAGCAGGCGCGGTTGCGGCTAACACCACTCTTCCGGTTATAGGTATTCCTTGCAAGTCCACAAATCTTGACGGACTTGACGCGCTTTTGTCAACCGTAATGATGCCTTCGGGTATTCCTGTTGCTACCGTTGCTATCGACGGTGCTACAAACGCGGCTCTTCTGGCGGCACAGATATTGGCGCTCTCCGACGCGGAGCTCGATGCGAAGTTGGTGGCAAAGAGAGAGGCGGATGCGCGCGCTGTTTTGGAGAAGGATGCGGCTATCGCGGCGGAGTACAACAAATAATCAAATATAAGTAATTTCAATTCGCAATTTTCATAAAAAGAGGTATATCAATGGGAGGATTTTTCGGAATCTCATCGAGGAGAGAGTGCTTAGCCGACGTGTTCTTCGGAACCGATTACCATTCTCATCTCGGAACAAGACGCGGCGGTCTTGCTGTCTACGACAAGGAGCTTGGACTCCAGAGGGAGATACACAATATCTCCAATTCGCCGTTCCGTACAAAATTTGAGCGTGTTTTTGAGGAGATGCGCGGCACAAGCGCAATCGGTGCCATAAGTGACAGCGATCCTCAGCCGCTGCTTATCAGATCAAAGCTTGGAACCTACGCTATAGCCACAATAGGACTTATAAATAACGTGGATTTCATTCTTAATGAGTATTTTTCTCATACTACGGGGCATTTTAACGCTATGACGGGCGGTCAGATCAACTCGACCGAGCTTGTTGCGGCACTTATCAACCAAAAGGACAGCTTTGCGGAGGGTATCAGGTTCGCCAACGACGTGGTGGACGGCACCGTTTCGATCCTCATTCTGAAGGATGGCGGTCATCTTATTGCCGCCAGAGACAAGGTGGGCAGACTTCCTATACTTATCGGTAAGAATGAGGACGGATACGCTGTTACATTTGAATCCTTTGCGTATCAGAAGCTTGGATATGAGGACGAGCGAGAGCTTGGACCCGGCGAGATCGTTGAGATCAGTCCCGACGGCATAGAGCAGCTTTCGCCTCCCGGCAAAAAGATGAAGATCTGCGCATTCCTTTGGTCTTATTACGGCTATCCCACTGCGACGTATGAGGGTGTGAACGTTGAGGCGATGCGTTATCGCAACGGACAGATAATGGCAAGAGCGGACAAGGCAGCCGGTCTTTGCGAGGGTATCGACTACGTTAGCGGTGTGCCTGATTCGGGAACACCTCACGCTATCGGCTATTCCAACGGAAGTTATCTGCCTTTCTCCCGTCCCTTTATAAAATACACGCCCACGTGGCCAAGAAGCTTCACTCCCGCCAAGCAGACCGATAGAAACAGGGTTGCAAAGATGAAGCAGGTGCCTGTTCACGATCTTATTCAAGGCAAAAATCTGCTTTTCGTGGACGACTCTATAGTCAGAGGCACACAGCTTCGTGAGACGGTTGAATTTCTTTACGAAAACGGTGCAAAGTCGGTGCATATGCGCTCTGCTTGCCCGCCTATTATGTATAGCTGTAAGTATTTGAATTTTTCTCGCGCAAACAGTCCTATGGAGCTTATTGCGAGACGAGTTATCCACGAGCTTGAAGGTGACGAAGGGGTCAAGTATATGGCGGAATACAGCGACGGAACTACCGAGCGAGGCAAAAGGCTTCGCCAGGCTATCTGTGAAAAATTTAAGTTCGCGTCGCTTGAATTTCAGTCGGTAGAGGGTATAATCGAGGCGATTGGTCTTCCGGCTGACAGCATTTGCACCTATTGCTGGACGGGAAAAGAAGACTAAAGTGAGTACAGCGTGAGGATTGTTTCCTTTGGCGGTTAAAATTAAACTGCTTCACGCGCGAATTTTGCAGATGGCAAAATTCATTGATTATGATTTGTGTTGCCGCAAGGCGGCAGAATGGAGGATATTATGCATAACAATTCAAAGAGTGAAAGCTACGCTGCGGCGGGCGTTGACATTACCGCGGGCTACAAAGCGGTAGAGCTTATGAAAAAGCACATTGCGAGAACCAAGAATGAAGGTTGTCTCGATGACGTCGGTGGTTTTGGCGGCTGCTTCGGTCTTCCTGTTGCGGGAATGGAAGAGCCCGTGCTTGTTTCGGGAACCGACGGATGCGGAACTAAAGTCAAAATGGCGATCCTTATGGACAAGCACGACACCATCGGAATCGATGCTGTGGCTATGTGCGTAAACGATATTATCTGCTGCGGCGCGAAGCCCCTCTTTTTCCTTGATTACATCGCTTGCGGAAAGAATATTCCCGAGAAGATCGCGGCTATCGTTGGCGGCGTTGCCGAGGGTTGCGTTCAATCGGGCGCGGCACTTATCGGCGGCGAGACCGCGGAGCATCCCGGTATGATGCCCGTGGAGGATTACGACCTTGCAGGCTTTGCGGTTGGTATCGTTGACAAGAAAAAGATACTTGATAATACAAGAATGGCGGAGGGTGACGTGGTTATAGCACTTGCATCCACGGGTGTTCACTCTAACGGATTTTCCTTGTGCCGTAAGGTTTTTGAGATCGATAAGAATCCCGATTCGCTTTACGTTCCCTGCGAAAAGCTCGGCGGCAAGAGCATTGCAGAGACTCTGCTGACTCCTACCAAGATCTACGTTAAGAGTATTCTTGCTCTCCTGGAGCAGGTTGACGTGAAGGGCATTTCCCACATCACGGGCGGCGGATTCTATGAGAACATTCCGAGATCTATTCCCAAGGGACTTACCGCGAAGATCGACAAGAGCGCTGTACGCGTGCTTCCTATCTTCGATCTTATCGCAGAGGTTGGCAACGTTCCCGAGAGAGATATGTTTAACACCTACAATATGGGCGTTGGTATGAGCGTAGTTGTTCCCGCGGCTGAGGTCGATAAGGCGATTGAGATCCTTACCGCTAATGGCGAGACGGCTTACGTTATTGGTTCTATCGTTAAGGGTGAAGAAGGAGTTATTCTCGAATGACAAAAATAGCAGTATTGGTTTCGGGCGGCGGCACCAATCTTCAGGCGTTGATCGATGCAGAGAAGAGAGGCGAGCTTGGAAACGGAAAAATAAGCCTCGTTATTGCATCCAAGCCCGGGGTTTTTGCTCTTGAAAGAGCGGCAAATGCGGGAATCGAGGGAAGAGTGCTGGCGAGAAAGGACTACGACAGCATAGCGTCCTACTCCAAGGCTCTTGCCGACACTATGACGGCAGAGGGAATTGACCTTGTGGTGCTTGCGGGATTTTTGACAATATTCGACGAGCAGGTCTACGAGGCGTTCCCCAACAGAATTTTGAATGTCCACCCCGCACTGATTCCTTCCTTCTGCGGAAAGGGATTTTACGGACTTCACGTCCATGAGGCGGCACTTGAAAAAGGTGTCAAAGTCTCGGGCGCGACGGTACATATCGTGACCCCCGAGTGCGACGCAGGCCCTATCGTGCTCCAAAAGGCGGTTGAGGTCAAGCAGGACGACACCCCCGAGACGCTTCAAAGAAGAATTATGGAAGAAGCTGAGTGGAAGATACTTCCCGAGGCGGTAAGACTCTTCTGCGACGGTAAGATCACCGTTGAGAATAATAAGGTTTACATAAAAGATTGATTCGGCAAATATAAATTGCAATTTATCGATGAGAGGGGATGCGAGGGGATGCGATGCCTTCGGCGAGTCGCTTTTTTGGAAAAAAGCTCCGCAAAAAACTTTCAAAAGGGGTTATTTGTCACCAATTTAGTCCAACTAAACGATGAATTCCACCATTTTCTATTGTAAAATGGCTACTTTTTCTACTATCCTTATTGAAAGCTTTTG
>SVTZ01000080.1 GCA_015063525.1 Oscillospiraceae bacterium
CTGAGCAACTCTTTCTGTAATAGCGATCTTGTCGCCAAAGCCGCCTACGATGATCGTGTTTTCTTTATTGACCTTAACCTGTCTTGCGCGGCCGAGCTGACCGAGATTTACGTCCTTAAGCTCAAGTCCAAGCTCGCTTGTAATAACCTCGCCGCCGGTGAGGGTTGCGATGTCAACGAGCATCTCCTTACGTCTGTCGCCAAAGCCGGGAGCCTTAACCGCAACGACGGTGAATGTACCGCGAAGCTTATTAAGCACGAGGGTGGTGAGAGCCTCGCCCTCTACGTCCTCGGCAACAATGAGAAGCTTCTTACCCGACTGAACGATCTGCTCAAGAAGAGGTAGAAGATCCTGAATATTGGATATCTTCTTATCGGTAATGAGGATAAGGCAGTCATCAAGAGTTGCCTCCATCTTATCTGTATCGGTTGCGAAATAGGGCGAGAGATAACCGCGGTCAAACTGCATTCCCTCAACGACCTCGCTGTAGGTCTCAGCAGACTTTGACTCCTCAACGGTAATAACGCCGTCGCTTGTTACCTTATCCATAGCGTCGGCAATAAGCTGACCTATAGCATCATCGGAAGCGGAAATTGCGCCTACTCTTGCAATATCGGCAGAGCCGGAAACGCTCTTCGCCTGATTCTTAAGCTCGGCAACGGCAGCGTCAACCGCCTTAAAGATACCCTTGCGAAGCACCATAGGATTTGCGCCCGCGGTAACGTTCTTCATACCCTCGTGAATGAGAGCCTGAGCAAGAAGAGTTGCGGTGGTAGTACCGTCGCCTGCTGCGTCGTTAGTCTTGGTTGCAACCTCGCGAACAAGGCTTGCGCCCATATTCTCCGCCGCGTCCTCAAGCTCGATCTCCTTTGCAATGGTAACACCATCGTTGGTGATAAGAGGTGCGCCGAATTTCTTCTCGAGCACCACGTTGCGGCCCTTAGGGCCAAGTGTAATTTTAACGGTATCGGCAAGCTTATCCACGCCGCGAAGAAGTGCGGCTCTGGCGTCCATGCCGTAAATTATTTCTTTAGACATAATATTTTTCCTTTCTAACTTATTCTACAACGGCTAAAATATCCGACTGAGATACTATTGAGTACTCTTCTCCGTCAATCTTAACTTCAGTACCCGAGTACTTGCCGACGATAACCTTATCGCCAACCTTAACGGTCATAACTACCTCATTGCCGTTCACAATTCCGCCGGGACCGACAGCAACGACCTCAGACATCTGAGGCTTTTCCTTTGCGCTTCCGGTGAGAAGAATTCCCGACTTTGTGGTCTCCTCCGCTACTGCGGCCTTTAATACAACTTTGTCAAACAAAGGTTTAATTTTCATTATTTAAGTTTCTCCTTTTTGTATTTTAGCACTCGATTGTTGAGAGTGCTAACGCTTACAGCATATATTCTATACTACAAGCTATAAAAAATCAATAGTTTTCCGCTTTTTTCACAAATTGTTAACATTTTAAAAAATATACTGATTTTCCCTCAGGAAAGCTCACGTCGAAGTATCTCCATTATTTTCTTTTCCTCTCTTGAGACCTTCACCTGCGTCAGACCGAGAATTCGCGCAGTCTCGGTTTGAGAGAGGTCGCGGAAATAGCGAAGAATTATCAGCTTTTTGTGCTGATCAGAGAGCTTTTCTATCGCCATACGAAGGGCAAAGCGGTCGAACTGACGAATTTCATCGTCCTCATCGCAAATCGTACTGCCAAGAGTAGCGGAATCCTCGTCATCGTATGCCGCTTCTTCAAGAGAACGCACAGGAGAGGCGGCAAAGAGCGCCGAGCAAGCATCCTGCACCGAGATACCGACTGCGGCGGCAACTGCTGCGATATCCGAATCCTCACCTGTTGTCAGCCGCCTCTCACGCTCGGCACACAGAAGGGCGGATAGCCGTTTCTCCTCTCTCGAAACCTTGATTATTCCGTCATCACGGAGGAAACGCCGTATTTCGCCGAAGATAAGCGGTACGGCGTAGGTGGAAAACACGCAGCCGTGGGAGAAGTCAAAGGTTTTCATCGCCTTAACGAGTCCGATATTCCCGCTTTCCACAAGATCGCTCATATCAGCTCCCCGTCCTGAAAATCGTCCGGCTATGCTGTAAACCAAGGGAGCGTTAAGCTCGGCCAAGCGCTCGCCCGCCTCACCGTCCCCCTCTCTGTATGCCCGAAGCAGAATAAGATTTTCGTCGTACGGATTCTTTTTTTCTTCTTTAGTTTTCATTCAGGTCCTTCGGTCAGGGTTTAAGTATTTTCCTCATCAGGACGGTCGTGCCTCTGCCCGGGCGAGACTTTACGCTTAAAGAGTCCGTGAAGCTCTCCATTACGAGGAAGCCCATACCGCATCTCTCGCCATACTCTCCCGTAGTGAAGCTGGGCGTGCGGGCGAGGTCGAGATCCTCAATGCCGCAGCCGTTGTCGGATATTTCTATCGACACCTCACGGTTGTCGTAGAGTCTGACGGATATGTAAATATACCCTACCTCATCGGCGGCAAGGCTACGGTAAGCGTGGACTATGCAATTTGTGACCGCCTCGCTAACCGCGCATCTGAGGTCGCCAAGCTCCTCTACGGTAGGATTAAGCTCGGCAACAAATGCCGATATCACCGATCTTGAAACCGCCTCGTTTACGCTTATCGCAGGTAAGCGAAGCTTCATATCATTGATCTTTCTTTTCATTTATTTTTCCTTCCTTTTATCTTGTCACCGACAGATTATTTATCTTTTCAATACCGCAAAGCCTTACCAGCTTCATAAGCGTCGGGGATAAGCCGATAACCTGCACCGAAATGCCAAGGGCAGCGGCCTTGTCTGCCCGCCCAAGTATAAGTCCGAGACCTGAGCTGTCCATAAAGCCCACCTCAGAGAAATCTATCACGAGAACCGACGGCTTTCTTTCAAAAAGCAGTCTGTCTATGCTCTCTCTCATAGGCTTTGCTGTGTGATGATCTATGTCACAGGTTATGCGTGCGGTGAGAATTCCTTCCTTTTCCGAAAAAATCAGATCTTCCTTCATTGTTAACGTCTCCTTTTTTCTTTTGCAAGGGTATTCTAACATAATTCGAACAAGAATAATGTCGCAGTGGGGCGAGAAAAATTATTTTATTCGTAAAGACAGAGCCGCCTTGCAATATTGCGTTTCACCTCCCTTTTCCTATCCTTATAAATGGACTCCGACAGACTCCACAGCTCACTTGCGGCGTAGCCTACGCCCGAGCCGATCTCTTTTATGAACAACAGAGCGTCTCTAGTACCCGCAATCTCGACTGCTGCGCCCAGCATACGGTAGTTCAGAAATCGGTATTCCATTATTATTCGATAGGTAGCGTTTTTGCTCTCGATAACCTCCGCGCGCCTCGGATAATCAGCGCAGAGCGCCATAATAGCGAATTCAATCGCAATAGGCATCATGGCCTCTCCTTCATCTAAAAGTCCAGCATGCATCTTACTTCCTCCAGCTCTGCCGCAAGCTCCTCAAGGGCAAATTTTAATTTTTTCAAATTTTCAAGAGCGTCCTCCGCCTCGGCGAGAGTCTCGCGAAGCTCGGGTATCCACTTCTCCGGCGACTTCTCTGCCCAGGTCGGAATCATTTCAATAAGGAGATTATGCACCGAGAGCATCTCCTCATTTTCTCTTATCAATGCGGAAATCTTAATCATATCAATATGGATCTGTGCAGGGCTTCTGTAAAGCCTCGGCGGAGATCCCTCATACACGTTCATACAAGAATACATTTTTTCTCCTTCCTTTGTCACTTGGTTTGTTACATTTGTCGAGTGATGGCAATTGCTTTGTTGCTTATTGCGTGACAATTATAGCACGTATATCGTAACTTGTCAAGTGACAATATTGAGATTTTTTCAAAAAAAGTATTGCATAACAAGTGACATTGTGTTATAATAGGTTAGCTTTCGTCGAAAGATGGCGAGCGTAAATAAATTCTGCGTTTTATTAACTACCCGTTTTTGATGATTTTGGTTATCCCTGACGGATTTTGAGCATAATTTTGTATTTTCAAGGGGTGAATTTCTTGTTAAGCGAAAAAATTAAAAATCTTAGAAAAGAAAAAGGACTGTCGCTTGAGCAGCTGGCAGAGCTGGTTGGTACAAGCAGACAGACCATACACAGATATGAGACCGGTGTTATCACCAATATCCCGCCCGAAAAGGTAGAGCTGTTGGCAATTGCTCTCGGAACGACGCCCGCAGCGCTGATGGGCTGGGATAACGACGGATTTGACTTCCCTTCATTTAATAATATTACCGAGATAATCACAAAGGGAAAAATAGCGCCCGTGGCAGAGAAGAGCCTGCCCATACTTGGCAACGTAGCCTGCGGCGAGCCCATATTCGCAAGCGAGGAACACTCACACTACATTAAGACAAATGCCGATTTCAGCGCAGACTTTTGCCTTACGGCAAAGGGTGACAGTATGATAAACGCCCGCATCTTCGACGGCGACGTTCTCTTCGTAAGGAAGCAGGAGAGCGTTGACGACGGCGAGATCGCCGTAGTTCTTATCGACGACGAGGCAACCGTAAAGCGAGTCTACTTCAATCGCGAGGACGGCATTCTCACCCTTATGCCCGAAAACCCCACCTACAAGCCTATGAGATATGTGGGCAGCCAGCTGGACCGCGTCCGAATTCTTGGCAAGGTGGTAAGCGGACAGTATAAGATTTGAATTCGATATTAGAAATTCGAAATTAATTAAAAATGACAAAAAGAGCGATTTTGCACCCCAAAGTTAGCAAAATCGCTCTTTTTTAAAAGCGTTTGATATAATATTCAATAAAGTGAGAAGAAATCGTTCAAGACAAGACATCACAGGAGTAACGCGGTATTGGACGATTTTTTCTCTTAAAGCCTAAAAGAGAAGAAACTTTGCAAGACAAGGCATCCCAAGCGAAGGGAACGATGGCATAGTTATCTATGTCGAGTTCCGAGAGTCGAAGGGATAACGAAGTATTGCGGAGTTTATTCCTTTTAGGAGGGCTGTTTGCCGAAGTAAGCCTGTATTCCTCCATCAACATAGAGGATCTGACCGTTTACAAAGTCGGATGCGGTGGAGGCGAGGAATACTGCAGGGCCTGCAAGGTCCTCGGGGTTACCCCAACGGCCTGCGGGAGTCTTGGTGTCGGTAATGAAGCTATCGAAGGGATGCTTCGAGCCGTCTGCCTGAGGCTCGCGGAGAGGTGCGGTCTGGGGAGTTGCTATGTAACCCGGACCAATGCCGTTGCACTGAATATTGTACTGGCCGTACTCGGAGGCGATATTTCTGGTGAGCATCTTAAGACCGCCCTTAGCAGAAGCGTAAGCGGATACGGTCTCACGTCCGAACTCGCTCATCATAGAGCAGATGTTGATGATCTTACCCGATCTCTGCTTGATCATCGAGGGAAGAACCGCCTTGGAAACGATAAAGGGTGCGTTAAGGTCAACGTCGATAACCTGACGGAACTCCTCAGCCTTCATTTCGATCATAGGAATTCTCTTGATGATACCTGCGTTGTTTACGAGAATGTCGATAACGCCGACTTCCTTCTCGATCTTTGCAACAAGCTCGTTAACTGCGTCCTCATTGGTAACGTCGCAAACGTAGCCCTTAGCGTCGATGCCTTCTGCAGCATAGTTAGCAAGTCCCTTGTCTACGAACTCCTGCTTAATGTCGTTAAAAACAATGGTCGCACCTGCTGCAGCAAGACCCTTTGCTATTGCAAAGCCTATGCCGTAGGATGCGCCGGTAATAAGAGCAACCTTGCCTTCAAGGTTGAAGATCTGTGTGTTAGCCATTTTATTTTCTCCTTTGTAAATTATCTTAATTCGCGGGTCTCAATATGGTCCATATCGGTGAATTCCTGGTTCTCACCGCACATAGCCCAGATGAAGGAATAGTTCTTTGTACCAACGCCGGAGTGGATCGACCAGGAGGGAGAGATAACCGCCTCCTCGTTATGCATAACGATATGACGGGTCTCCTTAGGCTCGCCCATCATATGGAATACGGCGTCGTTATCGCCCATATCAAGGTAGAGATAAACCTCCATACGTCTGTCGTGGGTGTGGCTGGGCATGGTGTTCCAGTTAGAGCCGACCTCAAGCTGGGTAAGACCCATAGCAAGCTGGCAGGACTGCATTACCTCGGGGTGTATGTACTGATTGATAACTCTCTTGTTGCAATCCTCAACGGAGCCGCAAGGAACCTTACGCGCCTTGGTGATGTCGATCTTGACGGTGGGGTAAGAGGTATGAGCGGGGCAAGAGGTCATATAGAACTTTGCGGGGTTTGACTCATCAAGGCTCTTGAATCTGAGATCCTTGTGTCCTCTTCCAACGTAGATACCGTCTCTGGGGTTCATCTCGTAGACCTCTCCGTCAACGGTGATGACTCCGGGGCCGCCAATATTGATACAGCCAAGCTCACGTCTTTCAAGGAAGTACTCTGCCGCAAGCTCCTTGCCTGCCTCAAGCTTAAGCTCAAGCTTAATGGGCTTCATTCCTATAACGATGATTCTGTCGATATGGCTGTAAACCATTCTTATGTTGTCCTTGGTG
>SVTZ01000081.1:0-3481 GCA_015063525.1 Oscillospiraceae bacterium
CGGTACTGACAAGAGAAGCTTTGAGACTGTATCCGAATTCGGCGGTCTTGAAGCAGGCAAGCCTCTCGGCGAGGCCTTCACTCTCTTCGCTCGTATTGACGAGAAGAAGTTCCTTGAGGAAATGGAGGCAAAGATTGCCGAGGCTATTGAAGCAAACAAGCCTGTAGAAGAGCCGGAGCACGAGGATGAAATCGGTATCGATGCCTTCGCGGCAGTTGAGCTTCGCGTTGCAGAGATTATCGCCTGCGAGCCTATCCCGAAGGCAAAGAAGCTTCTTAAGCTTCAGGTTGACCTTGGCTACGAAAAGCGCCAGGTGGTTTCGGGAATTGCGAAATTCTATACACCCGACGATCTCATTGGCAAAAAGGTTTGCCTCGTTACCAATCTTAAGCCCGCAAAGCTCTGCGGAGTTGACAGCTTTGGTATGATCCTCGCATCGGGCGAGGAGGAGGTCAAGGTGGTATTCCTTGATCCGAGCGCAAAGAACGGAGACAGAATTCACTGATGAAATATTTCGATTCTCACGCCCACTATTACGACGAGAGATTTTCGGAGGAACTTGAAATGGGTGTCGATACTTTGATCGACACCCTTCTTTCGGAAAGCGTTTCTTATATAATTAATATCGGCACTTCGCCCGAAACATCTCGTCAGGCAATAGAGCAGGCGAAAAAACACGAAAATATGTACACTGCAATAGGTATACACCCCTCGGACACGCGATTTCTCTCGAATATGGAATCAGAGCTTGACGAGATCGAGACGATGATTCTCGATAAGTCAAGCAAGTGCGTCTGCCTTGGGGAGATCGGACTTGATTATCATTATCCGGATACCGATAAGGAGCGTCAGATGCGCTATTTTGAGGCGCAGATGCTTATGGCGGAAAGGTTAAACATTCCCGTCTGTATTCACGATAGGGAATCACACGCTGATATTATGGAGGTTATCCGCCGCCACCCGAAGGTAAAGGGTGTTTTGCACAGCTTTTCCGGATCAGCAGAGATGGCTGAGGAGCTTGTAAGGCTTGGTTGGATGATCTCTTTCTCGGGAACGCTGACCTTTACTAATGCAAGAAAGCCTAAAGAGGTTGCCGCTCGCCTACCCAAGGAGAGTGTTATGATAGAGACCGACTGTCCTTACCTTGCGCCTCACCCGAAGCGCGGAACTCTTAATCACTCGGGCAATCTCGAATATACAAATGCGGTTTTAGCATCCATCTGGGGCATAACGCACGAGGAATGTGCTAGAATAACCGAAGAAAACGCAAAAAGGTTTTTTAAGCTATGAAAAAATCAATGTGCATTACCTATATCGTAGAGGGTAATCTATACGTCAACATAACGAATAAATGCTCTAACCGCTGCGACTTCTGCATACGTAATAACGGCGACGGCGCATACGGCTCGGACAGCCTGTGGCTTGAGAGAGAGCCTACGCGCGAGGAGATACTTGAGTCTATATTCTCACGCGATCTTTCCATCTATTCCGAGCTGGTTTTCTGCGGTTACGGAGAGCCTACCTACCGTCTTGACGACGCAGTATACGTTGCGAGGGCGGTTAAGCAAAGATATCCCGAAATCAAGATCAGGATAAATACTAACGGCCACTCCGACCTGATAAATGGCCGCGATACCGCCCCCGATTTTGAGGGCGCTTTTGACGTGGTGTCTATTAGCTTGAACAGCCCCTCTGCGCAAAAATATGACGAAATTTGTCACTCAAAATTTGGGGAGAAGTCTCACTCTGCACTCATAAGGTTTGCGGAAAATGTAAAGAATTATGTTCAAAATACCAAATTTTCGGTTGTGAAGCAAACCTTGACGCCTGAGGAAATCAAGCAATGTATGGATATTTCAAAACGCGTCGGTGTTACTCTTCGCGTGCGCGACTACATCCCTCCGGAGACCTGACGCTAGTGTGATATGAGGTCTTGAAAAGGGCGTTGTACATCATAAGGTGGGATAGGGGGGTATTCATAATATCAAAGCAAACTCCCATATATCCGTATTCTCGTATAAGGTCAAGGACCGCCTTGATACCTTTTAGAGATTCAAACCTATATTCACCCTGCCTTCGGTCACGAAAGTGTGAGAGCAGGGTGCTTTCATTATGCGTGATAGTATAGCGATTTTTCATCGCAACAGCGTTCGCTTCACCTATGCTTATGAACTTTTCACCCCGAATAGCAAGCGAGGGAAGATCGACAAAGGTCTTTGCGCTCTCACCTCTGCAGGCAAAATCAGACAGCACCTCACGCTCGCCCTCCTCAAAGCCTTTCGGCTCACTCATTGCATATTTAGGATAATATAGCACGCTTCCGTCTGCGTATTCGCTGAAATCAAGCGGTGAATTCTCGTTGATCTCGGTGATGAGGATGAGATCGCAACCGATCATCTTTTTTCTTAAAATCATTAAAAAGTCGACAAATTCCTTGGCAGAATCGACAAGTTCGCAGGCGTCCAGCACAATGCCCTTATATCCGCCGTCGGCCGCAAGCTCGATCAGCTCGTCTGCAAAGTGCGAGAGATCCTTTCCTTCACGGTATCTTTCGGTGTATCTGTCATACACTCGAATAAGCGGTATTTTCTCCTGGCTTGAGACAAGCCTTACCCATTTTTCGTCGTTAAGATTTTTTCTTACGCCGCCTCCGTCTGCCACCGCCGATGCAAAAGTAACATAGGTAAGATAGGGCATCATAAGATTCAGTCTTTCCTCGCTGCAGCCCTTGAAGAAATAGCCGTTTGCTGCCGACATCCCGTAGGGACGCTCTCCGTATCGCAAATTCACTGTCTGCCCCGGAACAAGCTCTGAATTTGCGAGGCTTGGATTTAATATCATAAGATCGTTTTTTCTAATCCCGAACCTTAGGCAAATGCTTTCGGGAGTGTCTCCCGGCTGAGCCGTGTATGTTCTCGTAGGGGTCAGTAGTAAAAGCTCTGTTCCCTCCGTCGGTTCATAGCCGTAAAGCTCATTTGTGTTTCTTATGTTTTCCTCACTGGTGCCGTATTCCTTTGCTATCTCAGCGAGACTTTCTCCGCCTGAAGTAATATGTATCTGCATCTCGTCTCCTAACCTTTTTATTTGCATTATATGCTATGATATCATTTTAGACAATGCCGATACGGTCGAATTTTGCGAAATCTACAAAATATTCATAAAAAGTTAAAAAATATTTGTCTAAAAAGAACATTGCATTTTTTTGACCCGTATGATATACTATGTAAGTTAAAATAGATGGGAAAGGAGTGCTATCATGAAAAAGATTATTTGCAAGAAGGAATATAATACCGAGACCTCTAATGTAGTTAAAAAGGTTACTGTTGGCTGCTACGGCGATTCCGCAGGCTACGAGGAGACTCTCTACGTTACAGAGACCGGCAACTACTTCCTTTACGTAAATGGCGGTGCAGATTCCAAGTATCCCACCGAGGATATCAAGCGTATGTCCGCAAAGGTTGCAGAGGCTTGGATCGCAGAG
>SVTZ01000081.1:3491-6446 GCA_015063525.1 Oscillospiraceae bacterium
AACGAGAACCTCTCGTTCACTTTTTTTGTTAAAATAGTTATTTAAGATAAGATTTATCCACTCTTGCCTCTGTCGCAAATCTTTTGATGCTCTCAATTCCGCCTTTGCAGCCTGATTTAGTTGCGTATCCGTGAGAGGAGTGACAGATGATGAGACCGTTGGGAGCATAGAGGCGGAAGCGATATTGCTCGGCGCGGTCTATGTAGATCTCCCATTTTGGGCAGGGTACTGAAGTGGGATTTTTCAAGGTCGTGTCCTCGGTTGCCGCCTTTCCCGAATTGTTTATAACGCTGTTAATTCCGGTGTTGACCGCAGTAATTGAGGAGTATATCTGTGAGTAGGCGATAACCGTGTGGTTGGAGGCGTATAGGCTGAAGAAGTATCTGCCGTCCTTAGCTCGTCTGATATCGAACTTGCCGTTTGCGGTCTCCTTACTCTCCGAAACTGCAACAGCGCCCTTTACCTCGGGCGAGTCGTCGTTTAACTCCTGCATTTTCTGCGGTTTTGCTGTTGAATTTGCTCTGCCGGATTTTGCAGCCGAACTCTTTGCAGGTGACTTTGCAGAGGCCGGCGCTGCCGCCTTAGCAGAGCTTTTTGGAGCTTGCTCTTTTACCTTTTTTGCGACAGTCTTTTCCTTCTCTTTAGCGGTTGTGGAGGTCTTTTCCTTAGACTTTACGCCCTTTATGCCAGGCTCGGCCTTCTTAGGGGCCTGCTTACCGGTACGCGGATCAAAGTCCTCCTTGAAATATTGCTCCTGACCGTCAGAGCTTTCGACTGTTTTTTTATTATTAAATAGCTTTGACAGAAATCCCATATAAAGCCTCCCGATTGTAGTTTAAATATATTTTAACATATTTTTTTTGTAATTACAACCGGAATATTAAAAAAATCAACCTAATCTCCAGAAATTCTTCCTCTCAGATATTCGAGCGCCTCGCTAACACCGCCAAGGCTGTCAATAAGTCCGCATTCCACCGCTTCCTTGCCGTTCAGGATAGAGCCTACGTCATTCACAAGCGCGTCGGTACGGCTGATAAGATCCCTGAAATGCTCCTCCTTGACAGAGGAGTGATCAATTATAAATTTAATAATTCTGTCCTGCATCTTTTGCAGGTAATCGAAGGCCTGCGGAACACCGAGAACAAGGCCGTTGGTTCTAACGGGATGAATTGTCATAGTAGCGCTGGGGACGATAAACGATTTATCTGCGCTTACCGCCAGCGGAACGCCAATTGAGTGTCCTCCGCCGAGAACGATGGAGGCCGTCGGCTTGCTGAGGCTTGCAATCACCTCGGCCATAGCCAGGCCCGACTCAACGTCGCCGCCAAGGGTATTTATCAGTATGATCACTCCGTCAATGCGCTCACTTTCCTCAATAGCCACTAGGGTAGGGATCACGTGGTCGTATTTCGTCGCCTTCTGCGTTCCGTCAAGGACGTAATGCCCCTCGATCTGACCAATTATAGACAGACAGAAGATCGATCCGCCCTGCTGATCAAGCACCGCACTTCCGTCTTTTATCATATCGCCGTCACTCGGAACGTCTTTCTTGTCGCACTCGTTTTCCATATATTACCTCCTTTAAAAAAACAATTATGCTTTTTATATTTTTTTCGATAATCTTTGCATTTATGCATTGATTTTCAAGTATTTTTGTGATATAATGTACTGTGGACTAGCGTGGGCTCGTTTTCGGGCTCATAAAATAAAACTGTTAAGGAGATTTTCAAGATGAAAAAGGTTTTAGTTGAAACTTCCGCAAGACACATTCACCTCAGCCGCGAGGCTGTTGACGTTCTCTTCGGCGAGGGCTACCAGCTCACTAATAAGAAGGAGCTTAGCCAGCCCGGTCAGTACGCATGCGCAGAGAAGCTTACCGTTGTAGGTCCTAAGGGCAGCCTTAAGGCGTCCATTCTCGGTCCTACAAGAAACGCAAGCCAGGTTGAGATTTCTCTTACCGATGCTCGTTCCATCGGCGTTGCAGCTCCCATCCGTGAGTCCGGCGACATCAAGGGAAGCGGCGCTTGCAAGCTTGTTAACCCCGAGACCGGCGCAGAGCTTGAGCTTAGCGAGGGCGTTATCGCGGCTAAGCGTCATATTCACCTCACTCCCGAGGCGGCTGAAGAGATGGGCGTTAGTGATAAGGAGATCGTTTCGGTTAAGATCGAGTCCGAGCGTACCGCAATTCTCGGTGACGTTGTAGTAAGAGTAAGCCCCAGCTTTGCTCCTGCAATGCACATTGACACCGATGAGGCTAATGCAGCTTGCGCATTCGGTGAGATCTACGGCGAGATCGTAAAGTAATTTCCAAAGAGTTATTATTTAAAAGGAGAACATAAATTATGGCAGAACTTGTTTATTCCAAAGAAGTGGAAAACATGTGCGTTGTTGCCAAGGGACCCAACCACGGTCCTGCTCCCATTCCCGAAGAAGGCAAATGGGTAAAGGCAAAGGACATCGCAGACATCTCGGCTTACACCCACGGTGTGGGCTGGTGCGCACCCCAGCAGGGCGCTTGTAAGCTTTCGCTTAACGTTAAGGACGGCATCATCGAGGAGGCTCTCGTTGAGACCATCGGCTGCTCGGGTATGACTCACTCCGCGGCTATGGCGGCAGAAATTCTTCCCGGTAAGACTCTTCTCGAGGCTCTTAACACCGACCTTGTTTGCGACGCTATCAACACCGCTATGCGTGAGCTTTTCCTTCAGATCGTTTACGGTCGTTCTCAGTCCGCATTCTCTGAGGGCGGTCTCGTTATCGGCGCAGGTATGGAAGACCTCGGTAAGGGTGAGAGATCCATGGTTGGTACTATGTACGGTACTAAGGCAAAGGGTGTTCGTTACCTTGAGATGACCGAAGGTTATTGCACCAGAATGGCTCTTGACGCAGATAACCAGGTTATCGGCTACGAGTTCGTTTCTCTCGGCAAGATGACCGACTTCATTAAGAAGGGTA
>SVTZ01000003.1 GCA_015063525.1 Oscillospiraceae bacterium
TTATTTCTCCCCCTCGCTTTCGTTTGTTTTATTCTCACCGCGAAGTTCGGCCTGTTTTTTTGCTTTCGCCCTTTCTTCGGCGGATCTTTCCGCCTGATCCTTTTCGAGGCGCTCAAGGTTTTTTGTCGCGGTAAGGATGAATTTTATCATTGAAAAAAGTCCGATGAAAACACCGATTATAAGAAGCAGTGCCCAGATCCACCTAGGGGCAGAGGCGTATTCGGTCAGTAAAAAAGCTGTGAGCGCTCCGATGCCGATTGGAAGGGCAAGGGTATAGAAGGCCTGGAAAATAATATTTAGCAGGTAAACCGCACTAACAACCTTTCTGTACATATACCCTCCGTTTATTACTCCGGCCCAAGACTTTTGTTGTAATTAATTTACAAAAATTCCAAAATTCCACAATATTATTTTAGCACGGTTTCCTATAAAAATCAAGCGAAAAGACAAAAGTTAATATATTAACAAAAAAGTTTTAAAGCTTTTTTGCTGTTTTTATATTTTTAAAGAAAAGATAGACAAAAAAATTTTTGTGTCTTTGTTTATTTTGTACATTGAGCTAACGGTAAATTCAAAATCGCCTCATAAATCAATGAAAAAAAGCCGGGACTACATGAGATGCAGTCCCAACAATAAAATCTAAATTTTGTCTAACTCAAGCCTGCCGTCAGTTTTATCAGTAAATCGTTATCATCTGGTTGATTTCCCTCGACGGCTGCCTTGTTACGTACGGTTTTGCCGCATTTATCGCATCGATGAATGATGATAAATCCCTTTTTGGGGTCCGGAAGAGTCTGAATAGGGCGGAGAATCCCGCCGCAGTCGTTAGCTCTGTCGCCGGGGTTAATATCTACGTGGAGCGAGCAAAGGCAGAATGGACAATGATTCCTAGACGTGTAGCCGAGTGGAAGCACCTTGCGGCCGCAGTTTTTGCAGATAAAGCCCTCGTCGTTCTTCTTGAAACGCTTGTTTTCCATTTGCCTCTCCTTATTTGCCTACGCAGAATTTTGAGAATATATCATTAACGATTTCCTCGCTTACGGCGCGTCCGTCAAGCTCTGAAATTGCGCCGATAGCACGCTCAATATCGCTTGATGACGCGTCCTGGGAGAAGCCGTGCTCCAGGCTCTCTATTGCCACGGAGATAAAGTCAAGACATCTGTTAAGTGCGGCATACTGTCTTGCGGAGGAGATCACCGCATCCGATCCGACAATGATTTTTTCATCGGTGAACAGACGGTTTACAAGCTCTGATAGTCTGATTATAGCGTCAGCTTCTTCATTCTTTGCGGATATTTCTATAACTGCATCAAATCCTTGAAGCTGTTTTTTGTCAAATTTTGCATCAAGGTCGGTTTTGTTAAGCAAGGCGATCTTGGCAGCACTTGCCTCGCTCACAGCCTTAACTATTAGCTCGTCCTCCTCGTCGAAAGGCCTTGAAATATCGAAAATTGCAAACAAAAGCTCACTTTTTTTGATCATTTCGCGGCTTCTTTCTATTCCTATGCGCTCGACGCCGTCCATATTTTTTCTCTCTCTTATACCTGCAGTGTCGGCTAGGTTAAGTATAACTCTGCCGAGGGGAATGCTGTGTGTAAGCACGTCGCGGGTCGTACCCGGAATGTCGGTAACGATGGCCGCGTCAAAGCCGAGAAGAAGGTTGTAAAGTGAACTTTTACCAACATTTGGCTTGCCGCAGATAACTGTGGAAACGCCTTCATTAATAGCCCGTCCGGTGCGGTAGGTAGAGAGAAGCTTTTGGGTTTCTTCCTTTATATTATAAAGCTGATCGAGAATTTCTCGGTCGGTAAAGTCGCCGAGATCCTCATCGGGATAGTCGATGCGAGCGTAGATAGAGCTCATCAGACTGACAAGCTTTGTGCGTATATTGACGAGAGCCTCGGTAAGTTTTGCTCTCGCGCTTCCGCCGGAAAGCCTTATCTGCTCGAGGCTTCTTGCCTCAAGCAGATCGGATATAGCCTCCGCCTCGGTAAGGCTGAGACGTCCGTTGATAAATGCCCGCTTGGTAAACTCGCCTGCCGCAGCAAGGACTGCGCCTGCGCGCAGGAGCGTCTCAAGCACCGTTCTCGTAACCAAAATACCGCCGTGACAGCCGATCTCCACAGTATCCTCTCCCGTGTAGGAATGAGGCGCAGGAAAGCGCGTGGCAAGCACGTCGTCTATTCTCTCGCCATCATCGACGATGTGTCCGTAAACCTGTATTCTAGGGTCACAGTCGGAAAACTTCCTGCCCGAGACGGGAAGGAATACTCGATCGGCAATCTCAAAGGCACCATTGCCCGACATACGGATAATGGCAACCCCACCCTTGCCGGGTGGGGTAGAAACCGCCGCAATTACCTGCGTCAGATTGTTCATTATGCCTCTTGGGTCTCCTCTGCCTTAACCTCTTCCGCCTCGTTATCCTCAAAGAGCTCCTTGGGCTTCTTGTCGGTAAGGAAGATTACGATCTTTCTGTTGTTGTCAGAGCCAATAGAGTTGGTGGAAACACCCTCGATGCCCTGGATTTCGGAGTGGATAATTCTTCTTTCGTAAGCGCTCATAGGCTCAAGCATAACGCTTCTCTTGTTGCGAAGTGCCTTCTGCGCCATTCTTCTTGCAAGAGCTCTGAGAGTTTCCTCTCTCTTCTTTCTGTAGCCCTCGATGTCAAGGGTAACTCGGCTCTTGTCTCTCTCACCTTTGCTATTCTTTCTTGCAGATGCAAGGTTAGCAAGATACTGAAGCGCGTCAAGTGTGTCGCCGTGGTGGCCGATAAGCGCAGATGCGTCGTCACCGACGATGGTAATTCTTCTGGTACCGTCCTCGCAGGCGTAAAGCTCTGCCTCGGCGTTGAGTCCGATATCGGCGATAACCGTCTTAACGAAGTCGAAGGACATATCCTCGCCTTCTTCTACGAAGCGGCGCTCCATCTTAAGCTCTGCCTCAGGAATAACCTCGCTCTTGGGAGCAGACTTGGGAGACTCGGCCTTCTTCTCTACGGGCTTCTTAGCCTTCTGCTTCTGCTGACTCTCGCGTTTTTCGTTTCTCTTGTTCTCGCCACCCTTGTTTTCTTTCTTGGGGCGGTCGCTTCTGTGGCGCTTCTCGTGGGTGTCGGGAAGCTCGATGAAGGCTCTTACCTTGGCGGGTCTTACGCCGATAATGCCGAAAATACCCTTGCTTCCTGAATCAACTATTTCAAACTGTACATCGTCAAGCTCGCCTGCGCCGAGCGCAACTCTGGCGTTTTCCTTAGCGTCAAGGATGTCCTTGCCGACTGCTGTTACTTCTTTAATCATTTTGTCTTTTTCCTCAATAAATAATGTATATTTAGTCCTTGATTTCGGGGATATCCATATCGCCCGAAGCATTGCTGTTCTTTCCTTCTACCTTGAGCTCTGGAAGAGAGTCGTAATCCTCATCGTCAATGTAATGAAGAGAACGTACCTTGGGGGCGTTCTTTGCGGCGCTTCTTGCCGCCTTTTCGGCCTCCTTCTGCGCCTTCTTCATTTCCTTAAGCTCCTCCTCGCTGAACTTGGGAAGAGGCATAGCGCGGGAGATAATGAAGCTCTGAAGAATGCCGAGAGCCGACTGATAGATCCAGTAAATGCCCATCATTCCGGAGAAGGAGAAGGCCATCCAAAGGGTCATTGCAGGCATCATAATATCCATCATCTTCAAAGATGCATTAGCCTGCGCGTCCTGAGCCGCCGTAGCCGGGTTGGAGTTCCACTTACGAGTGAGGAACATAGAAAGCCAGGTCAGAGCTGCCGCAATGATAGGAACGAGCACAAGCCAGCTGATGGTGGTAAGGCTGGGTGTTGCCGAAAGGTTGGTGCCAAACAGAGAGAAGTCGGGAAGTCTTGACAGGTCAAATTCTGCAAGAGCTGCCTGGCCGTTAGCTGCGATATAATTGTTGATTTCGCCTACCAGCTTGATCTGGTCGGTCTGGGTAGATCCAATGATAGTCTTGATGCTCTCAACAGCCGAGTCGTCAAGACCGCAGATGTAGGAAAGAGGTCCTCTGATAACGTTGTAAAGGAAGATGATGATAGGGAACTGAAGAAGCATGGGCAGACAACCCGAGAAGGGGCTGTAGCCCTCCTTCTGCTGAAGCTCCATGATCTCCTGCTGCTGCTTTTGAAGAGTAGGCTGATCGGTTCTTCCTTTGTATTTTGCTTTGATAAGCTCGATCTTGGGAGCAAGTCCCGCCATTTTAATCTGATTTTTCTGTTGCTTGATCGAGAAGGGAAGGAACAGAATCTTGAAAAGAAGGGCGTAAAGTAAAAGTCCGAAGACGTATTTTCCGCCAAATAGGCTACTGAACCATGATAGCATGGTTCCGAGTAATTCGTAAAGCCAATCTAACATTTTTTAGTTTTCCTTTTCTTTTTCGGTTATGTCGGTATGAGTATGTTTCTCACATTGGTTTTCCCTGCATTTTGAATAGCTTTTAAATCCTCTGTCCGGAACGGGATCGTAACCGCCTTTTCCAAAGGGGTTACAGCGTAAAATCCGCCAGACGGTGAGAATCAAGCCTGCAAAAAAGCCGCGTTTCTGAAATGCCTCTATGGCATAGGCCGAACAGGTCGGTGTGAACCTGCAGCAGGGCGGTTTTAATGGTGAGATATATTTTCTGTAAAGGCGTACGAGCCATATCATTATATGCTTCATTTTTTTTCGCCTTGTTCTTCGGTATACATACCGAGCTTTGTAAATGCCTGATCAAGCTGGCGCTTGATCTCTGTGCTTTTGAGCTTTACCGATGCACTGCGCGCTGCAATAACGATAAGAAAGCCAACCTTGAGAGTCTTTTCTTTCTCAAGTGCTCTGAGTCCTTCGCGCATTATGCGTCGGCAGCGGCTTCTTACTACCGCGCCTCCAAGCTTTGTTGATGTGGTAAGACCGATGCGGTTTACCACCTTTTTTTCGGGATGTGCTTTCGCGAGCCGCTTTGCGGCATAGTCGGGCAGAATGTAAACTGCGAGAGCCGACGTCACCGCTCTCTTGCCCTTTGAATACGCCTTGGAATACAGATGATTTTCGCATATTGCTCTGAACTTCATATCTGTACCCTCTTTCTTAAAATAGCCTTGTATTATGCAAAATCCTCCGATAAATGTCTAAGAAGCACTTTATCGGAGGATTTTCTGGCCGTCCGTGACGACCGAGTCGGTAGCAACCGACCTTCAATTAATAGGTGAGCTTAGCTCTACCCTTGGCGCGTCTTCTCTTAAGAACTTTTCTGCCGTTAGCGGTAGCCATTCTCTTTCTGAAGCCATGTTCCTTTTTTCTCTGTCTCTTCTTGGGCTGGTATGTTCTCTTCATGACTCGCACCTCCTTGTAAAATTAGATTAACGTCCGGAGCTTTTATGCTCCATATTTCGCGTGTTCATACGAAAGCAGAATACATTATAACGCAATTTAACTTTTTTGTCAAGGGATTTTTGAAAACTTTTAATATTTTAATGTTATTTATACACTGTTTTTTAAAGTTTTAGGAAAAATGACAAAGAAGAAATTCTCTTTCTATTGACTTTTTTCCTTGTTTCTGCTAAAATATACTGTATAAAATTAAAATGGGGAGTGTGTGTTTATGACCAATAGAGACATTCAGAAGATTCTCATTTCCGAAGATGAGCTTGACACGGTTGTTACTCGTCTTGCGGCAGAGATCGACCGCGATTATTCGGGCTCTGATAAAAGACTCGTGCTTCTTTGCATTCTTAAGGGATCTATAGTCTTTATGGGCGATCTTATGAAAAAGATCAACGTTCCTGTGGAGATCGACTGTATGAGAGTTTCTTCCTACGGCAACGGCACCTCCTCCGGCGGAAGCGTCAATATTATTCTTGACGTTATGCGCTCGGACATAAACACCTGCGATTTCCTCATTGTTGAAGATATTATTGACAGCGGCAGAACGCTTGCGTATCTGACAGGTTACCTTATGAACAAGGGAGCAAGGAGTGTAAAAACCTGTACTCTGCTTGACAAGCCCTCTCGCCGTGCGGTTGATTTTACTCCCGATTATATTGGTATTGAAATTCCCGACGAGTTCGTTGTCGGATACGGCCTTGATTATGCGGAAAGATACCGCGAGCTTCCTTTTGTTGGAATATTGAAGCCGGAAGTATATAAGGACTCTGATGAGTAAGGTCGGACTTTATACATTAGGCTGCAAGGTTTCGCTTTACGAGACCGAGGCTGTTGCCGAGTCATTCGCGGATGCAGGCTTTGAGGTCTGCTCATTCGACGAGGTTTGCGATGTGTACGTGATTAATACCTGCACGGTTACCGCAGAAAGCGATGCAAAGTCGAGAAAGTATATAAGACGCGCTATAAGAAAAAATCCGGAGGCTGTCGTTATCGTCATCGGCTGCTACAGCCAGCGTGAGCCTGAAGAGGTAGCGAGAATCGAGGGCGTCAGTGCTGTTATCGGCACGGCGGACAAGCTGAAATGTGTTGAAATTGCGGAGAAATTTCTTGATTCGAAATTTGAAATTCGAAATTCGAAATTGATTAACGTGGCAAAACTTGATGATGCGAAATTCGAGCCAATGCGCGTAAAGACGGCGCCACGTACACGTGCTTATGTAAAAATTGAGGACGGATGCGAGTGCAAATGTAGCTACTGCGCTATTTCGGGTGCTCGCGGACCTGTAAGGTCGAAGAAGCCGGAGGATGTTATTTCCGAGGTTGAGGGACTTTACAAAAACGGAACGCTCGAGGTCGTGCTTACCGGTATTGAGACCGGATCTTACGGTGCAGATTTTGAGGAAAAATACGACCTTGCCGACCTTATCAACGAGCTTGACGTAAGGCATAGCTGCGAGAGAATAAGGCTTGGCTCAATGGCACCCGAGCTACTCTCGGCAAAATTCATAGAAAAAATTGCACCTTTAAAAATAATGGTGCCTCATTTCCATATATCAATGCAAAGCGGATCGGACAACGTTCTTAGGGCAATGAAGCGGAGATACAACCGTAAGATGGCGTTGGATAATATAAGACGCATCCGAGAAATGATGCCAAATGCTATGTTGACTGCCGATCTTATGGTCGGCTTCCCCGGCGAGACCGAGGAGGATTTTCTTGATACGATGCGCTTTGTTCGCGAGGCAAGACTTCTTGATGCTCACGTTTTCGCTTACTCAAAGCGAGAGGGAACGCCTGCGGCGAGCTATGAAGATCAGATTCCCGAGCAGATAAAAAGAGAGCGCAGCGCAAGGCTTATTAAAGAGTGCGAGGCTATGCGCGACGAAATCCTCTCCGAGACCGTCTCCTGCGGCAAGCCGCTTTCATGCATATTTGAGAGTAGACAAGGGGAGTATTACACCGCCCATTCGGACTCATATATTGAGGTCAGGGTTAAGAGCGATCTAGACCTTTCAGGTAGATTGATTTTTGTCAAGCCGCTTTATACAAATAATGGCGTGATTTACGGCGAAATCATACAAAATGACAACAATAGTTTATAATTTTTCACATCATAGAGGTATAAATAATGGAAAACAGCAAAAAGACAATGGACAAAATTGTGGCTCTCTGCAAGAACAGAGGCTTTATCTTCCCCGGCAGTGAGATCTACGGCGGTCTTGCAAACTCCTGGGACTACGGTCCTCTCGGCGTTGAGTTCAAGAACAACGTAAAGCGTGCTTGGTGGAAGAAGTTCGTTCAGGAATCCCGCTACAACGTGGGTCTTGACGCAGCTATAATTATGAACCCCGAGACCTGGGTTGCTTCCGGTCACGTCGGCGGATTCTCCGACCCTCTTATGGACTGCAAGGGTTGTAAGGCTCGTCATAGAGCCGACAAGCTTATCGAGGACTATGCCTTCCAGAACGGCCTTAACGACAACCCCGCATCATGGTCATTTGAGCAGATGGCAGAGTACATTAAAGATAAGGGCATCGTTTGCCCCATTTGCGGCGGCAAGGATTTCGCCGACATCAAGAAGTTTAACCTTATGTTCAAGACCTTTATCGGTGTAACCGAGGAGTCCTCAAGCACGGTTTACCTTCGTCCCGAGACCGCTCAGGGTATTTTCGTTAACTTCCCCGCAGTACAGCGTTCCGCAAGAAAGAAGCTTCCCTTCGGTATCTGCCAGATCGGTAAGTCCTTCCGTAACGAGATCACTCCCGGTAACTTCGTTTTCAGAACGCGTGAGTTCGAGCAGATGGAGCTTGAGTTCTTCTGCAAGCCCGGCACCGACCTTGAGTGGTTTGCATATTGGAAGAATTTCTGCCACCAGTGGCTTCTTAACCTTGGTATGAAGGACGAAAACCTTCGCCTTCGCGACCACGATCCCGAGGAGCTTTGCTTCTACTCCAAGGCGACCACCGACTTTGAGTTCCTCTTCCCCTTCGGCTGGGGCGAGCTTTGGGGCATTGCTGACAGAACAGATTACGACCTTACCCAGCACGGTAACCACTCCGGCAAGGATCTGACCTTCTTCGATCAGGAGACAGGCGAGCACTACGTTCCTTATGTTGTCGAGCCCTCGCTCGGCGCGGACAGAGTTGCTCTTGCATTCCTTGTTGACGCTTACGATGAGGAGGAGATCGCCGAGGGAGACGTTCGTACTGTTCTTCACCTTCATCCCGCCCTTGCACCCGTTAAGTGCGCGGTGCTTCCTCTCTCAAAGAAGCTTTCTGAAAAGGCTCTCGAGCTTTATGACGAGCTTGCGAAGGAGTTTAACATTGAGTTCGACGAGACCGGCTCTATCGGTAAGAGATATCGCCGTCAGGACGAGATCGGTACTCCCTTCTGCATCACCTACGACTTCGATACCGAGAACGACGGCTGCGTAACTGTTCGTGACAGAGATTCTATGGAGCAGGTGAGAATTCCTCTTGCGGAAGTGAAGAATTATATTGCTGAACGCATTAAGTTCTAATTACTCACCGTAGACAAATTAAACATAAAATCGGACGAGCGATGCTCGCCCCTACAAAAATAAAAGGGCGTTTCCATTTGGTAACGCCCTAATTTAAAGGAAAAGCTATGGAAAAAATACAGAAAATAGCCTCTTTTACAGTCGATCACGACCTGCTGAGCGAGGGCATTTACGTCTCTCGCATTGACGGCGACGTAACCACCTACGACCTTCGTACCCGCGTGCCTAACGCGGGTGATTATATGGATAATCTGACTATGCACTCGGTGGAGCATATGTTTGCCACCTATGTCAGGGCGAGCGAGATCGGCGAGCGTGTGGTTTACTTCGGACCTATGGGCTGTCAGACCGGATTTTATCTTTTGGTGCGTAACGCCGTTAACGAAGAGGTCCTTGAGGTCGTAAAGAGGGTTCTTTCAAAAATTATTAATCATTCGGGTGAAATGTTTGGCGCGGTGAGGAAGGAATGCGGAAATTACAGAAATCTCGATCTTTCCTCGGCAAAGCGTGAGTGCGAAAGATACCTGAATATCCTTGAAAGCAAGGAAAATGATTTCCTCTACAAAGGAGAAAAAATATGAAGGTTGATATAGGAATAATCGGCGCTATGGAGCCCGAGGTTGAGTCATTGATCTCGGCACTTGAGGAAAGAGAGAGTGAGACTGTCAGCGGAATCACCTTCCATACAGGTAGGATAGGCGATAAAACTGTTGCGGTTGCGAAGTGCGGAATTGGTAAGGTTTTTGCTGCTATATGCACCGAGATAATGATACTTAAATATTCGCCGGAGCTGATAATAAACACCGGTGTTGGCGGTGCATTGAGAAGCGGAATCACCACCGGTGATATCGTGGTTGCAGACACCCTTTGCCAGCACGATATGGACACCTCGGCTATCGGTGACCCTAAGGGGCTTGTCTCGGGAATTAACGTTGTTTACTTTAATACCGATAAACGCGCTTGTAATATTCTTCTTGATTTGGCGAGTGAGCTCGGACTTAACGCCACTCTCGGCAGAATTGCCAGCGGCGACAGGTTCATCGCATCAAAGGAGGATAAAAGCAGAATTATCAGCGATTTTTCGGCTGACGCCTGCGAGATGGAGGGCTGCGCGGTTGCTCAGACGGCCTTTGTTAACGGTACCCCCTTTGCGGTAGTCCGTGCTATTTCCGACTCTGCCGACGGTGAAGCGACTATGGATTATCCTACTTTCCTTTCGCTTGCCGCAAGAAACTCGACGAGCCTTACCTTAGCACTTGTTAAGGCATGGTGAATGCCGGGAATATCATAAAACAAAGAAAAAATAGTATAATTATATAGAAAACAGCCGAATTTTTCAAACGGCTGTTTTTTGTTTGCGTTATTTCGGGAGATTGGAATTAAGTAGTTTGCTCTTTAGTTGTTGCTTCCATCAGATATTCCGTAGCGAATTTTATCCCTTGAATAAAGGCGTCCCTGCGACAAATATAATTTAGTTCCGATAGGGAATCATTAAACTTGTTAAATATTAACTTGTCCTCGTCGCTGAGAATCGTCGTTAGATTTTCCTCATATTTCACGACTATGCTTAAAAGCCGTTTTTCCTCCGCTGATGATAAGCTGTTTATCGAATCGTAATAATCCCAAATCTTATATAACAAATCATTTGCATTACACATAATTAAAAAATCTCCGTAATTTTTCATTTTTGTCTTATAATAGGACAAATTTTATTTTAAAATAGTATATCATATACTTTGTCCTATGTCAAGACATAAATTGTCAAAAGGAGAATTTATATGGCAAGAATTATTGAGCGAGAAAAGACAAACATCGTTGGAGAGATGGTTAAATATTACAGAAAAGAAAGAAGAATGAGTCAGCGAGCGCTGTCGGCTAAGCTAGAGCTGATGGGCGTTTACGTTTGCCGCGGTTCGATTTCCAGAATTGAAGACGGCTCGCGTACTGTTACGGATATTGAGATCTACGCATTGGCTAAGGCACTGGGTGTGTCCATAAACGATTTATTTTCAAACATTGACGGTTATATTGATTTGTTATAATAAATATATTAGGGTGTCCTATCATAGGACACCCTCTTTTGTTTTTATTCTTTAATTTTGACGACGAAGCGCCACTTTCTTTCTCGGTCGGCTTTATCTGCGTAATCGATGCCGACGCGGGGCAGGGCATAATACTCGGGCGCGTGCTTGCCGTCGTCCTCGATCCAGATACGGCTTTTCTCCTCTAGGGGCAGGAAGTTGTCCTTCGTGGTTATCTTTAGATATTTAGTGGCGCGTCCCGGTCCCACCGCGCCTTCAACTCCTCTGATAAGAACTGCCTCGGGGTGGTCTTCCTCTCCTGTTACAATGTTCAGCATCGAGTGAATTCCGTAGCAGAGATAAACGTAGGTAATTCCGCCCGACTCGTACATAGGTCTTGTGCGATCGGTTTTGCCCTTGTGCGCGTGGCAGGCGGTGTCATCCTCGCCAAAGTAGCACTCGGTTTCGATTATCCTTGCGCGGATAACGCCGTCATCGGTTCGCCGACAAAGGATCTTACCTAATAGGTCGGGTGCAAGGTGAGTCGCAGGACCGTAAAAATATTCTCGCTTAAGTATCATTCCTTCACCTGCTTTGCGTCTTCAACACGCACTACCGTCAGGGTATCACCCGAAACTCTAAAGAATATCTCGTATGCCCCAAAGCACATACCGTACTCTCTCTCGGGATCGTTCTGATATGATGGTCTAGGGTCCTGTTCGAGTATTTTTATCAGCGCTTCACGCTTTGAAATCTCAATCTTTGACAATAATTCTTTACAAAAATCCACTTTCAAGCGATAATCACGCACAGGATCGGAAAATCCTGAGACCGCCTCGGGGTGGCAATCCGAATAGGCGATATAGGGCTTTATATCATAAATCGGAGTGCCGGAGAGAAGGTCTGCACCGCTTACAATAAGCACAGTGCCCTCGCTTTCTGTCTGTTCAACTGCTTCAAGACGCACCGACGAGAGTCCGATGGGATTCGGTCTATAGGGCGATCTTGTGGCAAAGACGCCAACGCGTTTGTTTCCGCCGAGCCTCGGAGGTCTTACCGTAGGCGACCAATCCTCCCTTAGTGCCTCGGAGAATTGCCAGATAAGCCAAAGGTGGGAATAACCCTCAATACCGCGCAGGGCCTCGGGATTTCTGTACTCCGGCTCGAAAACTATTCGCGAGAGAAGACCGCCCGACAGTCCGCTTTGCCTTGGAATTCCAAATTTTTCTTTAAAGTCGTTATGTATTTTAGCGATTATTTTCATTTTTTCTTATCTTTCATTTTATTTCACATTTATTATATCATTAAACCATCCGCGTTTCAAGCAATAGATAAGAAAAAGCTTGAATATTTGATTTCCATTTTTCAAAAACTAAATAAAAATCTTCCATAATCTTGACAAAATGCGACATAAGTGTTAAAATTATTTGGTTAAAACGAAAAGGACATAAAAATGGAAACAATGGATAATAAGAGAGAATTATTTGAAAAAATGCCTGTTCCCAAGGCGTTGGCGACGCTGGCAATTCCTACGATAATCAGCCAGCTTATTACGATGATATATAACCTTGCCGATACCTTCTATATAGGTATGGCAAACGATCCGTCGCAGACCGCAGCTTCATCGCTTGCCTTTACGTTGGTGTTTATGATGAACTGTCTGCCCAACCTCTTCGGCGTAGGCGGCGGAAGCCTTATTTCCCGTCTTATGGGCGAGAAAAAGGATGAGGATGCGGGAGGAGTTGCGTCCTTCTCCTTCTATGGCACTCTTGTAACCTCAGCGGCATACTCGCTTATCGTGCTTGCCTTTATGGATCCGTTGCTTTATTTCCTTGGTGCGACCGACAGCTCGATTGTCTATGCCCGCGAGTATGCATTTTGGGTAATAGTTATCGGCGCCGTTCCCGCAACGCTTGCGATGACTATGGCTCACCTTCTTCGCAGTGAGGGCTTTGCAAGCAGGGCAAGTGTCGGTCTCGGCCTCGGCGGTATTATCAATATTATTTTGGACCCCATCTTTATGTTCGTACTTCTTGAGCCCGGTAACGAGGTAAAGGGCGCGGCTATTGCTACTATGCTCTCAAACGTTGCGGTTCTCGTCTATTTCATTCTTATTTATCTTAAAATAAGGAAAAAAACGGTTCTTTCATTAAATCCGAGAAAGGTCATTTTGAAAAGGCATTACGTAAGAGCTGTGTTTGCCGTTGGCGTTCCCTCAGCGCTCGGCTCGCTTTTAGCCTGCCTTTCCAATATCGTTATCAACAATCTTGCATCAAGCTACAGCGACGTTTACGGTGACGTGCCGGTTGCAGCCATCGGTATTGCAAAAAAAATAGATATGCTTCCGATGAACGTCGGTATGGGTCTTTGCCAGGGTATGATGCCTCTTGTTGCGTACAACTATGCCTCGGGCGACCATAAGCGTATGCGAGCGTTTTCGAGAGCCGCCCGTAATACGGGAATGGCATTTGCGGGACTTTGCATTCTGTTGTTCCAGCTTTTCGCACCCTCTATTACCGGAATATTTAACGGCCACGCTCAGACGGTTGATATGGCAACCGATTTCCTTAGAATTCTTTGTATTGCCGTGCCCTTTATGATCTTTAACCTGCAGATAAGCTTTAGCTTCCAGGCAATGGGTATGGGTAAGCAGTCGCTGATACTTTCCTCCCTCCGTCAGGGCGTTATAAATATACCTCTCCTCTTCCTTATGAATTATCTCTTCGGTCTTTACGGCATCGTATGGACACAGCTGATTTCTGACGTGATTACGGGGGTTATTTCCTACGCGGTTTACCGCCACTCGCTTAGAAAGCTTATGCGCGAGAGTAAGCCGGAGCTTAAGGAAGTATAATATTAATAAAACAGACCGATTCATCCTTCTCGATAAAGGGCGGACAGATCGGCCTGTTTTCTATTAATTAGCTATTTATTTTTGCATATATTTCACTGAGGCGGTTGTATTTGGCAACCCGCTCGCCGCGGCAGGGTGCACCTGCCTTGATAAATTCGGCGTTTGTTGCTACGGCTATATCGGCTATGGCGGTGTCGGTGGTTTCGCCGGAGCGATGGGAAATTATAAATTTATATCCCGACTCTCTCGCGAGTCTAATGACGTCGAGCGTCTCGCTGAGGCTTCCTATCTGATTTGGTTTGATAAGAATTGCGTTGGCTGCGCCAGCCGAAATTCCTGCTTTAAGTCTTGAGGAGTTGGTGACAAAGAGATCATCGCCCACGAGCATAATTTTGCTTCCGAGTGCATCGGTCAGCCTGCGCCAGCCGTCGAAGTCATCCTCTGCGAGTCCGTCCTCAATAGAGATTATTGGAAATCTCTTGCAAAGCTTCTTGTAATACTCAATAAGCTCGTCGCAATTCATAGTTTTTTTTCGCTTTGGCAGACGGTATTCTCCCTCTGAGAACCACTCGCTTGATGCAACGTCAAGGGCAATTCCGACCGTTTCAGTACTATATCCGCTGTCAAGGATAGCCTTTTCTAAAAGCTCGATAGCCTCCTCGTCGGAGCTAAGATCGGGCGCGAATCCGCCCTCGTCTCCAACCGCAGTAGAAAGTCCGCGCTCTTTTAAAAGACGTCCAAGGGTGTGATATATCTCGCTTCCCGCGCGGATAGCATCGGGAAGGCAGAGGCCGTGGGGAACGACCATAAACTCCTGAATATCAATATTGTTGGCGGCGTGTGCGCCGCCGTTCAGAAGATTGAACATAGGCGTTGGCATTCCGCGGCCATCGCCGAGATACTCGTAAAGCTCGAGTTCCGCTGAATTGGCCGCCGCACGGGCGCAGGCAAGCGATACCGCAAGAATTGCGTTTGCGCCGAGCCTTGATTTGTTCTCGCTTCCGTCAATGGCGATCATCATCTCATCTGTTTTCTGACCGTTATTGGCGCTTTCTCCAATAAGGGCCGGGAATATCCGTAGGTTAATGTTTTCTACGGCCGACTGCACCCCTTTGCCTTTATATCGCGATTTGTCTTTGTCACGAAGCTCGTGGGCCTCGTGAGCACCTGTGGACGCGCCCGATGGAACGCTTGCAATACCAACGGCTCCTCCCGTTAGGGTAACCTTTGCCTCTACGGTGGGGTTGCCTCTGGAATCCAGGATTTCTCTTGCCTCTACAAGCTTTATTTTTCCTTTCATAATTGCCACTTCCTTTTTGGTTTCTATAAATATGTGACTAAATTTTAGACCAAAATTCCAATAATTAATACATATATAAAGTAATAGAGGGTTAATTCATAAACAAAATTGCTGCAAAAACAACTTGAACAGATAAAAAAACTTTAAACCCCGTATTTTGGGTTTATATATGAGTGACGATATCGCAATAGGTATAAAGCGAGCCGAGACAGCAAAGCGCGGTGTTGTTTTCTTTAGCCTTCTCAATCCCAAGGGTTAGAGCCTCGCTAACCGATCCGCAGGGAAGGGAAGAGACTCCTTGCTCATCCAGCACCTTAGCATATTCACAAGACGAAAGAGCTCTCGGGTTGTCAGGAGTTATGGTATAGGCATATAGAGCCACCTCGGAGAGCGTTTTTGCGATAAGAGTATAGTCTTTGTCGCGAAGAACGCCGGTAAGAACCACAACCTTTTTATCCCCAAAATATGTTTTGATGCTATCGACCGCAGCACGTATACCCTGGGCATTATGCGCTCCGTCAAAGATAACGGTGGGATCGGAAGCTATAATTTCAAACCTTGCAGGCCAGCTTGCAGCCGAAAGTCCTGAGGCAATTGCTTCCTCGCTTATTTCAAATCCAAGGGAGGAAAGAATATCTACGGCGTCAAGGGCAAGTGCTGCATTTCGAGGTTGATATTCGCCAAGGAGAGCTATGCTGAGTCCCCTTCTTTCTTTATAATCAAAAGACGTTTTGCTTAACTCCAAAGAGTTGATTGTCAGCTTGGAATAGTCGGTTCTATAAAGTACACTTTCCATTTGCAATGCTTTTTCGGCAAATATGTGCTCTACGTCAGAATTTGTTCCTCCGTAAATTGCGGGGCAGCGATGCTTGATTATTCCCGCCTTCTCTGCGGCAATTTTCTCTACCGTATCGCCGAGAAACGCGGTGTGATCAAGCGCAATTCCAGTTATGACCGAGAGCAGAGGAGAGTCAATAATATTGGTAGCGTCGAGCCTTCCGCCCATACCTACCTCAAGCACAACAATGTCACAGCACTCCCCCTTGAAGTATTCAAAGGCGATCGCACAAATAAGCTCAAACTCGGTAGGACTATCGGACATTTTGTCGGCAACGGTCTTTACCTTTGCGGTGATTTTTGCGAGGGTGTCGCATGGAATATTCCGGCCGTTCACTCTCATTCTCTCGTTGAACTCTCTGACATAGGGGGAGGTGAAAAGTCCCACCTTGTATCCTGCCGCGCGCAAAATTGAGTCGGTCATAGCGCAGAAGGAGCCTTTGCCGTTAGTACCGCCGACGTGTATAAATTTCAGTTCCTTTTGTGGATCTCCAAGACCGCGGCAAAGCTCTCTTATACGGTCAAGCCCCGGCTTGCAGAAGAAATTGCTGACGCTGTGAATATATTTTATCGCTTCGTCGTAAGTCATAGATTTTCCTTTCTGACTTCTTCAATCAGTCGTTTGAAGCCGCTTTTTTTATACAGCATACATATAATCAAAGTCTCTATAACGGCTATGACTATATAGGTGGGTATTCTGAACAGTACGCCCCACTGATAATAATCAAACAGACCGATCGACTTGATTATTACCGAGCCGATAAGATGGGAGGCAGATGTTGAAGCTATGATCTGCAGATTGCCGTTATTTCTTATAATGTATTTTGACACTATTCCCGACACAAGTCCTATTATTCCTGCGCCGAGGGTGACAATTAGATTAATAGGATAAGTTTGAGGCGAAAGCAGGTAGCTTATTAAATCTGATGCAATACCTACAGCCGACCCTACTATCGGTCCGAACATTATTCCGGAAAGTATTATAGGTAGATTTTCAAAGCTGATTCTAAACAAACCGTCGCCGAAGTTCATAAGACTTTTGCAAAATATACCGATAACCACACTCATTGCGGCTAAAAGAGAAGAGAGCGTAAGAGCCTTTACACTTTTAAAAAGCTTGTCATTTTTCATAAAAAAACACCTCCGTGGCACAGATTTACATCTCAGTACCTCGAAGGCTCGGGCGAAAAGGGCGCAGATATCCTTTGGGTAACAGTGGGATGCGGAGGGTATACCGTTTCAGGAAAAATCCATCATTCGTCCAAGTGACAACTCCCCGTTCACTCAGCACTGAACGCATACCATCCTACTCTGTTATTTAATGTATGTCAGTAGTATATCATATTTTATTGCTTTTTTCAATAGAGAAAAGAAAAACTGTACAAATATTATTTGCTAAAATAAGATGAAATAAAAAAAGTGACGAAATTGATAAATTTTTAGCAAAGCTATTGCATATTGCAAAAAAATGTGGTACAATGTACGATGGTATGGAAGGATACTTCTATATTTTATATGATTATTATTAAATTTTAATATTTTGGAGGATTAAACCAATGGCAAACGTAAAGGTTGCAATTAACGGCTTTGGCCGTATCGGACGTCTTGCGTTCAGACAGATGTTCGGCGCTGAGGGTTACGAGATCGTAGCTATCAACGACCTCACCTCTCCTAAGATGCTCGCCCATCTTCTTAAGTATGACACCGCACAGGGTAATTACCTTGCAATGGGTCACACCGTTGAGTCTGACGACGAGGCAGGCACCATCACCGTTGACGGCAAGACCCTTAAGATCTATGCTGAGAAGGACGCTGCTAACTGCCCTTGGGGCGAGCTTGGCGTAGACGTTGTTCTCGAGTGCACCGGCTTCTACTGCTCTAAGGAGAAGTCTATGGCTCACATCAACGCAGGCGCAAAGAAGGTTGTTATCTCTGCTCCCGCAGGCAACGACCTCAAGACCATCGTATATGGCACTAACCACGAGAACCTTACCGCAGATGACCAGATCATCTCCGCAGCTTCCTGCACCACAAACTGTCTTGCTCCTATGGCAAAGGCTCTTAACGACTATGCTCCTATCCAGAGTGGTATTATGACCACCGTTCACGCATACACCGGCGACCAGATGATTCTCGACGGTCCTCACAGAAAGGGTGACCTTCGCCGTGCTCGCGCAGGCGCACAGAACATCGTTCCCAACTCCACCGGCGCTGCAAAGGCTATCGGTCTCGTAATCCCCGAGCTCAACGGTAAGCTTATCGGCTCTGCTCAGAGAGTTCCCACCTGCACAGGCTCCACCACTATTCTTGTGGCAGTAGTTAAGGGCAAGGATATCACCAAGGACGGCATCAACGCTGCAATGAAGGCTGTTGCTAACGAGTCCTACGGTTACAACGAGGATCAGATCGTTTCCTCCGACGTTATCGGTATGAGATTCGGTTCTCTCTTCGATTCCACCCAGACCATGGTTGCAAAGATCGACGATGATACCTATCAGGTACAGGTAGTTTCTTGGTACGATAACGAGAACTCCTACACCAGCCAGATGGTTCGTACCATTAAGTATTTCGCAGAGCTTGCGTAAAATAACGCTTGGATATTAGCACAGAAAAAAGGCTCACAGTAATGTGAGCCTTTTTTGATGGTAAACTGTAAACTATAGTTTACACAGATTTTTTTTGTGAAAAATGGTTCTTAAACGAAAAAAGTTTTGAAAAAAGCAAAAATATTTGAAAAAAGAGTAATAAAATTTGTTTTTTAAGTGAAAAAAGCTTAAAAAATCCGAAAATCATTACTTTTTTAGAAATTAGGCCTAAAAAAACTGACTTTTTCTTTTGAAACGATTTATCTTGTCTTGAAAACCAAATTTCGTCTCTTATTGAATTATTTTTAAAAATATCCCGACTTTCTTGATGCATTTATAAAGAAAAAAGACCCCCGAGGAGTTGCTTTTACACAAACAACGGGAGTCTATTTTTTTATTAATGAAGCTTTGCCTCGTCGAGAAGCTCGATACCGTTTTCGGTAAGGATCTTGTCGGTCTCGGCGGTGTCACCGGTTCTCATTACCGAGTAAGCCTTTCCGTCCTCGGTGGTAATGAGGGCGTACATATATTCTATATTTACTCCACAGCCCTCAAGAAGACTGAGCACCTTGGAAAGTCCTCCGGGCTGATCGGGAACTGCAAAGGCGTTTACAAGTCTGACGTTTGCGGCGTGGCCGTCCTTATCGAGGAGTGCCTTTGCTTTTTCCGGATCGTCGGCGATAATGCGTACTATGCCGTAGTTGCTGGTATCTGCAACACACATAGAGCGAAGGTTTATATTTGCTTTCGCAAGGGCATCGGTGATATCGTGAAGTGATCCCTGCTTGTTCTCAACAAAAACTGATAACTGTTTGATAGCCATTTTGTTTCCTCCTTAGTCGTGAAGATTTCTTTCGTCAATAACCCTCTTTGCCTTGCCCTCGCTTCTCTGTATGGTCTTGGGAGCAACAAGGTGAACCGAGGGGCCGATGCCTATCATATTACGCATAGCGGACGCAAGGGATTTTTCCATTGCGGTAATATTCTTTACCGAGTCGTCAAACTGTTCGGGACGAAGCTCCACGTAAACGTCGAAGGTATCGCTGTTGTTTTCTCTGCCGAGCTTTATGAGATAGTTCTCCGAGAAGCCCTCGGCGAGAAGCACTGCCTCGATCTGTGAGGGGAATACGTTCACACCGCGGATAATCATCATATCGTCGCTTCTGCCCATGGGCTTTGCCATACGGACGTGAGTTCTGCCGCAAGGGCATTTCTCACGGGTAAGAACGCAGATATCCCGCGTTCTGTAACGTAGCAGAGGGAATGCCTCCTTGTCAAGACAAGTGAAAACAAGCTCGCCCTTCGTTCCCTCGGGAAGCGGCTCACCGGTCTCGGGATTGATAATCTCTGCTAAAAAGTGGTCCTCGTTTATATGCATACCGCCCTGAGCCGAGCATTCGAAGGAGACACCGGGGCCGCTTATCTCGGTAAGGCCGTAGATGTCGTAGGCTTTGATGCCCAGAGTGCTTTCAATGTTACGCCTCATCTCCTGCGTCCAGGGCTCTGCGCCGAAGATGCCCGCCTTAAGGGGTATCTGATCGGGAGTGTATCCCTGTTCCTTCAGGCTCTCGCCGAGGTATGCGGCGTAAGAAGGAGTACAGCAAAGAACAGTAGCCTTCATATCCAGCATAAATTGAAGCTGACGCTCGGTGTTGCCTGACGACATAGGAAGCGTAAGCGAGCCAACCTTGTGAGATCCGCCGTTAAGACCGGGTCCTCCTGTAAAAAGACCGTAGCCGTAGCTTACCTGAACCACGTCCTCGCGGTCGGCACCTGCTGCGATAAGCGCTCTCGCACAGCACTCTTCCCAAAGGTCGATATCGTGCTGAGTATAGTATGCAATAACTCGTCTGCCGGTAGTGCCGGATGTAGATTGGATACGCACGCAATCCGCAAGCGGAACTGCAAGCATACCGTAAGGGTAGGTCTCACGCAGGTCGCTCTTTTCGATAAAGGGAAGCTTGTGAAGATCTTCTATTCCGTGAATATCCTCGGGTTTTACCCCTTTTTTGTCCATAAGATCGCGGTAGTAGGGAACGTTCTTGTAAACGTGAGCTACCTGACGAACCAGCTTTTCGGATTGGAGCTTTTTAATATTCTCCGTGGGCATGGTCTCGATCTCTTCCTGATAATACTTTCTCTTTTCCATTGCTATGTACTTCCTATGTATATTAAAATCACTTTCTTCCAAGCGCAAAGGCACGAAGGTTCATATCAACGAATTTCGGCGCAACGCTCTTTTGAATAGCCGCGGTCCACTTCTCCTCCGGAATATCCATATATTTTGACAGCCTGCCCATAAGGACGATATTTACAGCTTTGGGACTTCCTGCCTCTGTGGCAGGAGTAAGCGCGTCAATAGCATCTATCGAAAGGCCAAGGGAGGAAAGAGACTCGAGCGCGTTGTGAGGATATTCTGCCGCACCCGTAATTACGGGCATCGGATCAATTTCTTGAGTATTTACGATGATTTTACCTCCGACTTTCAGATACGACGCGTATCTTGCCGCTTCTATCTTCTCAAAGGCAACGATAAAGTCGGCCTCGCCCTTGTCTATGATGGGTGAATAAACCTTCTCGCCAAATCTTACGTAGGTAACGACGCTTCCGCCCCTCTGACTCATTCCGTGAACCTCGGATACCTTAACGTCGTATCCCTCATCTTCAAGCAGATTTCCCAGCAGCTTGCTTGCAAGCAGCGAGCCCTGACCGCCCACGCCTACTATCATAATATTTGTGGTTTTCATTACTCGTCACCTCCCACAATGGCATTAAAGGAGCAGAGCTGCTTGCAAACCTCGCATCCAACGCAGAGGGTTGCATCAATTCTTGCCTTGCCGTCCTTCATACTTATAGCAGGACAGCCTATTTTCATACACATTTTGCAGCTGCGGCATTTTTCATTGTCGACCGTAAGTGAGGGCTTCGCCTTAACGTATTTCAGCAGGGCACAGGGACGCCTGGAAATGATTACCGACGGCTCGTTTACAGAAATCTCCTCGGTAACAGCCGCTTCGGTCGCCTTCAGATCATAAGGATCAACGACTCTTACGCGATTGATTCCAAGAGCGCGGCAGAGAGCCTCAAGATCGATTTTCGTTGCAGGATCTCCTTTGATATTGTAGCCGGTAGTTGGGTTTTGCTGATGGCCGGTCATACCGGTTATGGAGTTGTCAACTATAATAACGGTGGAGTTAGTGCCGTTGTAGGCGATGTTTGCAAGGCCGGTCATACCTGAGTGCATAAAGGTGGAGTCACCGATGACCGCAACCGTCTTATTTTCACTCTTCTCGCCAAGAGCTTTGTTAAAGCCGTGAATTCCCGAAACCGACGCACCCATACAGAGTACCGAGTCAATGGCGTTCAGTGGTGCAGCCGAGCCGAGAGTGTAACAGCCGATGTCGCCGAGGACGGTCAGCTTTTTCTTCGCAAGAACGTAGAACAGTCCTCTGTGGGGACAGCCGGCACACATTACGGGAGGACGTACTGGAACGGGGTTGATCGCAACAAATTCCGACGTATCCTTACTGAGAGCCGAGGCGATTATCCTCTGCGAGAACTCACCGCAGATGGGGAAGATATTCTTTCCGTCTACCTTAAGTCCGAGTGATTTGCAGTAATTTTCAATATAAGGATCAAGCTCCTCGATAACCACGAGTCTCTCAACTCGTGATGCGAATTCAAGAATAAGCTTCGTTGGCAGGGGGTTGACTAAGCCAATCTTCAGCACCGAAACCGACTCGCCAAACACCTCCTTGACGTAGTCGTAGCAGGTACCCGAGGTTATAATACCTAGCGAGTTTTCAGACGAGTATTCCGCGCGGTTTAGAGGACAAGTCTCGGCGTAAGCCGAAAGGGTTTTGTGTCTTTCCTCCACCACGGGGTGACGCTTTATGGCGTTAGCAGGAGCCATTATGTATTTCTGAGGATTTTTTACGTATTCCTTGATAGGCGTATCAAGTCTTTCCTCTAGCTCAACAGAGCATTGAGAGTGTGCAATTCTCGTGCAGGTTCGAAGCAGTACGGGAGTGTCGTACTTTTCAGAAAGCTCAAAGGCGATTTTTGCAAATTCCTTTGCCTCGCGGGAGTCGCTTGGCTCAAGCATAGGCAGCTTCGCCGCCTCGGCATAGTGACGCGAGTCCTGCTCGTTTTGCGATGAGTGCATTCCGGGATCGTCGGCTACGCATATTACAAGGCCGCCGTTCACTCCGGTGTAGGACATTGTGAAAAGGGGATCTGCCGCTACGTTAAGTCCAACGTGCTTCATACAACAGGCGGCTCTCGCTCCTGCAAGCGACGCGCCGAAGGCGACCTCAAGGGCAACCTTTTCATTGGGTGCCCACTCGCAGTAGATCTCATCGTATTTTGCCGCATATTCGGTAATTTCTGTAGAGGGAGTGCCGGGATAGCTGGATACAACTCTGCATCCCGCCTCGTAAAGTCCACGGGCTGTCGCCTCGTTTCCAAGCATTAGTTTTTTCATATGTTTTCTCCTGTTATTAGCTCTGAGTCTGCACTTCTACAAGGCTCACGCCGCAGTATCTCTCACGGAGCAGAGGCTTTTCGATCTTTCCTGTGGGATTTCTCGGTACTTCGGCAAAAATGGTTTTTCTCGGTCTTTTGTATTTCGGAAGTCCCAGGCAGAACTCATCAATATCGGCTTCGCTCAGGCTTTCGCCCTCCTTTAGCTCAATGATTGCCGCGGTGATCTCGCCGAGACGCTTGTCGGGGAGACCGATAACGCCCACGTCCTTAATGGATGGGTGAGCTCTTAAAAAGTCCTCGATCTGAACGGGGTAAATGTTCTCGCCTCCCGAGATGATAACGTCCTTCTTTCTGTCAACAAGATAAATAAAGCCTTCCTCGTCCTCCCTTGCCATATCTCCGGTAAGAAGCCAGCCGTCACGAAGGACCTCGGTGGTAGCCTCGGGGTTCTTGTAATAGCATTTCATAACGCCGTCGCCCTTTACCGCGAGCTCTCCAACCTTGCCCGATTGAACGGGTACGCCTGCCTCGTCAAAAATAGCGGTTTCCCAGCCGTAGCCTGCCTTGCCGATAGCGCCGACCTTATGAATGTTTTCAATTCCAAGATGCACGCATCCGGGGCCGATTGACTCGGAAAGACCGTAGTTGGTGTCGTAGTCGTGATTGTTAAACTGTGATTTCCATCTCTTGATAAGTGACGGAGGCACCGGCTGAGCGCCGACGTGCATAAGCCTCCATTGATCGAGTCTGTATTCGGACAGATTTATGTCACGACGGTCAATGGCATCGAGAATATCCTGCGCCCACGGCACGAGAAGCCATACGATGGTTGCCTTCTCGTCCGAAACCGTCTGAAGCACCCACTCGGGGCTTACGCCGCGAAGAAGAACGGATTTGCCTCCGGTCAGCAGAGAGCCAAACCAGTGCATCTTAGCGCCGGTATGATAGAGGGGGGGAATGCAGAGAAAGACGTCGTCCTTGGTCTGACCGTGGTGCTTTTGCTCGACATAGCAGGAGTGAACCAGGGCGCGGTGTCTGTGTAAAATCGCCTTCGGGAAGCCGGTCGTGCCTGAGGAAAAGTATATTGCTCCATCGTCTTCGTCGCTGATTTCAACCGGCGGTACGGTAGATGAGCAGTAGTAGACCATCTCTGCATAATTATCGGCGTAATGCGGGGTTTCCGAGTGCTTTCCTACGAAGAAAAGGTTGTCAATAAGCGGCATTTTACCCTCAAGGGTGTTAATTCGCTCGATAAATTCAGGACCGAACACAAGCATTCTTACGTCAGCAAGCTCAAGGCAGTATTTTATCTCCTCGGAGGAATATCTGTAATTCATCGGCACTGCGATAGCTCCAGTTTTGAGAATGCCGAAATAAATAGGAAGCCATTCAAGACAGTTCATAAGAAGAATTGCGATTTTGTCCCCCTTTTTGACGCCTCTGGTAAATAGAAGGTTGGCAAATCGGTTTGCCTTGACGTCAAAGTCACGCCAGGTGATCTCTCGGCGGTATTTGTCTCCTTCCGCTGCCGTCTCAATAAGGCTGTATTCTCGCCAGGTAAGGTCTTTGTCAGGCTGACGCTCGGGGTTTATCTCCACAAGAGCCACGTCGTTTGGATATATCTTGGCGTTTCTTTCAAGAAAGTCTGTTATAGGCATAAAAATCTCCTTTAGAAATAAAAAAACCTGCGTTCAAAAAATGAACGCAGGGACGTAAAAACAAAATTACGCGGTACCACTCTGCTTTATCAACGCCCCGCGGGGAATTGACCTTAGGGAGCTAAGCTCCTGCGATGTAACGGTCGCCCCCGGTATTGCCTACTTTTTCGGTCTGCCGATTTTCAGCAAACGGCTAACGGAGCGAATTCACATTCCGAGGATCTCCGTCTTCCACCCACCGACGGCTCTCTGCGCACCCAAAGGAATGATACTACTCTCCGATCAAACGCCTTTGTTTAATAAAACATATAAATATTTTAGCAAAAAGGATTATATTTGTCAAGAGTTAAATAACAATTTATGACATTTTACCTCTCGAAAGCAAGAATATTTCTTAAGATTTCCTCTCCGCGTAGGAAGGCTTCTTTGCTTTCTGACTTGTTAAGTGCGCTCGAAACCTCGCTCAACGCTCTGAGGCAAACTACAGTATCGCTCGGTAGATCACATATTCCGGGCAGTGAATACAAGTCGAGAGAGCCGAGATATACTCCGTTTTCGCTTGCAAGATCATAATTCTTGCCTTCGCTCATATAATCGGCTACGGCTTTGAACATAGCTCCGCTATATCTCTCCTCGTATTCGAAAAACAACCTCTCAGAAAGGAAGCAAACGTAGTAATCTCCGTATAACATAGACTGACCGAGCATCTCGGCGTCCTCCTGAACTAGGGTGGTGTTTATGCTATAACCGGGCTCAAGGTCGTAAAGCTGATCGGCCTCCTCTTCGTTGATTACAAAGAGGTTTTGTAAAGTTACATTTACATTTCCGTCGTTATTAAAATCAGAACAAACCTTTTTGAGGCTTGAAAGAGTTGTGGAATAGGGGGCGACATCGCCGTTTTCCGAGGTCTTTTTAATCTCATATGGGCCTGCGTAGAGTATGTATCCGTCGTAGCTAACTCGTGAGCAGGTCTGCAGCGTCAGTACCAAAATAATGATAACAACCGCCACCGCCGCTATAGTATGCCATTTGTAGTGATACCAAAAGTTTTCAAGCTTTTTTAAGAAGGGGGAGCCTAGCTTTACCTCGCCCTCGATTTTTTCTCTTTTTTCTTCCATTTAATCAATAATACCTTTTGATTTTATTTTAATCTATCAATCAGTTGTCAAAATAAAAAATTCATTCCGATTCCGTTATTGGTGCCTACTGCCATATTGGGGTTTATCTTTTATTGCGCAGAAGGCGCAATCGATTCTATTATATCGATTAGTATAATGCTTTTTCTAAAACTTCTTATTTACCTATTTTCCGCGCGTATGCCAGGGTTTGCTTCAGCGCAGAATTCTTTTCTATTCCCGCAAGGCGAAGCTTGTGGGCATATTCAAGGTATTCGGAGAAGTGCTTGCTCGGCTTAAGGCCGGAATCAATAAGATCCTGCCCCATTACGTGGGGACGCGACATATATTCGCGGTAGGTTTTAAGTCTCTCCTCGAAGAAGGCGTCGTAGGAAATATATTCTCTCGGCGAGGTTTTTCCAAGGCCGTCTGCAATAGCAAGGCAGACAAGACCTGCAGGGTCAACCGACATATCGAACATTTTGTTGGTGGATTTTACAGATGCTTTAGCCGCCGCCAGAACGTTAGGCTTCATATGAAGCTCGACCATATTAAGCACGTATTTCATCAGGCTGTGCTCGTTAGTCAGCCTGCGTATAAAGGCCTCTGCCAGAGGAAGGCCTGCGGTTTCGTGGCCGTAGCAGTGTATCTCGCCGTCAATAAGCTCGGTGCTTACCGCCTTTCCAAAATCGTGAGTCAGGGCAGAGAGCATAAAGCCGATTCTGTCGCTTGCATAATGAGAAAGGCGCGCCGCCTCGTCAAGAACCATCATCGTATGAACCCAAACGTCACCTTCGGAGTGATAAAGTGGATTTTGCTTTATACCGATAAGCGCCTCGAGCTCGGGGAACCATACCGAAAGCTGATCGATTTCTCTCAGCACCTCAAAGAATATTGAAGGACGCTTAGCTTTCAGCAAGGCCTTTTGTGCTTCGCCCATAATTCTTTCCTTCGGGAGAGCCGAGACGTCCATTTTGCGGCATAGATTTTTTGTCTCTTCGGCAATTTTAAATTCAAATCGCGCGGCAAATTGCGCTCCGCGCAGAACCCGCAGAGGATCTTCGGCAAAGGAACTGCCGTCAACGTGACGGATAATACCACGTTTAAGGTACTCTTGCCCACCAAAATGGTCGATTATCTCGCCGGTCAGAACGTTCTGCATCATAGCGTTGATGGTGAAATCTCGTCTCCTCGCCGCCCCGAGAGTGCCGATATGAGGGTCAACGAAAATATCGAAATCACGGTGTCCTGCGCCGCGACAGATTTCCTTCCTCGGCATAGCGATATCAAGCGAGTAGCCCTTTAGCCCGAAGATTCCGAAGCTCTCGCCGATATCCATACGCTCGCCGAGCGAGTCGAGTATAGACTTCAGCTCATCGGGTGTTATTCCGTGAACCTCTATATCAATGTCCTTGCCGGGATTTCCGCATAACAGATCTCTCACGTAGCCGCCTACGAAATAGGTGCTTCCGCCAAGTCTATCTACCGCCTCGGCTATTTTTCTAGCCATATCGGCGTCTGATATGTGCATAGATTGACCCTCCTTTCTTTTTCTTACAAAGATAATTATAACACAAAAACGACAGAAGCGCAATACCTCTGCCGTTTTGTTTTATCATTTTGTTTTGTGATGTATATCGGTTTACGGGGTGATATACCGTGAAGAAGCTTTTGCTTTTACTTTACATTCATACTAATTTATGGCGTATAATTTGTATTGTATCCTGGATTTTCCTCGGGACGGAGGGCATTAGGAAATTCAATATCTGTCTGTATATCCATAATGATCCTTTGAATGTCGTTGTATACCTGATTTGCGTTTTCCAGATCTTCAAATGCAAAAACACTTTCTTTTGAACCGGAATTTCCGTTAAATCGAACATCTCCGGTGTGAAAGAGCTTGTCGATAAACCCGATATGAAGCTGAGTGTTTTGCAGATCCTTGTAAAACAGCGAGGCCTCGTTCACAGCAAAAAATCCGCCCTGAATAACAATACGTTTGTTTGTAATAAAGTAACAGGTATTCTTCCAGCGTCGGTTAGCGGTGAGTACATTAGCAAGCCATATCTATACCGGCATAAGATGCAAGGCAAAAAATGGAATAATAAACCATAAAAATTCGCCGTCCTCAAAGGAGGTTAAAATAAATTGCGAGTCAATAATTAACCAAATAATGGCGATGGGCAGCATTGTCAATGACTTTGTAGCAACGAATGCACTTCTTTTAGGTTTTCCTCTCCAGATCGTTTTTTCGCCTGCGCTTAAAATAATGTCGTTTTTTTCGTTTGTTGTCATGATACGGTGTTTTTAGGTTTCGGGTTTCATAGGGGTGAACGAACAAAAACGATTATGTATCGTTTTTGCGAAGTGATGGGCCTAAAGCAAGGAGAAATGAAAAGGGACTTGCCCTGCGCACATTTCGACTATGCGACGGCTCGGGTCATTCATTGTTGCTGTTTATGTCTCCGGCTTCATAGTGGGGAAGAGCAATACGTCTCTGATAGAAGCCGAGTCGGTAAGAAGCATTACAAGTCTGTCAACGCCGAATCCAAGTCCGCCTGTGGGAGGCATACCGTACTCAAGGGCGGTAACGTAATCGTAGTCAACCTCTGCGGGTGAGTCGGGATCCTCTGCCTTCTTCTTGGCAACCTGGTTTTCGAATCTCTCGCGCTGGTCGATGGGGTCGTTAAGCTCGGAGAAGGCGTTGCCGTACTCGGTGCAGTTGATAAAGTATTCAAAACGCTCGGTGAAAGCGGGATCAGTAGGCTTTCTCTTTGCAAGAGGAGAATTCTCAACGGGGTAGTCGTATATAAAGGTAGGCTGGATCAGCTTATCCTCAACGAATGCGTCGAAGAACTCAACCAGAACGGTACCCTTTGTAGCATCGGCAGGAACCTCAACGTGATGCTTCTTTGCATCAGCTCTTGCATCCTCGTCGCTCTGCCAAGCGTGGTAGTCAACGCCTGCATACTTCTTAACCGCGTCAACCATGGTAAGTCTTTCCCAGTTGCCGAGGTCTATTTCAATGCCCTGATAGGTGATCTTGGTGTCTCCGCAGATCTCCTTTGCGAGCAGCTTGTAAAGCTCCTCAACTAGATCCATCATGCCGTAATAATCGGTGAATGCCTCGTAAAGCTCGATGGTGGTGAACTCGGGATTGTGCTTGGGGTCCATACCCTCATTTCTGAAGATACGGCCAACCTCGTAAACCTTGTGCATACCGCCGACAATAAGACGCTTTAAGTAGAGCTCGGTCTCAATACGGAGGTACATAGGAATGTCAAGGGTATTGTGATGTGTCTTGAATGAACGGGCAGATGCGCCGATCTCAATTGGAAGCAAAATCGGTGTGTCTACCTCAAGGTATCCCTTAGAGTCAAGGTAGCTTCTGATAAGAGAGAGGATCCTTGATCTCTTAACGAAGGTGTCCTTAACCTCGGGATTTACGATAAGGTCAACGTATCTCTGTCTGTATCTCTGCTCAAGATTTGTAAGACCGTGGAACTTCTCGGGAAGGGGAAGGAGCGACTTTGCAAGAAGGGTGATGCCGGTAGCATGAACCGAGATCTCGCCGGTTCTGGTGCGGAAGAGGTGGCCTTCAACGCCGATAATATCGCCAACATCCCACTTCTTGAATGCTGCGTAAACCTCTTCGCCTACACCGTCTCGTGCAATGTAAAGCTGGATCTTGCCCTTTCCGTCAAGCATATGAGCGAAGGATGCTTTACCCATAATTCTGCGGCTGACAAGACGTCCTGCAAGGCGTACGTTTATAGTCTCGCCTTCGGCAAGAGAAGCCTCGCGCTCCTCGTAAAGAGCGATAGCATCGGGTGCTTCGTGGGTGGTTTCATACTTTGTTATCTCAAAGGGATTGTTACCCGACTCGTAAAGTGAATTGAGCTTTTCGCGGCGTACCGCAAGCTCGCTTGTGCTGTTCGGGGCCTGGTTTATATTTTCGTTTGCCATTTTTACGTCCTTTCTGAAAAGAATTTACGCTTCCCTTGCTCTGGTTACGCTGAGTACCTTAAGATGCTGTTCTCTCGCACCTGCTACAACGACCTCGTCTCCGGCTCTTGCGCCGAGAAGGGCGATGCCTACGGGAGATGAGTCGGAGATCTTGCCGTTCTTGGGATCGGTCTCGTAAGAGCCAACGATGTGGTAGGTTATCTCCTTATCTCTTTCAACGTTGTAAAGCACAACGATAGAGCCTACGCTGATTGCTTTTTCATCTATCTGTGACTCGTCAACGATCTTTGCGTGAGCGATCATCTCGCGAAGCTCGTCGATGCGGGCGTGGATCTTGCCCTGCTCCTGCTTTGCCTCATCGTACTCCGAGTTTTCGGAAAGGTCGCCGAATGCACGGGCGGTGGAGATCTCCTTCTTGTTTTCCTCAACGCGTACGTTTACGAGGTAATCGAGCTCGTCTTGCAGAGCCTTAAAGCCTGCTTGAGTGTAAGTCTTCTGTTCTGACATTTTCAAATGTTCTCCTAAAATTCTGTATATTTATGTGATTTTATAAGCCTTAGTTAGCATTTATCAGCTCTATCATCTCATCAAAGGCAACTTTGAGCTGAATATCGTCGTTATCGGTGTTCTCAACCGTGATGTCGGGAATAACACCCTTGCCGTGGTAATTCTCTCCGCACGGGGGATTGTAGTAAGCAACGGTCATAGTGACGGTGGATTCGTCAAAATAATAATAGGTGTTCTGCATAATGCCCTTTTTATAGGTCGTAGTACCTACTATAGTAGCGTCAAGCAGGCCGTCGTTTCGGTAATCGCGAAGTGCGGCAGTAAAAATTTCTCCCGCAGAAGCGGTATATTGGTTACAGATAACAACGAAGGGAAGGTCGACAACATGGTCGCCGTCGTCGCTGTCGTTGGAGCTTTTAAGCTCGATCATCTCGCGCCCCTTGTATTGATAGGTCACGATTGTGTGTCCATTAGGGATAAGGTAGGAAATAACGTCGCAAACGCTGTCAAGATAACCTCCTGGGTTTCCGCGGAGATCGAATACGATGCCTTTGGCTTCCGCTGCTTCTATGGCTTCGATCGCGTCAACAAACTGTGAATAGGTATTTTTCTTGAACTGTACGATCTGAACATAGCCGATGTCGGTATCGGTGTCGATCTCGTAGGCGACGTTGATCTCCTCAACCTCGGCGCGAATAGCGGTAACGGTCACGTATTCGCCGTTGCGTATCAATGTAAGCTCGACCGGAGTGCCTATCTCTCCTCTGACGTGATTGACGGCGTTATTGTAGCCAAGCTCGTTTACCGTTTTACCATCAACAGCGTAGATATAGTCACCGACCTTTACCCCTGCCTTCTCTGCGGGAGAGTCAAGGTAAACGGTGTTTATCATTATACTTTCCTCGTCGTCGTTATACTCGACCATAACGCCGATGCCTCCGAATTTACCACTCATATCGGTCATATATTCATCGGTCTCTACCGGAGGACGGTAGGCCGAATAGGGGTCGTCAAGAGCTGAAACGTAGCAGTAGAGAAGCGCGTCGGTAACCTTGGTCTTGTTGTCAAGATCCAGGGCGTCGTAGTAATATTCGAGGAACAGATCTGCGGTCTCCTTTGCGTGGGAGAGGGTTTCGGGCATTCCGTCCGAGTAATTGTATAGTTGATTAAAGTGGGCTTCAAAGTATTTGAACTTTATAGTATCGAAAATAGGCATGCCCCAGTCACGAAGATACTCGCTGACGTAGTTGTGGCTTGAGGTGCCGTCGGAGGTTGACTGATTGATGTTGCTGCTTATCTCGTCCTTATTGCCTGCAACGTAAGAAAACAGATCGCAGGAGGTAATGGATGAGAGAATAAGTGAAAGTGTAATCAACAAAAGTATCAGTCTGCCGCCTGCTTTTTTTAGGGAATTATACATTAATTTTTGACCTCAACGTATGGATTTACATATTTCGGGGTTGTCTGCACCAAGCGGTGCGGCAACCCCAGAAGCTATTGTTTATATTTTTTCACGTCTGCCCGAAATAATTCTTGTCGGGTATCAAAAGGTCATTAATATTTTGTAGGCTTGTTAGAGAGATACTTCTTAACCATAAGAGCAACCTTGAAGGTTACAGCGTGATCGAATTCGCGAAGGTCGAGACCGGAGAGCTTTCTGATCTTCTCAAGTCTGTATACGAGGGTGTTACGGTGTACAAACAGCTTTCTCGAGGTCTCGGAGACATTAAGATTGTTCTCAAAGAAGCTTTGTACGGTCATAAGAGTTTCGCGGTCGAGCGACTCAAGGGAGCCCTTCTTGAATACCTCGGAGAGGAACATCTCGCAAAGAGTGGTGGGAAGCTGATAAATAAGTCTGCCGATGCCGAGATTTTCGTAAGAAATAACGGGCTTCTCAATATCAAACACCTTACCTACCTCAAACGCAATTCTCGCTTCCTTATAAGCTCTGGCAAGGTCCTTGAGATTATCAACTATGGAGGAAATGCCGATAAGCGCCTTAAGGCCGTGCTTTGCGGCAAGGGTGTCAATAATCGAGCGCGCGTAGCTCTCCATATCCTTGCTGTCTGTGTCCGAGGCAACCTCTCTTACGATTACAACGTCCTGCTCGCTGATATTGATGACGTAATCCTTATCGCTGCTGCCGATTATCTCCTGAATCAGCTCGTAGGGAGGAATTCCGGAGACGGACTGGAATTTTATAACGAAAACAATGCGATGCTCGTCGTTAGAGAAGTGGAGCTCATTAGATTTTATGTATATATCGCTGGGCAATATGTTATCAAGAAGAATACTCTTGATAAACGAACCCTTGTCATACTTCTCATCGTAAAGGCTCTTCATATTTCCGAGGAAGATGGCGAGAAGCTCGGCCATGCTGCCGGCGTGTGAATCGCCGCCCTCAACGAAGCAGATGCAATCGTTCTTTTCGGATGCATTGATGTATCGGTAGGTATAGCCCTCGTAGATAACGGCGTCGGCGGAGTATGAGAGCTCCTCCCTGATTCTCTGCTTGGATTCTCCGATCTTGGAAAGCTCGCTGCATGCGATAATTATTCCGTTCTCGTCGATAATACCAATGGTACGGCCGATAACGTCCTTCATCTGATGAAGCACGGTCTGGTACAAACGGTTAGACATATTTTAGCGGTCCTTTCTTTTATGAAACGTTCGTCTTGTGCTTTTTAAACAAAAAATACCCCGAAAGACTTTTTGGGATAAGCTTCTGCAGGTAGTTTTTGTGTATACTGTACTATATTCTAACTCATTTTTGGATAATTTTCAATAGTTTTTTGAAAAAAAATGAAAAAATCAACAAAAAAAGCTTATTTTCTTTGTAAGAAATCACGATGGGGGTAGTTTACCTCAGTTCGTACTCATAAGAAATGGCCGCAAGAGCGTAAAGCGGTGCTGTCTCGCAACGCAATATGCGGTTGCCGAGGGACACAGAAATACAGCCCTTTTCTATGGCCAACGCTACTTCCTCGGGAGAAAAACCGCCCTCAGCGCCGACTATTACAGATATACTCTCCGGCAGACTTCTCCCTGACAGCGCACCCTTGACGGTAAGACCGTCCTCGTTTTCATAGCAAAGGAGAGAGAGGGAGGCTAAAGCCGCTTCGTCAAGCATCTGTTTATAGGACATAGGCTGGGTAACAAAGGGAATGACGGCTCTGCCGCACTGTTTTGCCGCCTCCTCGGCTATCCTTTCAAGACGCGCGGTTTGCTTTTCAGCCTTCTCGGCCTTAGGACGCTTTATGCATCTTGACGACTCGAAGGGAATAATGCGGCTTGCGCCAAGCTCCACAGCCTTCTGAATTACTGTCTCAAGCTTATCTCCCTTTGGGTAGGCCATACAGAGCGTAATGCTGACGGGAGCTTCAGCGGAGGATACGGTTTCCTCTATAATGCTTGCAATGCATTCCTCGTCGCGGATACGGCTGAGGGTACAGCGGTATTCCTTGCCAAGTCTGTCGCAGACCGTAATCTCGTCGCCCTCTGCCATTCTCAGTGATCGTGCGATATGATGGGCATCTGCATCGGTTATATGTATGATATTTTCTTCGATCCTGTCCTTGGTAACAAAAAATCTCGGCATAATAAGCCATTCCTTTCGGATATCTAAGGCGGTTATACTCTTACGAGCATACCTACCCAGTCGTTTTCATTTATCTCTTTCTCAACGTTAAAGCCGTTTTTGGTAACGGCGGCACGAACCTCCTCGGCGCGATCACCGATAATTCCCGATAAAATCAGGGGAGAGCCTGCCTTAAGATAGCTCTTTATGTCGGGAAGCATTCTGATTATAATATCTGCAACTATGTTTGCAACGCAGAAATCGTACTTTCCTCCCGACAGATCAACTCCGCGCAGAAGGTCGGAAACTCCGACGGTAATATTGGTACAGCCGTCAGCCTCGGCATTTTCTCTTGCCACCTTTACGGCAACGGGGTCGATATCGTATGCGTTGCAGGACTTTGCGCCAAGCTTCGATGCGCAGATCGAGAGTATGCCCGAGCCGGTTCCAACGTCAAGAAGCCTCTCCCCGCCGCGAAGCTCGTCCTGCATAAGACGGATAACAAGTCGGGTGGTCTCGTGAGTTCCGGTGCCGAAGGCCATTCCGGGATCCATTCTGATGATAACCTCGCCGTCCTTTGCCTCGTATTTTTCCCAAGCGGGCACTATGGTTACCTTACCGAGAGGTACGGGCTTGTAATATTGCTTCCAGCTTTCCGCCCAGTCGTCCTCGTTCATTCCTTCAAGGCTGATATCGCCCTTAACGCCCAGCGCGGGCAGTCTTGTTTCAAGGAATTCCTTGTATTCCAGAGGATTTCTCTCCTCAGGAACGAAAAGCGAAACCTTAACTGTTTCGCGGTCGGCGTTGAGAATAGATTCGTCAACCAGCTCGCCGTACATTCCGTTAAGCGAAAAGTCGCTGTAGTCCTCTATCATAAGTCCGTTATCAAGCATGCTCATTACCGCTACAATATCGTCAAGGTCCTTCACGTTGCCGGTAACGGTTATTTTAGTCCAAGATCCTGCCATTTTATATCTCCATTTTCTTTAATTGCTGTGTCTTTGTCAATATTTATTTGCATTTTCAGCTCATCTACCGATAAAAATGCCTTTTCGTCTCTTAAAAAATCGAGAAGAAACACTTTAAGCTCTTTGTCGTAAAGGTCGCCCTCGTATCCGATGATGTGGGTCTCAAGATGCACCGCCCTCTCTTCAAAGGTGGGGCAAGAGCCGATGTTAGTCACTCCGGGGAATATACGTCCGTCAATGGGAACGGCCGATCGGTAAACACCTAGACGGGGAATTATCCGTCCCTTATCGATCTGAATGTTCACTGTAGGGAACCCTATATCCCGTCCTATTCTTCTTCCGTGCAAAACTCTTCCTTTTATATAATAAGGAGAGCCGAGGATATCGTTTGCTTTTTTTATCTCACCTGAGAGAATAAGATCGCGTACAAGCGTTGCCGAAAGGGTTTCGCCGTCCTCGCCCTTGATCTCCCGGCGTATTACCGCCTCACCGCCGGTTTCTGTCATAAGCGATCGCAGTTCACTCTCTCCTGCCGCAGCGCCCTTGCCGAATCGGAAATTAAAGCCTGCAACGCAAACCCGGCAGTTAAGCTCACCAACAAGGATTTTTGTAACAAAATCCTCAGGGCTTTGACCGGATATAGACGGAAAATCAGCAAAAACCGTGAAATCGGCGCCCAGCTGATCAAAGATCTCGGCTTTTTCCTCGTCTCCGTAAAGGCGAACAGAGCTTCCCTTGATATTTCCGGACGCCCCAAAGGTGAAGATGCCTAATTTAATCTCTCGCTCATCCGCTATACGCCTTGCGGTTGATATAAGATCTCGGTGGGCGATATGCACTCCGTCAAAGAAGCCGAGAGCCAGCACACATTCAGGTATATTTTGTTTTTTCTCGAAGGGATATTCGTAAATGACCATCAGCTTCTCCTTTCATTTTACATTACTAATTCGTATAGGCCGAGCAGCTCTTCTTCGATCTCGCTCTTTCGCGTCTCAATCTCGGCAGCTCTTATATAATCGCTTGCTGCCTCGCCGAAAAGCTCCTCCTCAAGCGACTCAAGCTCTAATTCGAGCTCTGCGATTTTCTTTTCTGCTCTTTCTCGCGCCTTTTCTTCGCTCCTCGCCTTGGCTTTCTGACGTTTTTTCTCTTCGTAGTCTGCCTTTGCATCGGTAACTGACGCCTGCTTTTTCACGCTTGCAAGCATAAGATTTCTCGTTTCTCTTATGCGCATATACTCGGTGAAGGCGTCGTCGTAGCTTTCAAGAGGATAATCTATCATTCCGTTGTCTCTCTCGGGCGCAAGCTCGATAATTCTCGTCGCTATTCTGTTTATAAAATATCTGTCGTGAGACACCGCCACTATCGTGCCGTCAAAGGCAAGCAGAGCGTTTTCAAGCGCCTCACAGGAGCCGATGTCAAGATGGTTCGTCGGCTCGTCCATTACCAGAAGATTTACCTTTTTAAGTATTAGCTTCGCCAGCGTCAGCCTTGCTCTCTCACCGCCCGAAAGTGTTGAAACCGACCGCTGTATGTCGTCCGCATCAAATAGGAACAGTGCAAGGGTTGAGCGAAGCTCAAGATCGGTCTTGTCGGGATAAGCCTCGCGAAGCTCGCCAAACACCGTGTTCGTGTCGGTAAGACCTCGGTTTTCCTGGTCGTAATATCCGATCTTTACGTTATATCCAAGAGTAATTTTTCCTCCCGTAGGTACAAGAAGCGAGTTTATCAGCTTCATCAGCGTTGATTTTCCCGTTCCGTTTGCGCCGAGAAACATCACTCTCTCATATCTTCTTATTAGGAAGGAAAGATTTTTGATAAGCTTCCTTTCGCCGTAGGAAAAGCAAAGATCCTTTGCTTCCATAACGTTTCCTGCCGATTCCTCTTCAGTGGCAAAGCGCAGGCGTATGTTCTTCTCGTCCTTCGGCGCAAGCTCGACCTTTTCCATTCTCGCAAGCTGCTTTTCCTTTGCCCTTATGGTAACGTAGTTATGCTCCTGGTTGCATCTGCGCTGGAACTCGATATTCGCCTGAATTCTGGCGATTTCCTTCTGCTGCTCTTTGTATCTTTTTTCAAGGGACGCAGCCTCGGCCTCGCTCTGCGCCTTGCACCTCGAGTAGCTGCCGTTATACAGCCTTGCCTTGCCGTATCGAAGCCAAAGGGTCTTGTTTGTCGTTCTGTCGAGGAAATAACGGTCGTGGGAAATTATGATAACAGTTTTTTTGTAATTTGCTAGGAAGGCTTCAAGCCACGCGAGGGCATCAATATCAAGATGGTTCGTTGGCTCGTCAAGCATAAGTATGTCCGGCTCGGTTGCCAGAAGTCTCGCAAGAGCGAGACGTGTGTATTGTCCTCCTGAAAGGGTTCTTATCTTCCTTGTTATAAGCTCCTCGTCAAAGCCGAGACGAAGCAGCATTCCTCGGCATCTGGATCTAAATTCAAGTCCTCCCTCCGACGCAAAGCGGTTGTTCTGCTCGTTGAGCCTTGCAGTCAGCGAAAGAATTTCGTCTCCCGAAGCATTAGCAAGAGCCGCTTCAGTCCGTTCGATCTCCCTTTCAAGAGAGAGAAGGGCGGGGTAGGCGGTGAACATATATTCAAGGCAGGTGACCTCTCCGGGAAGGGAGCTGAGATCGGCATTCTGCTCAAGAACGCCCACAGTGTGACCCTTTTGGATATATACCGCGCCCGAATCTGGAGAATACTGTCCGGTAATTATTTTAAAAAGCGATGTCTTGCCCGCGCCGTTGACGCCGATAACGCCAAGCCTGTCGCCGTCATTTATAGCAAAGGAAATATCCTTTAATATAACGTCTGTGCCAAAAGAGAGATTGATCTCCGAGGCTGATAAAGCTATCATTATATTATAATAACCCGGTCGGGCTCCCTTCATAATTTTGTGACACTCACCACCCAAGATATAAACAATATATCAAATCCTGAAAGGGCGCAAATCTTCACAATACTATTTTACCACAAGACAAAGAAAAAATCAATATGCGACCAAAATGAATAAATATGCAGAATAAAACCTGCGTATTCGCAGAAAAATATGGTAAAAAGGAAAAAATGTCGAATAAAAATACAAAAAATATTGAATTTTTTTGCAAAAGCCTATTGACAAATGCATTTTATGGGTGTATAATAGCCACGTCAAAACAAATCGGGCACAGCCCATAACAGAAAGAAGGACAAAACAATGAAAAAAATTATCTCACTTATTCTTGCACTTACAATGCTCCTCGGCGCGACCTTCGCGCTCTCTTCCTGCAATCTTTTCGGCAGTGGGGACACCGGTAATGACGCTCTTGTGAAGGTCGTTGACGTTAAGCTTACTGACGAGCAGTATGCTTTTGTTGCAAAGAAGGATAACACCGCGCTTGTAAACGACTTCAACGCTTTCCTTGCAACTATTAAGGAAAACGGCACCTTCGACGCTCTCGTTGCGAAGTATTTTGAGGGCAAGGGAGAGAAGGTTGGCTATGACGTAACTACTACCGACGTTCAGAACAGTGATTCTAACCTTATCGTAGTAACTAACTGCCCCTTCGAGCCTTTTGAGTACATAGGCGATGATGGCAAGATCTACGGTCTTGATATAGAAATCGCGGCAGCTTATGCTGAGTACAAGGATCTTGAACTCGTAATCAAGAACATTGGCTTTGACGATATCTTTACTCAGGTTGATGCAGGCTATGCGGATATTGGTATGGCAGGTATCACCGTAAGCGAGGATCGTGTAGCTCTTTACGACTTCACCACCACTTATTTCAATGCTTCTCAGAAGCTTATCGTTGCAGCAGACAATACCGATTTTGACAACTGCAAGACACTCGAGGACGTTGAGGCCGTTATCTCTGCCCTTGAAGGCAAAAAGATCGGCTATCAGACAGGTACGACCGGTGGTATGTATATCAACGGTGACGAGGACTGGGGATACGTTGGCTTTGCAAACATTGAGGGCAAGGGCTATACAAGTGCTCAGGAAGCGGTTACCGATCTTGTCAACGGCAATATCTATGCTGTTGTTGTCGACGAGGCACCTGCTAATGCTATCGTTGCAGCGGTTAATAAATAATTAATCTACAAAACAAATTAAAAGCCCCGCAGCTTCTGTTGCGGGAGCTTTTTCGCGAATAAGTTCAGAAAGGATAAATATGAACTGGAGTGTAAAATGGGAAAAATTCCTTTCCACAATGGAAAGCGAATACTTTAGACAGCTTCTTGTTGATGGTCTTGCCAATACTGTTAGCGTGGCGGTGCTCGGATTGCTGATAGGTATAGTTATAGGTAGCGTTATAGCCGTCGTTAAGGTGGCACCCAAATATAACTTGATAAACAGAATTCTCGATAAGATATGCAACGTATACGTTGCCATTTTTCGCGGAACTCCGATAGTGGTTCAGCTCTCGCTTGCGTACTACGTTCTTCTGCCCAGCCTTGGTGTAAAGGACGTTGACTCTCTGATCGTCGGTATAATTGTTTTCGGTATGAACAGCGGTGCTTACGTTTCGGAGATTATGCGCGGCGGTCTTAACTCTGTTGACTCCGGACAGATGGAGGCGGGACGTGCGGTCGGCTTAAGTTATAGCACTACGATGATCAAAATAGTAATCCCGCAGGCGGTGAAAAATATCCTGCCCACACTCGGAAACGAGTTTATTACTCTTATCAAGGAAACCTCGGTGCTTAGCTTTATAACCGTTTATGACCTGTATACCGCGCTTATTGATACTATAGGCGCTAAAAATTATGAAAAAATGGTGCCTTACCTGGTGCTTGCTATGATTTATATCGTTCTCGTTCTTCTTATCACTCTTCTTGTAAAGGTGTTAGAGAACATTTTTGCAAAGAGCGATAAAAAAAGAACGCAACCGAGAAAGGCAAAGGCGGTGTAAATAATGGTAGAAAAGAATGTAATTATTAAGGTAGAGGGGCTTGAAAAGACCTTTGAGGATGGAAAAACCGTGTTAAACGGTATTGATCTTGTGGTCAATCAGGGTGAGAAGGTGGTTATCCTCGGTGCATCCGGATCGGGCAAATCAACCTTGCTAAGATGCCTTAATTGTATGGAGGATCCTACGGGCGGATCTATATTCTTTGATGGCGTTGACCTTGCCGATATGAGCGTTGATATTAACGTTCGCCGTGAGCATATCGGTATGGTTTTCCAGCAGTTCAACCTCTTTAACAACAAGACCGTAATTGAAAATATTATGCTTGCGCCTGTGCACATCGCTTTCAGAAATATGCGCAAGGAGAAGATAAAGCGTTTCTTCGACAAGATCGATGAAAACGCCGAGCCTCTTAAGAGCAAAAAGGAAATAATTGCTGAGAAGAAGGCTCACGCTATGGAGCTTCTTCGTCGCATAGGTCTTGAGGAGAAGGCAAACGTTTATCCCTCAACTCTTTCAGGCGGACAGAAGCAGAGAATTGCTATTGTTCGTGCCCTTGCAATGAATCCTGACGTTATGCTCTTTGACGAGCCTACGTCGGCGCTCGACCCTGAGATGGTAGGCGAGGTACTCGACCTTATGAAGCAGCTTGCCGCCGAGGGAATGACTATGGTAATCGTAACTCACGAGATGGGATTTGCCCGCGAGGTGGCAGACAAGATCATCTTTATCGACGAGGGCAAAATCAAGGAGGAGGGAACTCCCGGTGAGGTCTTTGGCAACCCCAAAGATGCAAGACTTAAGGATTTTCTCTCGAAGGTACTTTAATAAAATTCTCCGCACCCGAAAGAGTGCGGAGTTTTCTTATATTCTTGCTTTAATCATAGAGTTGATTCGTTCTCTGACGCGAAGCATCTCGTCAGCCGAGTGGGCGCATCTATCAAAGGTTAGCTCACAGCCAAGCTCTTCCTCAATTGCCGCCACTACCTCTTCCTTTGAGTAAAGGCTCTCGCACAGGCGCATAGCGCTAATATCCTCTATAGCGTCGTGAAATACCATTGTGCGCAGCGACTCAAGCGCTGAGCCGTCACGTGCGGGGTAGACCGAGAAAGCGTCACCTGCCGAAACCCAGGCATCACCGCCCTGCTCAACGTAAGGATTGATGCAGTCTACCGAGTGCTCATTTTTGTAGAAATTGAAGCCCCAGTGTAGGAAACCGACGATGTCGTACTTATACATCTGCATACCTATGGAGCGATTTCTCCAAGACGGCATAGCGATAAAGCGGTTTGAAACCTTAACTCTCTGCCCACCGCAGTAGTAGGCCCAAAGTCCCTTGACACCTCCGTCGATAAAGCTCTGGATGTGATCGCTTGCAGGGATAGGCGTCTTAACCACACCCTTTTTATAAAACTCGTAGCTCGAAAGCGCGTCCATAATAACGTAATTTTTGAGCAGTCCCTCAACTATTTTCTTTGACCTTTTGTAGTCCTCGAGTTGCTCCTTGCTCGGCTCGTCGGACACGTGGAAGTAGCAACGGTGGTCGTCTCCACGCTTTTTCATATAATTAAGGAAGGATTTGATAAAGGAGTGGAGGAATTTCTTGTACTCCTCGCCGTGCGCGTCGGTATCCCAGCCGAAAATTCGCTTGTACTCGCCGTCAACTGTTGCCATAATCTTCGGCGCGTGCGTAGCACCCCACTGCGTGAAGAAGTGTGAAATTTCAAAATACTTGATTCCCACTCTGTCGCACATAGCTATCCATCTGTCAAGCAATTTATAATCAAAGGTATAGCGTCTGCCCGTCTTCTTAACCCCGACGAGCTGCGTCGTGAGTCTCTCTCCGCCGATTTTCGTATCAAGGGGTGGCGTGAAAACGGGGGTTAATAGCATATTTATGCCCGTCTTTTTTGCGGTGCGAGCGAAATTCTCAATAATCTCCCAGTGCCTATCTGACCACACGGGAACGTTATAGTATTCAGCTAGGCAGTCGCAGTATAGCCACTGTGTGAAAATAAGCCTCTGCTCGGGTAGGCTCGCGTCGATTACCTCAATGTTTACCGAGTCGCTGGCAAGAGCCTTTCCGCTTTCCTCTTCGTAAAGGGTTATGTCGAGGCTGTTTGTTCCGCACTTTGCATCAGCGGGCACCGAAATCTCTAGCCACACGCTGGTCGGAACGTTTTCCGTAGCAGGATTTCCAATAACTATTTTACCGCCGTAACGTAGTGGCTCGAGCAGGTCGGGATAGAGCCCCGGCGTGGTACGCAGATACTGCTCGTCATGGAAGAATTTTTCGGCAGGATAGGATACGGGAATGTCGCTGACCTTGTATAGCGTCACGTATTCCGAAAGTGTGCCCGAGATTTTAGGCGTAAGTCTGCGTCTTTTTGGCTCGTCATACTTGTTTTCATATGCCACGAGCAGCTGCATACGTATGAGCTCGCCCTTAAGTGCCGATATGTAGGAGAGCCTGTCAAAGTCCTCTATTCTCTGGTCAGAGAACACCTTTTCTAAAGAAGAAATTATTTTGGTTTTTAACATAAAACAATTACCTATAAAAAATATCCGAATATTGCTACGTATAGTTTAGATTTTAGTCATTTTGCTCTTTCTTGAGAATTTCAAGCGCACGCTTGAACTCGCTTGGAAGCTCGCACTCAAAGCTCATTCGCTCTCCCGTTTTTGGGTGAGTTAGCGTCAGCTTTTTTGCGTGGAGAGCCTGTCCCTTAAAGAGCGCAGGATGCTTTTTCTCAAACAGAGTTTTGTTCTTCGCATATACCTCGTCACCGAGAAGCGGATGGCCGATGTACGACATATGAACTCTTATCTGATGCGTCCTTCCGGTCTCAAGCTTTAGGGCAAGGTAGGAGACGGCACCGAATCTTTCAAGAACCTCATAGTGAGTAACCGCCTCGCGGGCGGTGTGGTCGCCGTTTAATAAAACTGCCTGCTTTTTACGGTCGATGGGATGGCGGCCGATAGGATAATTCACTGTTCCCAGGTCCTCCTTAAAGCCGCCGACCACAAGTGCGCGGTATTCACGCTCAATTCCGTGGTACTTAAGCTCCTCTGAGAGGGCTGTGTGGGCCTCGTCGTTCTTCGCTACGACAAGAAGACCGGAGGTGTCCTTATCAATTCTGTGAACAATTCCCGGGCGCATAACACCGCCTATGCCCGAAAGCGAGTCGCGGCAGTGGTAGAGTAGGGCATTTACAAGCGTTCCGGAATAATTTCCGGGCGCAGGATGTACTACCATACCTTTAGGCTTGTTGATAACGATTATGTATTCGTCCTCATATACGACGTCGAGTGGAATGTTTTCGGGCAGGGCCTCGCATTCTTTGCTTTCAGGCAGAATAATCTCAATTTCATCGCCGGATTTTACGGCGTATTTTTTCGGCTGTTTCTTGCCGCAAACGGTAATCGAGCCTTCCTCGATAAGCCTTGCCGCTGCTGATCTCGTAATTCCCGCGGAATCTGCCGCAAATGCGTCAAGCCGCTTGCCTATATCGGCTTCGCCTACTGTGTATATCATTCCGCCTTTTCGTCCTTTTCGCCTTCGACGGTCTTCTTTTTTTTCTCGGCCTTGTATTCCTTAATAATGTCAAGTATAAGCGCGAGTATTAGCAGCCCTGCACCGACACAAACGAAGGAGTCCGCGCCGTTAAATATTGCATTCCAGATTCCGCAGAAGTCGATAAAGTCGATAACCTCTCCCATACCGTCGGGATTAACGTAAAAGCCGAGACCGAAGCGGTCGATCATATTTCCGATACCGCCCGAAACGACCATAGAAAGCGCTACACCGTAAAGCATATTGTCGGCGTGACCGAGATAGAGATACGCCGCAAAAGCGAGTATTGCAACTGTGGAAACGGATAAAAAGATCCAACGCTGGTCGCTGCCGTCCATCATTCCAAAGGCGGCTCCGTCATTGGTGGTATAAGTGAGGTGAAGAAAATCCTTGATCAGGGGAATGGACTGATTAAGTGTCATATATTTTGTGACGAGGAACTTCGTCAATTGGTCGAGTATAATGCCGACCATAATTATCACCGAATAGATAACATATTCCTTCGGCGTTTTTTTCTTGAATAAAGTCATTTCTTGTTTCTCCAAATCAGATTGCAGGAAGCAATGCCCCGAGCAACAAAATTATAATGTATGTGATTGAGAATGCCCAGTCAATGGGCGAATCCTGCCCTATATTAAGCCTGATCATTATCCCTCTTACGGGAGCGATAAAGGGCTCGGTCAGATAGCATGCTATTCCGTAGGCACGGCTTTCCATCGGGTCAACGAAAAAGGGAAGCAGAGCCCGCGCAAGCATTGCAAAGGTGACCACATCCAAAACGATAGACACGGTCTTGGCTAAGATGAAAAATAATTCTTCCACATTTATATCCTTTTTTAAAAAAGATAGGCTGTCGCAAATACGCATTTGCGACAGCCCTTTGAGGCATATCGACCTTACGTGTCTTGCCTAAAGGCATTAGCCTCGTTGATGGTTTTTGTTAGACGGCGTATGTAAAAATACATAGCGTTTCTTTAATAACTGACGAACGAAAATCAGTTGTCGTCGGATACGTCTACGTTATGGGGAGTGATAATGTAAGTATTGGTAGATACGTTCTTGATCTCTCCGTCGTTTGAGTAGGTAACTCCGTTGAGGAAATCGAGCATACGTACGGTCTGTACGCCGTCAAGAAGCTCAAGGTTAAGCACTACGGTACAGCCATCGATAAGATAATCGGCTATCTCGCTTACCTCCTCAAAGGATGTGGGGCGAACAACCTTAAGCTCAATGTTGCTGTCAGCATCGCCTGTGTTTGCTACTATGGGAGTAGCGGGTCTTCTGATCTCTTCATGTCTTTCGATGTTCATAGGTGTAACCTCCTCATATGCGGGGAATGACGGAATATCGGTGTCCTCGTCAGCGCCAACCCCTTTTCTTAATTTTTTAATGAAATCCTCAAACATTTGCGGTTTCCTTTCTTTTTTTGTTATCTATTAAAAAGCTTCCGTCCGACCCTGACCAGCGTTGCACCCTCCTCGATGGCGACTGCATAACTGTCGCTCATACCCATAGAGAGGATGCCGCCCTCAAAGCCGTGGTTTCTGTTTAATCTATCGAAAAGCTCCTTCGTTTCCCTAAAGTAAGGGCGCATTTCTTCAGCGTTCTCGCAGACCGGTCCCATGGTCATAAGGCCTGCTACCTGTATAGCCGAAAAATGCTTTAGCTCAAGCAGGAAATCCTCTGCCTCCTCGGGCAGAATTCCGCCCTTCTGCTCCTCTCTTGCCGAGTTGATCTCGATAAGCACGGGGACGGTTCTGCCGACCTTTTTCGCCTGTTTATCAATTTCGGCCGCAAGAGCAAGGCTGTCAAGCGAATGTATGAGCGATACGCTTTCAATTATAAGCTTGACCTTGTTTCTCTGAAGGTTGCCAATCTCGTGCAATTTTGGGGTAAAACCCCTGTCGCTTAGCAGATCACCGCGACGTCTGAGTTCACCCGGACGGTTCTCGCCAATATCACCTATTCCGGCCTCGGCAAGGGCTAAAAGCTCCTCGTCACTTCCGCTTTTCGTAACCGCAACAAGGGTTATATCTCTGCCTACTTTACTTGAAAGCTCTTTTATCTCACGGACGAGGCCGTCATAATTGCTTTTGACGTACTCAAAGCTCATTTTTTGCCGCCTCCGTATGGGATTTTTAAAATTTGCGCGAAAATTGCACATTAATATATTTTATTATAACATAAAGGTTTTCCATTTGCAAGAGCAATCTTTAATTTTTTTAAGAAAAATATTATATTTATAGGCTATTGATTTTATGTAAATTTTGTGATACAATGTATTTGTGAAAAAATGACTCTTCGCTAAATTTTGAAAATAAAAGCGGGCAGAAGAGAAAAAAGGAGACGGCAAATGCACGACGGACTTATCGGAGCAGCCCTGCCAAGCGTGGCGGCTCTTGCATATCTTGGCGATGCGCGCCACGCGCTTTTTGTCAGACGTATGCTTATAGAAAAGGGAATATGTAAATCCGGTGAGCTGAACGAGGCGGCGCTGTCCTTCGTCACTGCTGAGGCGCAGGCAAGGATGATGCGTAGGATTGAGCATCTTTTGCTTGACGATGAGCGCGACGTTTATAAGCGCGCGGCAAATTCGGGCCACCTTAACAGACCGAGGCACGCCTCTGCCGCAGATTACCGCGCCGCAACCGGATTTGAGGCGGTTATCGGTATGCTTGAATGGGTCGGCGATGAGGAGAGACTTGAGATGCTTCTCCACACCGCGCACGAAGAAGGGTGACGTTGTAGGGGCGAGCATAGCTCGTCCGTGATATGTTGCCTTGCGGCAACGTGAGGAATGATAATAAATTTTAGGAGATAAATAAAATGATTCAGAAGATTAAAGGAACGATGGATATTCTTCCGGAGGAGACTCCCCTCTGGAGACATATAGAAAAGGTTATGCGCGAGGAGGCCGAGAAG
>SVTZ01000082.1 GCA_015063525.1 Oscillospiraceae bacterium
GTTGTAAAATTCGATCCCCGTGTGATTTCGGGCGCATGGCTAGGCGCCGTGGTTTCGATAGTCAATTATATCTTCCTTATTCTGTCGGTTGACCGTGCCGTAAACAACTATATTGCGCTTCGCGGAGACCGCGAAATGACCGAGGAGGAGGCCGACAAATTTGCAGCTGAAAATTCCGCGCCCATTCAGAACGCTATAAAAATCTCATTTCTCATAAGAACCTTTTCGATGCTGGCGGCGCTTCTCGTAGCCTTTATACTCGAATGGTTCAACCCTCTGGCTACGGCAATTCCCTTGCTTGCCTTCCGTCCTCTTCTCTCGATAATTGAGATGATAAAGGGCAAAAAGGCGGCACCGCCAAACCCGGAAAACTTTATTAAATACGAAAACGATGAAAAGGAGAGTGATGAATAATGGATCTGTCTGTAAACGGCCCTAAGGTGTATTTTGAATTGCCCTTTGATCTGCCGGATATAAACATCTTTACGATGAAAAATCTCATCACCCAGTCAACGATCACTCTTTTTGCGGTGACCCTGATCCTTATAATAGCAGCCATTGCCGTGACGCGAAGGATAACCAAGCGTCCCGGAAGAATTCAGGTGTTGGTCGAAAAACTGATAACGATGCTTTACAATCTCGTTGAGGACACTATGGGCAAGCATAATCTTAAGTTTGCGCCATATATCGGCACGCTTTTCCTTTCCTCAATATGCGGAACGCTTCTCGGTATGACCCAAATATTCCGTTCGGCAACCGCCGACCTTTCTGTTACGGCAGCCTGGGCGCTGGTAACTACAGGAATGGTCTGGTATCACAACATTAAAAACTTCGGCTTCAAGGCCTGGCTCAAGGGCTTCACCGAGCCTATCGTTGTAATGACACCTATGAACATTGTCTCGGAGATCGCAAACCCCGTTTCTATGGCATTCCGTCATTTCGGTAATGTGGCCGGCGGCTCGGTTCTTACCGCGCTTATTTATTCGGCTCTTGCAGCCCTCTCCAACCTGATACTCGGCTGGATACCCGGTATTATCGGTGAGATTCCCTTCTTCCAGGTTGGTATCCCTGCATTCCTTTCTATTTATTTCGACCTCTTCTCCGGCTTCGTGCAGGCCCTTGTATTCTCGCTTCTGACTATGGTTTACGTTGGCGGTGCCTGCCCTCCCCCAGAGGAGATGCCCGAAGCAAGACGCGCAATACTTGAAAAACGCGCAGCGAAAAAGGCAAATAAAAAAGCATAAATAAAACAAAAATTATAAAAAATAAAATAAATTTTCAGGAGGAAAATTAAAATGGATGTTCAGGCAGCAAAGGTACTCGGCGCAGGTCTCTGTATGGGACTCGGAGCTATCGGTCCCGCTATCGGTGAGGGAAACGCAGTAGGTAAGGCACTTGAGGCTATGGCTCGTCAGCCCGAGATGGCAGGTACTCTCCGTACCAATATGATTCTCGGTTGCGCAATCACCGAGACGACGGGTATTTACTCTCTCGTTGTGTCGCTCCTTCTTATGTTTATGTTCTGATAAACGGAACACAATTTACTAAAAAGGAGAACCCAAAATGGGACTTTTGGAAGCAACAGGCATACTTGACAAGTTTGAAAGCTTTGTCGGCGTAAATCTGTGGACTATGCTTTTCGCTTGGGCAAACTTGCTTATCCTTTACCTTTTCTTGAAAAAGCTTCTCTTCAAGCCTATGAAGAATATGATTGATTCAAGGCAGAAGGAAATTGACGATATGTACTCTGATGCGGAAAACGCACGCACCTCTGCAGAGGAGCTTAAGAGCGAGTACGAGGAAAAGATAAGCCACGCGGCTGAGGAAAGTGAGCAAATACTCAAGAGTGCGGTGCGCCGCGCCCAGCTTAAGGAGGAGGAGATCCTCGGCGAGGCAAACAGCCAGGCGTCTCGTATACTCGAAAGAGCCGAGGAGCAGATCGAGCTTGAGAAAAAGCGTGCGCTTAACGAGGTCAAGAACGAGGTTTCCTCTATGGCTATCGGCATTGCGTCTGCGGTTATCGAGCGCGACGTCTCGGCAGAAGAGCACAGAGATCTTATTGACGACTTTATAAATAATATAGGTAACGAGCAATGATCGACGCTAACGAATACGGCAAGGCGCTTTTCCTGATTACCGAGGAGGACGCCGTGTCTGACAAGCTACTCGCCGACGTTAAGACGGCGGAGCGCGCCCTTTCGGATAACCCCGATTACGTTAAGCTTCTCGACTCCCCTGCCCTCTCTAAAGAGGAGCGAGTGAGTCTTTGCGGCAAGGCCTTCGGCTCGCTTGACGAAAGGCTTCTTAACCTTATTAAGATACTTACCGAAAGACGGTCGGTGCGCCTTTTTGCCAAGGTTGCAGAGGCCTACCGTTCTCTTTACGACGAGTCGAGAGGTATTTTAAGAGTTGAGGCGGTCACGGCTATTCCCCTGACCGAAAAGCAGTCGGCAGCGATGAAGCTGAAGCTGACACAAAGCCTTAGAAAGACGGTAATTCTAGTAAATACAGTCGATCCGTCGACCCTTGGCGGAGTAAAGCTGCGTTATTCGGGCGTACAGCTTGACGGCTCGGTTAAAACAAGGCTTGATAAATTTGAGGCAGCGCTCAAAAACACGGTAATTTAATTTAAAGGGTCATATTTGGGTGAAGCCATTTTTCGCTCAAAATTTGCCACCTTTAAAAACATCAATAACTTTGCTAAAAAACAGCAAAGAGAAAGAAGAGCAAGATGCAGTCTAAAATAGATGATATCAGCAAGATAATTAAAGAGCAGATAAGAAACTACTCTAGAAAGACCGAGCAGGACGAGGTCGGCTATGTTATCTCTGTAGGTGACGGTATTTCAAAGGTTCACGGCATTGACAAGTGCAAGGCCAACGAGCTTCTTGAGTTTTCCAACGGCACCTTCGGTATGGCGCTGAACCTTGAGGAAAGCTATATCAGCGTAGTACTTCTCGGTAACGACGTAGGTATTACAGAAGGCAGTATCGTTAAGCGTACCGGACGAGTCGTTTCGGTTCCCGTCGGTGAAAATCTCATCGGCAGAGTCGTAAACGCTCTCGGCGAGCCTATCGATGCAAAGGGCCCCATCACTGCAAGTCAGTACAGCCCCATCGAGCGTAAGGCATACGGAATTATCGAGAGAAAATCGGTTTCCGTTCCCCTTCAGACGGGTATTAAGGCTATCGACTCGATGATCCCCATCGGCCGCGGTCAGCGTGAGCTGATCATCGGTGACAGACAGACGGGTAAAACGGTTATCGCAACCGATACCATTATAAATCAGAAGGGCAAGAACGTTATCTGTATCTACGTTGCAATCGGTCAGAAGCAGTCCACCGTTACAAACGTTGTTGACACCCTTTACAAAAACGGCGCAATGGATTACACCATTGTAGTCAGCGCAACCGCATCTGACCCTGCTCCCCTTCAGTACATTGCACCCTACTCGGGCTGTGCTATGGGCGAGTACTTTATGGATAAGGGACGTGACGTGCTTATCGTTTACGACGATCTTTCAAAGCACGCGGTAGCGTACAGAGCGCTCTCCCTCCTTATCAGACGTCCTCCGGGCCGTGAGGCTTATCCCGGCGACGTATTCTACCTTCACTCAAGACTTCTTGAACGTGCAGCAAGGCTTGCGCCCGAATACGGCGGAGGTTCGCTTACCGCGCTTCCCATAATCGAGACTCAGGCAGGCGACGTTTCGGCATACATTCCCACAAACGTTATCTCTATCACCGACGGTCAGATATTCCTCGAGACCGAGCTGTTCCACTCGGGCGTAATGCCTGCAGTAAACCCCGGTATCTCGGTTTCGCGAGTCGGCGGTAACGCACAGATCAAGGCGATGAAGAAGGTTGCGGGAACGCTTAAGCTGCTCTACTCTCAGTACAGAGAGCTTCAGGGCTTCGCCCAGTTCGGCTCGGATCTTGACGCCGACACCAAGGCAAGGCTCGATCAGGGTCAGCGTATAGTTGAGGTTCTTAAGCAGGACAGAAACTCACCCATTGCGGTAGAGCTTCAGGTAGCTATAATCTATGCAGTAGTAAATAATCTCTTAAAGGAGCTTCCCACCGGGGATATCAAGGCCTTTGAGAGCGAGCTGTTCGATTATCTCGTTGCAACCAAGGACGATCTTCTCTCCTCTATCAGGGAGACCGGTGTACTCAGCGACGAGAACGCGGCAGAGCTTAAGGAAGCAATTGAGTACTGCAAGTCCAAGTTTACTGCAAAATAACATTTTGCAAAAATACAAAAAATCAGTAAGAAAGGAAGGTCGGAGAGAAAATGGCAGGCGCATCAATGAACGATATAAAAGGGCGCATTAAAAGCGTGACCGGCACCATGCAAATAACTAAAGCTATGGAGCTCGTCGCTACGTCAAAGCTCCGTCGGGCGAGAGAGAGGATCGAAGCCTCCCGCCCCTTCCATGAAATAATCGGAGAGGCGATCGATTCTATCGAAGGCTCATCAGAAATCAAAAACTCGGTTTGGTCGAAGAAAACCGAGGGTAAAAAGCCGCTTTATATTGTTATTGCGGGTGACAGAGGCCTTGCGGGCGGATATAACGCGAATATTTTCCGTCTCACAGCATCTCTCTCAACTGATAAACCGGCCTGCTATCTACCTATCGGCAAGAAGGCGCTTGATTACTACACCCACCGCAGCTTAGAGATAATATCTTCGGATTACGGCTACGTTTCCGAGGTATCGGTCAGCGACGCGCTTGATATCGCCGAGATAGTATGTGCAGGTTATCTTGAAGAGAAATTCGACTCGGTAATCCTCGTTTATACAAGATTCGTATCTATGATCTCCCAGCTCCCCGTGTACGAGCAGCTGCTCCCTCTTGACAGAGCGACCGAGAGCAAGTCGGACACACCCGATCCTCTCTACGGCGGAGACCCCGAGGAGATACTTAACAAAATAGTTCCCGAATACGTGGGTGGAATAATAAACTCGGCAGTCTGCGAGGCTCTGGCCTCCGAGTCAGGCGCAAGACGTACCGCAATGAATGCGGCGAACAAAAACGCCTCCGAGATCATTGACACCCTGGTGCTTAAGTATAACAGAGCCCGTCAGTCGGTAATCACTCAGGAGATCACCGAGATCGTATCCGGAGCTGAAGCTTTGTAAATCACTCAGTATTTGGACGACCAATGGTCGCCCCTACATTCCTAACCTAAAGAAAGGAAAACTAACCAAAATGAATCAAAATATCGGTAAGGTTATACAGATAATCGGTCCCGTACTTGATATCAAATTTGAAAACGGCCATCTGCCCGATCTTCTCAACGCAATAGAGATTGAGCACGAGGGCAAGAAGCTGGTCTGCGAGGTTGCGAGCCAGCTTGGAGACGACGTGGTAAGATGTATCGCTATGTCGGGTACCGACGGTATGTCCCGCGGTATGACAGCAGTTGACACGGGCACGGGTATCACCGTTCCCGTAGGAGATGCAACCCTCGGCCGTATCTTCAACCTTCTCGGCGAGGCTATTGATAATCTGCCGCAGCCCGAAACAGAGGAAGAGTGGTGTATCCACCGCGATCCTCCCTCCTACTCCGAGCAGGAAGGTACAACCGAAATACTCGAAACGGGCATCAAGGTAGTTGACCTTATCGCTCCCTATGCAAAGGGCGGTAAGATCGGTCTGTTCGGCGGTGCTGGCGTTGGTAAGACCGTCCTTATTATGGAGCTCATCAACAACGTAGCAAAGCAGCACGGCGGTATCTCGGTATTCACCGGTGTTGGCGAGCGTACCCGTGAGGGTAACGACCTTTATAACGAAATGAAGGAGTCCGGCGTTCTTAACAAAACCGCACTCGTGTACGGTCAGATGAATGAGCCCCCCGGAGCAAGAATGAGAGTTGCTCTCTCAGGTCTTACTATGGCGGAATATTTCCGCGACAAGGAAGGACAGGACGTACTTCTGTTCATCGACAATATTTACAGATTTACCCAGGCAGGCTCTGAGGTTTCGGCTCTTCTTGGCCGTATGCCCTCTGCGGTTGGCTATCAGCCTACTCTTGCGACCGAGATGGGTGCGCTTCAGGAGAGAATAACCTCTACTAAGCGCGGCTCTATCACCTCGGTACAGGCGGTTTACGTTCCTGCGGACGACCTTACCGACCCTGCTCCCGCAACTACCTTCGCGCATCTTGACGCAACAACGGTTCTTTCGCGTT
>SVTZ01000083.1 GCA_015063525.1 Oscillospiraceae bacterium
CGGTAAGACAGTAAGAACCCTTGTATTCGCTCGCGGCGACAAGGCTGAGGCTGCTCTTGCAGCAGGTGCTGATTACGTTGGTGCTGAGGATATGGTACAGAAGATCACCACCGAGAACTGGTTCGACTTTGACGTTGTTATTGCTTCTCCCGACATGATGGGCGTTATCGGACGTCTTGGTAAGGTGCTTGGTCCTAAGGGCCTTATGCCTAACCCCAAGGCAGGTACCGTTACTCCCGACGTTGCTAAGGCTGTTCAGGAGGCTAAGGCAGGTAAGATTGAGTATCGTCTCGACAAGACCAACATCATCCACTGCCCCATCGGTAAGGCATCCTTTGGTGCTCAGAAGCTCACCGAGAACTTCAACACCCTCGTTGGCGCTGTAATCAAGGCTAAGCCTGCTGCTGCTAAGGGTCAGTACATCAAGAGCTGCGTAGTTGCTACAACCATGGGCCCCGGCATCAAGGTTAACAACGCAAAGCTTGGTAACTAATTCGTGTTATTTACACTAATAATTTAAAGCGGATGCAAATGCATCCGCTTTTCTTTATGTCGTTTCGTTATCATATTTTATATAGTAAAGGCTACCCGAAGGTAGCCTTTACTAAATTATTCTTCCAACTTGGGTGCATTAAGAGGATTTTCGTGATTAGGTTCAGCCTCCGCAGCTCCGGAAAGAAGCAGAATTATATATCCAAAGGACTCATTAAGAGGTCTTGTTCTCCAAGCGGGAACTCTGTAATAAGTAACGCCGTCATGCTCACGCTCTTCCCAAAGAGGAGTCGAGGTTACGTTGCCTTCCTCGTCTGTAACAACGTCAAACTCATAATATCCTTTAAGCTCAAGGAATTCATCATAGCCGGGCTGACCTTCCTCAACCTCAAGAATATATGCATAAAGGTTCTTATCCTTATAAGCGTTCCAGTAGATCAGATCCATTGTAGCATCATAGTCGGGCTGTGTAGCAAATGGATCATCGTTATACGTGCACATCTTGTCAAGGGTTCCCGATGCATCGGCAAAACTGATAAGGTTTTGATTCATAAAGAACTGCAATGGCGATCCCATAATTGACTCATTGATTGCAGCCGAAAGGTTATCAAAGTGCGTGTCGGGAGGAATTATAGCGAAAATACCGGTTCTATCTTCCTCAGGAACGAGGTCTCCGATTGTCATCTCATCAAATACGTCGCTAATAGAGTCGATAGTCTTGCCAGCAATAAGATTCATAAAGGGGTGAACCTGAGTGAGAACGGCATCACCGTTTTCATCATAAATGATGTTTCCTTCTTCGTCGGTTTTTTCCTCGTACCAAATATCCTCTTCACCTTCAAGGCCCGACTGCTTATAGCTCATAAGCTCACCGATCTTCATAGTTTCAATTTTAGAGCCTACGTCGGAGATATGGCACTCGGCAAGCGAACTCATAAGACCGTCAACGGGAGTACCGTCCTCGTGATAATACTTACCGTCCTCGCCTAGAACATAGCCGAACACGTCGCCGAGACAAACCTGATGGAACAGGTCGTCGGTATTGATTCCGCCGTTAAGGAAGTCGGCGAGATTAAAGTCAGCGATAATCTGCTGTAGGCCGCTAATCTGCTTACCGTTGTGATACCAGAAGGTATCCTCCGCCTTAGGATCTCCGTTGCTGGGATTACCTTCGGCATCGCAAAGCTCATACTTTTCAAGATCACCGATATAAATTGTCTCACATACGGTATTTACGCCTTCCATACTAAGCAGCTTTTTAATAGGCATCGAACGCGCGCCCTCGGGCAAAAGCTTGCTTATTTGTTCGTCCTCGTAGATCTTAAGACCGTAGCGATCAACAATAAAGTCGAGCGAAACAACTTCGGAACCAAATTTTTCAAGCTCCTGAAATTCCTTGAACATTCCAATAGCGGTAAGATTAAGAATATCTACGTCCGCATTGCTTGTATCAATATATTTTCCGTCAATTTGTACAATCTCGCTTTTTTCGAGATCTCTTAATTTAAAGGTAGCGAGCGCAGCAGCAGGTGCTCCAATCAGAATGCCTGCACAAAGTCCGAATCCAAGGCAGAAGGAAACGAACAGTGATATTATACGTGTAAGTCCTGACATAAAATACATTCCTTTCAAAAGCTTATTTGTATACATTTATATTATAACATTAAATCTTCTTTTTTGCAATAGAATTTTCACAATTAATTCATTTTTTTAAATATCAATCAATTCAAGAAAATGGAACAAAAAATAGGGCAGAAAGACAAAAGGATGCGGCGATTTACGCCGCATCCGAAAAATCTAAAATTAGCCCTGCTCTTTCTTAGCCTCAGCGATAACCTTCTCAGCGATAGATGCGGGAACCTCGTCATATCTAATGAACTCGAAGTCAAATCTTCCCCTGCCCTGAGTTGCTGCACGGAGAGAGATCACGTAATCGGTCATTTCAGAGAAAGGAACCTCGGCAAGAACCACCTGAGTGCCGTCTTCCGTTGGATCAATACCCATAACTCTGCCGCGGCGCTTGTTAAGATCTCCCATAACGTCACCAACGTAGTTATCGGGAACGTAAACCTTAAGCTCGCCAACCGGCTCGAGGAGAACGGGGTTAGCCTGAGGAAGACCGTCACGGTATGCAATATTCGCCGCAAGCTTGAAGGATATCTCGTTAGAGTCAACGTCGTGGTAAGAACCGTCGTAAAGATTAGCCGCAAGGTGAACAACAGGATAGCCGGCAAGAACGCCCTTCTGCATTGCGTCTCTGAGTCCTTGCTCTACTGCGGGGAAGAAGTTCTTGGGAACAGCGCCGCCGAATACGCTCTCGGTAAAGGTAAGGCCCTCAGCCTCACCGGGAGAGAATGTAATTTTAACGTGTCCGTACTGGCCGGATCCGCCGGACTGCTTCTTATGCTTACCTTCAACATCAACCTTCTTCTTGATGGTCTCGCGGTAAGCAATCTTGGGCTTCGTAAGCTCAACGTTCGCACCGAAGCGATTCTTAAGTTTGGAAACAACTATGTCAAGATGAATATCGCCAAGTCCGGAGATCGTAAGCTGCTTGGTCTCTGAGTTATTTACGTACTTAAGAGATCTGTCTTCCTCAAGAAGTCTGGTAATACCGGAGGAAATTCTGTCCTCATCACCCTTTGCCATAGGCTTGATAGCCATAGTAAGATAAGGCTTGGGATAGCTAATGGGAGCATATTTGATGTCCGCACCGGTGGTAAGAGTATCGTTAGTATTAGTGCCGGAAAGCTTAGCAACAACGCCGATATCACCGCATGCAAGCTCTTCAACGTCAACCTGCTTCTTACCTCTGAGCATAAAGATCTTGTTGAACTTCTCACTTGCTCCTGAGGTGGTGTTTTTAAGAACCATATCCTTCTTAAGTTCGCCATTCATAACCTTAAAGAAGGACATCTTACCAACGAAGGGATCGGCAACGGTCTTGAATACAAATAAGGATGTATCCTTGGATTCGGGGTCAATAGCGATTTCGGAAAGAGATCCATCCTCAGCTACGATATGCTCAACCTTACGCGCGGTAGGTCTGGGGAAGGATTCTGCAATAGTGTCAAGGAAGGTCTTAATACCCCAGTTCTTAAGAGCTGCGCCGCAGAATACGGGAACGATATCACCGGTAATAATGCCGTTATGAATTGCCTCAAGAGCCTCCTCGCGTGAGATAGGCTCTTCATTGAAGAACTTATCCATTAGGTCGTCGCTGGTCTGCGCGATAGCCTCAAGAAGCATTGCGTGGTACTCGTCGCAAACATCCTTAAACTGCTCGGGAATCTTACTACGAGAATACTCACCGGTAGCCTTTTCGAAGGTGTAAACACACATCTCGACAAGGTTAGCAAAACCGATAACGGTGTCACCGTCGATAATCGGGATCTGTACGGGACAAACGTTAACTCCGTACTTCTCGCGAATAGCACCAAATGCCTTGTGGAATCTCGCCTCGCCGTCATCAAAACGGTTAATGAAAAACGCCTTGGGAATTCCTGCCTCGGTAGCAAGCTTCCATGCAAGCTCTGTACCAACCTCGATACCTGCCTTGCCATCAACGACGATAATAGCTGCATCAGCGGCTCTTACGCACTGTCTTGCCTCAGCCTCGAAGTCAAAGAAGCCGGGAGTATCGAGAATATTGATCTTAGCACCGTTCCAAAGAAGGGGCGCGGTTGCAGCAGAAATCGAATAACCTCTCTTAATCTCCTCAGGATCGTAGTCACATATAGTGTTACCGTCGGTAATGTTACCAAGACGGTCGGTAAGTCTTGAAATATAAAGCATAGACTCAGCGAGCGAGGTCTTACCTCCTCCACTGTGTCCGAGCAGTGCTACGTTACGTATACTTTTTGTGTAAACCTTTTCCATAAGAGGGTTCTCCTTGATTTTTATTTGCTGTAATGCGAATTAACGCTAAAACATCTATTTCATTATACTATATTTTAAAAATAATTTCAAGATTTTAAAATCAACTATTTGCCCTACTAACGTAGAAAAAAACGGTCTGAATTTGTGCACAAGTAACAAAAAGGACCGCTTTTTTCTTTAAAATATTAATTTTATTAAATATCTTCAAGGCTATCCTTTGTCTTCATATGAACGAGCACCTGATAAATATTTGATACACCGCAAAGCTCGACACCTCGAGGCACCTTAAGGCTCTTTGTAATGTTTTTCTTAGGTAAAATGATCTTGGTAAAGCCAAGTCTTACCGCTTCCTTAACTCGATAATCAATATGTGACACTGCCCTGACCTCTCCGGAAAGACCTATCTCACCGAAAGCGATCAGGTCGTCGGGAATAACCCTGTCGGTGATACCGCTGATAAGCGCCATTGCTATAGAAAGGTCAGCGCTGGGCTCGTTAAGGACTATTCCACCGGCAACGTTAAGATAAACATCGTTCTCATAGAACTTAAGTCCCATTCTCTTCTCGAGAACCGCAATAAGCAGGCACATTCTGTTATAATCAAATCCATCTGCGGTGCGCTTCCCGTTTGCGTAAACAGATTTCGCAACAAGAGACTGAATTTCGGAAATAATCGGACGCGTTCCCTGCATCACGCAGCCGGCACAGGAGCCGCTTGTGTTTTTAGGACGCTCGGCCATAACGACCTCGCTGGGATTTGGGATCTCAATAAGTCCTTTGTCCCCCATTTCAAAAACACCGATTTCATTAGTAGATCCAAAGCGGTTTTTGATGGCGCGTATGATGCGGTAGGAATTGGTTCGCTCGCCCTCGAAATAAAGAACAGCGTCAACCATATGCTCAAGAATTTTCGGGCCCGAAATACCACCCTCCTTGTTTACGTGTCCGACGAGAAATACTGCCGCGCCATTGGTTTTTCCATAATTAATAAAAGACATTGCGCCCTCACGCACCTGAGTGATGCTTCCGGGAGCAGATACAAATCGCATACTTGAAAGAGTCTGAACCGAGTCAATTATAATCACGTCGGGCTTCAGGCTATCACATTCAGCAATTATTGAATCGGTGTCGGTCTCAGTCAGAAGATATATCGAATCTCCGTTTATTCCAAGACGCTCGGCGCGAAGCTTAAGCTGTCCCTTAGACTCCTCTCCGGATACGTAAAGCACCTTTCTCGTTTTGCCAAGCTCGGAGCAGATCTGAAGGAGAAGCGTGGACTTGCCGATTCCCGGCTCACCCGAAAGAAGAACCGCTGAGCTGTCAACCAGACCTCCGCCAAGCACTCTGTCAAGCTCACCCATACCTGTCAACGTTCGCATATACTTCGGCATCTCAAGCTCGGAAAATTTTTCGGCCTTATTTACAATATTCGATATTCTGCCACGGTTTAAACTTAGTTTTTGAGTTTTTTCAACAACCGTCTCCTCGTCAAACGAATTCCATGATTCGCACTCGGGACATTTTCCAAGCCACTTTGGACTGGTATATCCGCATTCGCGGCAGACGAAAATAATTTTAGGACCTTTCATTTTTTTATTCCTTTTTTATTGTTTAGCTGACGTTTGCTTTATCCATATATTCTATAATACCACAAACTATGGAAAAAGACAATTGCTTTTGATATTCTTTTTCGGAAAGTTTTTTACATTCTTCCTTATTTGTTAAAAAACCGCACTCGATAAGAACAGCGTTATTTTCCATATTCTCCAGCAGATACATATCCTTTG
>SVTZ01000084.1 GCA_015063525.1 Oscillospiraceae bacterium
CGTCCTTGATCTCAGGAATATCAGTCGTATTTTGTCCGCCCGAGTTAGCAACGCCGGAGCTGATGACCGCGCTCATTATCGCGTAGGACGCTATAAGAAGAACAAGAAGCGATGCGGTAAGGATAATGGCAAGCTTCTTTTTGTGCATTTTTTTGTTGATCTGTACCAAAGCAGCCACCTCCTTATAAGAATTTGCGCTTAACACGCACCATAATACCAACAACCGCCACCGCAAGAGGAACAGCCATAATCACAACGGTAAACCATACGACAGTTTTTCCCGTCAGACCGTGGAAAAGAACATTACCGTTTTCCACGGTACTATCTGCATATATGGTCGGATCAAGGAGTATCTTTCCTCCTCTGTTGGAGGAGTTCATCGAGGTAGATCCAAGCTCGATATCAGCGTACTCGTCCGATCGAATAACGTTCTCGGTAAGTGCGCTCATTACCTCATAGTTGGCAAATGATGCGTTTCCAAGATGCTCAGCAGAGAAGAAGTCCGGGCTGTTCGCACAAAAGACATAGGAATACTTGTACTCACCGGTATCGCTGTTAAGCTCCATTCTGGTTGTGACCGCAGCAACGTCAAGTCTTCCTGCCACCGTAGGTGAAACATATTCACCTGCGGCGTTTTTCTCGTATGCCACGGCGTTTTCGGATGTAAAGAAGAAGGGAGCGTAGTTTCTTGCTACAGAATAGCTTCCCGGCTCGTTGGTTCCTTGAGAATCGCCGTAGGAGGAGGAGATGTATCCCGTGTTATCAAATAGCATTGATGGAGCAGAGGAAAGTGAGGCAAACTCGCCGTAAATCGAATATCCATAGCTATCCTCGTCAGTATCATACTCGGCAATAATGCCGGTGTAACTGTTATTTTCGTCGTGAAGAGAGGAGCTCTCATCTCTTACCAACGCTGAGCTTACATTAAAGCCCCACTCGTAGAGGAATTCCTCAAAAACAGGAAGCGAAAGAGAGTAATCCTTCGCAATCATTATCGATCCGTGGTTCTCTATCAAATATCTGTCAAGCTTTTCGCTATCGGAAATATATCCGTAATCGCCCCAAGAGTCCTTATCAGTGGGAAAATCAATTCTCGGGTTATTGATGATGAGAAGCACGCAATCATCGGGAATGCGCTCAGTCTCGGAGAGATTAAGGGTCTTTACCGTGAGGCCGCGTTCCGTGAGCAGGTCATAAAGATAGGCTGCATCGATGTTACCCTCTCTGTTTGGATCTTCGGCATCGTAATAGGTCTCGCCGTGATCCGTAATGAAGTAGGCAGCAGGACGGTTTACCGCGGTGACCGACATAACGAGAGTAGCCATCTTGTACTCACCGTAATAGGCAGCAATTTTACCGCCCGACGCTATCCAAAAGGCATCGGCGGAGGCTATTCTGTATCTGTCTCCGTAAGAAATTATAAGATCATTATACTTGATCTCGGTAAGCGAGGTTGACTTGTATTTTGAGACGGCGGTAGGATTATAAGTAACGTTTACCGTCTCCACCTCAAAATTATCATACTCTTTCGCCATCTGCAGGGCCATAAAATATACCACTCTGGTGATGTCGGAGGCAATAAGCGTATCCGGATCGGCGCAGAATGTAACCTTTACAGGACCTCCCTCAAGCCTATCGATAAAGGAGCATTCCTCCTTCATCAGATCTGTCAGAGTATAAAGTCCCTCGTAGCTTGTGTCAACGATCAGCATTTCGTTAAGGCCGACTCGAGTTATAAGCAGGTTAAGAAGTAGTAACAAAATTATTCCCACGGCGCCTACAGCTGCAAGAATTCTGTTCCTTGATACCCTGCCGGTTAAAAAATTAAGCTTCATCTATGTGATTATTCCTTTTCTCGTTTGAAAATGCTTTTATCAAGCCTTACCTGTTCTTTCTTCTTACAAGAACAAAGGCGCCGACGGCAAGCAGAGCTGTCGGAATGGCTAAGAGAACGGCGGTATACGTCTTTGCCGTTCCCATTGTAAGATTTTCCAGCACCGCCTCATTGTAAATGATGCTGCGGCAGCCGTAGGGCATATCGCCCTTATCAAAGAAGCTGTCAAAGAGTGAATATAAAAAGTCTTTATTTGAATATCCGTCGGTGACGATAGCATCTGACGCGGTAAGCATACCGTCGGACATAACAAACATCTTTGCCTCGCTTGTCAGGTCGTTTTCAAGGATCGAGCAGGCAGCTATAGTATATCTACCATCGGTATTTACTGTCTCACCGTCCGCTTCAAGCACAGAGGAAGAGGAGGAGGTAAGTATAGGCATTGCGTTACCCTCAAGGACAAGCGCACCAACACCGCGGATTATTACTCTTCCGTCCGGATCTCCCGTGCGATCGCGGATAACGCTCTGCATTTTGGAGGCGATCTCAGAGGATGCAAAATCTGCCACCAGAGTAAATCCATCGGTTGTAATTGCATTCTCGGAATCCTTGATGATGCTTCTCTCACCACTATCAATGGTCGCGAAGGAGATACCAAATTCGGAAATAAAGCCCTCAAGCACGGGCAAAGCCTTTACCGTCGGGTCAAGGCAGACCATAAACCTTCCGCCGCGACGGCTGTAGGTCTTAAGACGATCGTACTCGGTAATAAGCGTCGATCCCTCAGCACCTCTCTCAAAATCAGAAATCGGGTTTGAGATAATGAGAAGCTCGGCATCCTCAGGAACATCATTTTTTCTAAGATTAAGCTCTCTTACGTTATATCCTGCAGCTGTAAGAATATTATAAAGCGTGCCGTTTGCAGTCTCTCCGTGGCCGATGGTCATATAGGCAGTACCGTGATTTTCAGAAAGTGCCCAGAGCATCGACGCAGCAAAGGTCTCCTCTCCGTTATAGGAGGTAATGTAGAGCCTATCGTCAAGGGTATAGAAATCAATATATCCTGTGCCGCTGTAAGTATCGGTAAGAACGCGGTAGGAGGTGTCGGTCGAGAAGATGACCGAGGTATCGTTTATAGCGTTATTGCCCCCATCCTGATAAATTTCAAGTTCATCTGCTACCGATCTGCCCTCCGAGTCAAGCTTGGTAATAGCGTTCACGAAGCGAAGGCTGATGAAGCCCTCGTATCTCTTCTCAAACTCACGCGCAGTCTCAAGAACAAATTTACCTGTATCGTGAGAGGAAACAACGTCCTCATAGGAACAGAAGGTGACGGTTACCCTCCTTCCATCCTCGATATATTTCTCAAAAAGAACGTCAGATGCTGAGGAGATTGACAGGTCATCCTTTACCGGAGAGTAGAGATAAAGCGGAAGCGCACCCGAGAGGGTATATATTATTATGTTTACGAATACTACCACGGCGATAACTATTGCAGTAAGCACCGCCGAGGGGAAATTACGCCCTTTAAAATAGGACGTAAGTCTTTGTTTGATATTATTCATTTTAATTTTTCCTTCTTTGACTTATATCCTCATCAATTGTACCTTCTGCGGTCGTACACGCGGATAGTCAGATAGAAGAATACTCCCGCAACCGACAGATAATAAATGACTGAGGCAAGGTCAAAGTATCCGTTTGTGAAGGTGGAAAATCTGGTGAATATTGAAAGTGAGTCAAATACGTATCTGAGCCAGAAGGAGGTGGGCAGAAGGCTGCTTATAATTCCGACAGCAAGAAGAGCTAAAATAATTCCGATTGTGCCGATAGCCGCACTCAGCTGATTTTCGGTCAAAGAGGAAACAAAAAGACCTATGGAGATAAATACAAGACCAACAAGCAGGAGCGCAACTATATTTCCGAGCAAGGTAGATACGTTAAGAGTAGCGTAAGGGATTAGCAAAAGAAAATACAGCGAAGTAAATACGACCGCGCTCGCAAAAATAAGGTAGCAGGCAAGAAGCTTACCGAGAACCATCGAGGTAATGGATATGGGAGAGGTAAGAAGAAGCTGCTCGGTTTTTGCCTTACGCTCCTCGCTGAAGGATTTCATAGTAAGTATTGGAAGCATTATCGAACAGAAGATAAGCATAAGTGTAAAATAAGAGCTTACGTCCGCACTCATTGAAAACAGAGTGGTGTAACAGAATACAATTCCCGCAACGGCAAGAAACAGCACCAGAAAGACATAGCCTATAACACCGGTGAAATAGCCGCGCATTTCTCTTTTAAATATAGCGATCATTCGTTTTTACCTTACCTTTCTTCCCTGCGGTTTCTGCGGCTCTTTCCTTTGACGCCGCCCGACGAATCTGAGCTGTCGACCAACCTGATAAACACAGTTTCAAGGTCGGTTCCTACGGGTGTCAGGCCTATCATAGGCCAATTATTTCCTGCACAAAGCAAGAAAAGCGGCTTTCTGATATCCACACCGCTTGCCGCCTCGACAACGTAGATGTTAGCATCACCGTCACGGCCGCTTACGCTTACGCCTGAAGTTCCGTGAAGTGCGGAGATCGCCGCGCGTACCTCTTTCTCGGGACCGCATATCTTTGCCTCATAACGATAACCGTCCTCAATAGTTCTGGTGATCTCATCGGTTTTTGCATCCGCAATTATTCTGCCCTTGTTAATAATGATAACTCTCTCACAGACCGATTGCACCTCGGCGAGAATGTGTGTGGAGAGAATGACGGTATGTCTTTTACCAAGGGTACGGATAAGATTTCTTACCTCAAGTATCTGCTTCGGGTCAAGGCCGACTGTAGGCTCGTCGAATATAATAACCTTCGGATCACCGATTATAGCCTCGGCAATACCGACACGCTGCTTATAACCCTTCGAGAGATTTTTTATAAGCCTGTTTTTTACGTCGCCAATGCGAACCACAGAAAGGATCTCGTTTATATGTGCCTCTTTATCAAGCTTGCAGCCCTTAAGCTCGTAAACAAAGTCAAGATACTCAAGGACTGTCATATCCGGATAAAGAGGAGGCTGCTCGGGAAGAAAGCCTATGTATTTTTTTGCCTCGATGGGGTCCTCCAAGATATTTATTCCTCCTACGTAGGCGTTACCGGAGGTGGAGGAAAGATATCCGGTAAGAATATTCATAGCCGTACTCTTACCTGCGCCGTTAGGACCGAGGAGTCCGACTATCTCCCCCTCGCCGATCTCAAAGGATACGTCGTTGAGAGCATAATTGGTTCCGTACCTTTTTACCAGATTTTCAACTTTTACCATTTTAAAGTTCCCTTTCATACGTTGGTTCATATATTGGTTTTTTTACCCGATCTTTAAAGGCCTTAAGCCGATTGGACAAAATTTCGCATTTTACATTTTGACCCGTTCATTATAGCATATATTTTTAAACAAACTATTAACAAACAGAGTAAATAAAGCAATATATTTATAAATAAATTTCTCTTTCAAGCCAAAGTAAGGGTTTTTATCCAAAAGTTACCATAAATACATTTACCACTTGACAAATCGGCTTTCAATTGGTATAATTTTTTCATAAGATTTTGAGGATCGCGGCAAGCGGTCGAAAGGACAGATAAACAATGAACGGCGACAAGAAAACTGTTTTCTCGGGAGTTCAGCCCTCGGGAAATCTGACAATAGGAAATTATCTTGGGGCGATCAAGAATTTCTCACGTTTTTCCGAGGATTTTAAGACCTTCTACTGCGTGGTTGACCTTCACGCAATTACCGTAAGGCAGGTTCCCGCGGAGCTTCGCAGAAGGACTTACGAGACGCTCGCGCTCTATATGGCTTGCGGTCTTGACGAGAAGAAGAATACACTTTTTGTTCAATCACACGTGCCTGCCCACGCGGAGCTTGGTTGGATGCTGAATTGCTATACTATGTTTGGCGAGCTATCAAGAATGACGCAGTTCAAGGACAAGAGCCAGAAGCACTCGCAGAATATCAACGCCGGTCTCTTTACCTACCCCACCCTTATGGCGTCTGATATCCTT
>SVTZ01000085.1 GCA_015063525.1 Oscillospiraceae bacterium
GACAAGAACTACACCGTTTTAGAGTCTCCCCCAAAACACAATGTCTTTTCTTATTTTTCATGTTGTTCAATTTTCAAAGATCAAGGGTGCTTACGGGTTGTAAGCTTTTCTATTATACTACATCACTTTTCAATTGTCAAGAGGGTTTTTTAACTTTTTTGACATTTTTTGAATTATTGTGCAACTTTTATATAATAATTAATAAAAGGAGGTGGTTTTTTGACGTCTATCCTTGTAAGAACGATTATCGTGTACGTTTTACTGTCATTCACGCTTCGGGCAATGGGGAAAAGACAACTCGGTGAGCTTGACGTTGGTGAATTGGTATCCACACTGCTTATTTCCGAAATTGCATCAATTCCAATTGATGACCCTGATATTCCCCTGCTAAACGCGATAATACCAATATTGTTTATACTGGCGATGGAAATTATACTGTCGACCTTGAAAAACAAGTCCGAGAAACTAAAACTCACTCTTGAGGGCAAGCCTACTTATATAATATATAAAGGAAGGCTTTTACAGACCGAGCTTAGGGAAAACAGGATCTCAATAAACGAGCTATTATCCGAGCTGCGATCTCAGGGTGTTGGCGATATAAAAGATGTTTATTATGCGGCGGTTGAACAAAACGGCACTCTTTCGGTGCTGAAACGAGATCAGCCAGAAATGGCACACGCAGTGATAATTGACGGAACTCTGATGGAGGGAGTCATACGAGCGCAAGGATACGACGGCGAATGGGTAAAGAAGCGTCTTCGTGAAAGAAAGACGAAACAAGAGGACGTTTTCCTAATGACAGTGACCGACGGCGGCGAGATTAACCTGATCAAAAAGGAGGATAATGGATGAGGGAAAAGGTAATCGCTGTCACTCTGCTGATAATCATTCCTATTGCGGTGGCGCTGAACACGCTCCTTCTCACCAAACAGATCGATGAGACAATCGACGCGGTAACTGCGATAGAAATTGACAAAGGCGAGGCAAAAAACGAGGCAGAGAGGATTTTTGACGATTTTACGCGCAAGGAAAGCTTTCTTAGCCTGACTGTCAGCCACGACGATCTTACCAACGTGGAGGACTGCTTTACCGAAATGATAGGTTATCTTTCGGTGGGTGACGCAAACAACGCCGAGGTAATGAGAAACCGCCTAATACACTCTCTCGAGCATCTCAGGCGGCTGTCGGGATTGAATATTGATGCAATATTCTGATCTATTATTTGAACTCGGTCATATCCTCGCAGTATGCGTTAAGGCGCATAATATCGTAATACTCGCTTGTCAGATCGGGGGATGAAAGAATACCACACTTATCGCGCAAAGCTTTTATCACGTACTCGGGATTAAGGAATGCCGAAGGATCGGAGGAAAGTACGGTATTGATAGCTATACGATTACCCGAGAGCACCGCATCGGCGCTTTTGATAAGCGGGCGAATATCGGTGGTCTTATCCGAATTCTTCTTCTGCACCTCGACCACAGGGGCGGAAAGTGCATCGTTGATATCCGACACAAGCTCCTCATTGATACCGTCGGTATGGATCGTTATGCGGTAGGACATCCATTTAAGGTCGGTGAACTTGGTATCGGGATAATAAGCCTCGGTGATCTGCATTTCACCGGTCATATTGGCGTTTATACGCGCCATTGCCTCCGCGGGATCTATATACTCCTTCATTCGAATATCCATAAACTCGCAGACACTCTCAGTACCTATGGAAAGAGGCGCGGCAAATATCATTTTGGGCTTCGGGTTAAAGCCCTCTGTATACCAAAGGGGGAGCTTTGCCCTTACGATGACCTTATGCATAGTGCGAACAAGGTCCAAATGAGAGATATATTGCAAACTGCCCTGTTTTTTAAACCTAAAACGTAGAAATAGCTTTGTAGGATTTACTTGCACCATCTATTTTTACCTCCAAGCTTATTCGCTCCGCAGCCCGAGCAATGCTCTGCGCAGGAGGGCGTAGTTTTACCCTCATATGCCTTATCACGCTCGCGGCGGAGATATGCCTTGGTAACGCCGATATCGATTAGATCCCATGGAAGCACCTCATCAAGGCCGAAGCCGCGCGAGGTGTAAAATGCGGGGTCGACACCGCATTTTTTAAAGGCATCAATCCAGGCGTCGTAGTTAAAGAATTCGTCCCAGGCGTCAAGCATAATTCCCTGCTCGGCGAGATGGGCGATAACGGGTGCAAGGCGGCGGTCGCCCCTTGCAAGTACAGCCTCAATAAAGGAAACCTTAGCATCGTGATATGCGTATCTGATACGGCGGTCGGTTATGGAGGTCTTAAGAAGCTCCTGCTTACGAATCAGCTCCTCAAAGGTATCCTGTTTTTCCCACTGGAAGGGAGTAAAGGGCTTGGGTACGAAGCAGGAGACACTGACGGTAACGCCGAGGCCCTTAGGTCTTTCGGGCTTGGGAAGGGCGAAGTACTGATCTACCACCTTCTTCGCCAAATCGGCGATGCCGACTATATCCTCGTCAGTCTCGGTAGGCAGACCGTTCATAAAATAAAGCTTTACGTTGCTCTTACCGCCTCTGAAGGCAATACCGACAGAGCGCATAAGATCCTCCTCGCTTACATTCTTATTGATAACGTCACGAAGACGCTGAGTGCCTGCCTCGGGAGCAAAGGTAATTCCGCCGGTTCTTACCGAGGAGACCTTCTTCATCAGCTCCTCTGAAAAGCTGTCAATACGAAGAGAAGGAAGCGAAAGACTGACGTGAGCCTCGTCGGTCCACTTAAGAAGACTGTCGGTAAGCTCGGGGAGCTTTGAATAGTCGCTGATAGAAAGCGAAATAAGCGAAATTTCGTCGTAGCCGGTGTTGTCGTATAGGCATTTTGCCTGCTTACAAAGGGTCTCAACCGACTTTTCTCTTATAGGACGGTATACCATTCCCGCCTGGCAGAAACGGCAGCCGCGGATACAACCGCGGTAAATTTCAAGAACAATTCTGTCGTGGACGGTCTCGATATAAGGCATAACAAGCTTTTCGGGATAAGGAGCCTTATCCATATCCTCGACGATGCGCTTTCTTATCTTAGTAGGAACGTCATCATAAAGAGGCTTATATTCCTTGATAGTGCCGTCATCGTTATAAGAAACATCGTAAAGCGAGGGAATGTAAACCCCCTCAATATGTGAGGCCTCGCGGAGAAAGGCGGATCTTGTATAAGTGCCCTCATCATTCATCTTATTGTAAAGGTGGCAGATCTCAAGCAGCACCTCCTCGCCCTCGCCTATGTTGATAAGATCAAAGAATTCGGCAACCGGCTCGGAATTATATACACAAGGGCCGCCGCCGATGATAATGGGACAGTCCTCCGCCCTATCCTTCGCCCATATAGGGAAGCCGGCAAGCTTAAGCATAGCAAGGGTGGTGGTATAGCACATCTCGTACTGAAGCGAGAAGGCAACCAGATCGAAGCTTGAAAGAGGATCGCCGCTTTCAACAGCGGAGAGAGGAATGGAATACTCCTCCATCTTCTCCTTCATATCTGTCCAGGGAGCATAAACGCGCTCGCACCAGACGTCCTCATCTTTATTTATAACGTCGTAAAGAATTCTTACTCCGAGATTGGACATACCGATCTCGTAGGTGTCGGGAAAGCAGAAGGCGAAGCGGCACTTTATCGACTCCTTATCCTTTATAACGCTGTTGAATTCTCCGCCGATGTATCTGCCGGGCTTTGAAACAGACTTCAGTACCGAGGAAATATTTTTATTCTGCATTTAATTCGTCCTTTCGGGAAATTTCCGTGCCACCCGTCAGGATGGCACGGAAAGCTTAGTTTTAAATTACTGATCCTGGGACTCGGCCTTTCTCTTAGCGTCCTTCAAAAAGACGGTCTTGCTGAGAAGCCTGAGTACAAAGCACCATACGGGCTGCCAGATAGCGGCAAGAAGCACGGTTACCCTGCCGAAGCCGATGAGCGAAAGCACAAGAGCAAGCACTACACCGACTATCATAGCACAAAGCTCGGCAAATCTCACGTGAAGGGAGAATCTCTTATACTTCTTAGAGAGAACCATCATACCTGCTGCATCAAGCTTATCACCGTAGCTGACCATGCTTGCGCTTACGCGGTTGTAAACCTTTTCCTCCTTAAGAGGCTTATAGAGCTTAACAACGCGCATATTGCCGTTACCTGCCGTAAGGGTTGCAAGAAGCTCGCCCGAAACGTTAGGATCACGGGTATAAACAAGAGGAATAATGCCCGCCTCGCGAAGCGACGGAAGGGTCATAGTAAATTCCTCGGAGAAGGAATATCTGATGTAGAATTTAGCGTAAACCTCACCGTCCTCGGCAGCATACATAATCTTAATAGTATCAATGCTTACGCCGGTCTCGGGCGCGGTAGCGGCTGCGGGAAGCGCGATTCCGTTACGACGCATATAATCCTCGCTTCCGGCGCATATTTTATGACCTGCAACGTCACCGCAGATGCCGTCATCCTCAATTACGAGATTGGTGGCGGTCTTGTGACGGACGCGGTTATCAACAATACCCGAGAACATATAATCGAGAGGCCCGCCTACAGCGGCAAAGAGCGCAGACATCTGCCTCATAACCTTCTCCATACTGTCTCTTTCTCCGTAGAGCATAAATCTCTTAAGATTTACATCGTCTGGGCCAAAGATATCGGTGTCGTCAAAGGCGAACACGTCAACCGCGGAGAAGTTGTGATATGCATCCTCGCCGATAGCGGCGCTGTCGGACAAAAGTGCGGCTCTCTGGGTATAGAAGTAGCTTGCCTTATTTGCAATAATAGCAAATGCGGGACATCCGAGTAAAATAACGAAGGTAAGTACCTCAAGCGCGGTAACCGCACTCCAGCTGAGGAAGAAGGCAACGGCGCCCGCAACGACTGCTGCGCCGAAGGGGATACCGAAGATCATCGCAGTATGTTTTGTGGAGACTTGAACGCCTGCGGAACGCTTGAAGAAATCCGAAACGAAGGAAGTACGGAAGGTACGCGCGGTCTTTGACTTATACTCGTCAACGATACCGTCAAGAGCCATATTCTCCGCGGTAAGCTCTCTCGTATTCTTCATATCAATGATCTGCTTGTCCTCGCCCGCGGATACCATCTTAAAGGCGATAAAGTCAGCCTTAGTACGGTAGAGAGAGGCGGAAAGCAGAGGAATAACTATGCAAGCAAAGAGCAGACCGAAGAGCGCGTATGAGGTTGCTCCTGTAAGTGCCACAGCAAGTGTGTATAATCCAAGCACGATGAATGCAGGAACCGGAAGAAGATCGGGCATCAGCTTCTTATCCTTAAGATGCTTAGCCGATTTCACAATTTCGGGCAAAGCCATAACGAGAAGGCAAGCCGCCAAAAGAAAATCAACTATTCCAAGAGTGGAGTATGGCGCTCCTCCGAAGAGCTTGAACGTAATAACCTTTGTAGCGGAAAGAAGCTCAAAAACTAGCATTGCAAGAGCAAATATCAAGGATGCGCCCATTCTTATTCTGATAGATATCAGCGAATCAAGGAATTTATCCTTAAAGCTGTCGCGCTGCGCAGGATTGCTGAACTCGCGGTCGATAATTCTCCCCTTCTTATCTCTGAGTGTCGGAGCAGCCTCGTCAGCGCCCTCGGGAGAATCCTCCTCCTCAAACAGAGTGCCTGCAGAGGAAAAATCATATACACCGAAATCGCTGCTGTCGGGGTCGGCCATTTCGTATTCTTCTTCATTGAACAGAGGCTCTGCCTTTTCTGGCTCTGCCGCCTCGGGATAGCTCTCCTCGATCTCGTCAGTTTCGAAGATCTCCTCGG
>SVTZ01000086.1 GCA_015063525.1 Oscillospiraceae bacterium
ATCTCAGTTCCAATGTGGCCGTTCAACCTCTCAGTCCGGCTACCGATCGTCGCCTTGGTGAGCCGTTACCTCACCAACTAGCTAATCAGACGCAAGCTCATCTCTTGGCAATAAATCTTTGACGGTTATCTCATGCGAGACTGCCGTTTCATGTGGTATTAGCAACTGTTTCCGGTTGTTATCCCTCACCCAGAGGTAGATTGCTCACGCGTTACTCACCCGTCCGCCACTGTTCCGGGACCGAAGTCCCTTCACCGTTCGACTTGAATGTGTTATGCACGCCGCCAGCGTTAATCCTGAGCCAGGATCAAACTCTCTAAAAAATTCTTATCTAAATCCCCGATCTCTCGGAAACCTAAATCCTTTTTCAGAGCTATCTTAATCTAGCTTCTTCTTACTTTTGAGTTTTTTCTCAATGTGTTTTGACAAGAACTTACACCGTTTCGGAGTCTCCCCCGAAACACAATGTTTTCTTAATTTCATGTTGTTCAATTTTCAATGATCAAGTGCCAACCTAAAGTCGGCTTTCCTATTATACATCAAAGATTTGCGCTTGTCAATAGTTTTTTAAAACTTTTTTAAATTTTTTTATATTATTTTTTATTATAGTAACGCATGCGTGCGCACGTGATATTATATTAATAGGAAGAAGGTTTTTCAGAGCCGTTTTGCATCCATTAATTTCATAAAAATATATTGACAAACCTATTATGTCTATGTTATACTCTTTTCGCAAAAACAAAAGGAGAGGTTTTTACCATGACACTCTACGAGGAGCTTTATTTTGAGATCGCAGTTACCGGAACAAAATCCGACGTTAAGAAGTTTACCAATTACTTAAATTCCGGCGAGCTTGACGAATTCTTTGAGTTTTCTGACGAATATATAAATTATGATGACGACTATGATACCGCAGATGACAGCGATGAGGTCAGAGTTGTACTTGCCAATGACGATTACGGTATTGAAATTGACGAGTTTGATACCGACGAATTTCTTGAGGTTCTCTGCAAGGCAGGTAGACGCCTGTATCTCAAGGGTCAGCTCTACGATGCAGATAACGACGAATACTCCTTTGTCAGCGAAGAGGGAGATTCCTACTACACAAACGGTCTGTACGTTAAGAACTTCAACGAGGATGATTACAAGCCCCGTGAAGAGGATGACGACGAGGATGAGGAATAATTGCAAAGCGACTGCGTCGGCAGTCGCTTTTTTTGAAAAGTATTTTTTTCTATTAAAATGATATATAAGAATTATTGACATTTGTTTGTTAATATGTTATACTCGTATTACCAAAATGACATCAGAGGTGACTTATATGAGTTTAAGCCGTATCGGACACGGATTTGGCGTGGCAAAAAAGATTATTTACTCTATCCTTTCGCTAATTAAGGTGCTTATTCCTCTCATGACACTTGAGGCGGAGATTATGAAAAAGGTGGAGTTTCTCCAGCCCTTCTTCCTCAGCATCTTCGATTTCCTTTCGCAGAACCTGAATATTGTTATTTTTGTTGGCATAACAACCCTTATGACCGGTGCGTTTACATACTTCATCTTCCCCATGGGAGAAGTTGCGTGTCTTCTTGCGACCGCAATAGGCTATCTCCTCTCCCCCAGAATTGAAGCTATGTTTACAGACCTTGTTGCCGGCGGAGCTACCACCTGGGAGGCAGGAGCTGTATGTGCGCCCTGGATATTCTGGATTTGCTTACCCACCCTATTCGTTGGCTCAATATGCATTTTCAAGCGCATCAGCAAATGGGGCGGACTTATCAAATCGCTTCTTATTAGTGGTCTTGTGACTCTAATCGCAGGTCTTTTGCTCGGACTGTTTGCATATCTCAGCTATGGATTTGGTTGGATTGCAACCCCTGCACAGACCGCAATGCTTATCTCGCTTATCCTCGTTACACTTGCGGAGCAGGTGGCGATATTCAGCAAAAATATGGCAGATTAATTTTCACAATATAAAAGACAGAGGCAAAAGGCCTCTGTCTTTTTTCTTTAGCAATACATATTATTACAGCTGAGGTAATTATACAGCTGCTCACCGTGGTTTTGCTCTTCCTTCTGAATGTGAGCTAAGGTATCACGAAGGACGGGATTTGCAAATTCAAAAACGCCTGTGTTATACACGCTCGACACGTGCTTTTCCATAGAAAGTGCGTCCTTGCAAAGATAGGCGTCGTTTTTCTTCTCAACCTCGTTGCAGCCGGACATCTTGCACTGAAGCTTCGCCTGCACGGCAGAGGGGGACGCTGCAGGCATAGATACCTCGTTGCCTGCAAGGATCTGTGTCAAAGTATCGAGATGCTTTCGTTCGTTGCCCGCCAGGGTGGTAAAGAGATTTTTTAACTCAGGATCGTGAGCCATCTGCGAATACTGGGTATACTTTTCGATACAGATCTGCTCCTGGGATTTAAGATCGGATAAAAGCGTTGTTTCCTTCTGAGTAAGTGTCATAAAAATTCCTCCTTTATTGGTTTTCAAATGAATTATTACCAATATGAGCGTTTTTAACCGATTTTTATTTCGCAAAAACCGAATCTCTTCGATCTGTCACGGCATAAAGCAAGCTTGTTCCTCAGCAGATTTCTTCATTCGGTTTAATAAACAAAATTGCGACGGCGAATTTCGCCTTTTTTTATTTTTCTTTCGTTATATAATGATTTGAAAACTTATTGAAAGGTGAAAGAAAAATGGACAAGCTTGGCGAAAAGGACACCGAGGTAATAAAAGAAAAACCAAAGAAAGAGGGATCTTTTTCAAAACTGAAAAAGCGAATTAATGCAATAAAAACGGGAGAAATAAGAGCTGACAGATCGGCTATCGCCTACGATCTTTTGCTGTTTGCTCTGGGATTTGTGCTGTCACGCTGTCATCTGTTCTTCGGAGCGAGGCCGGTTGGTATTGCCTTTGTGGCAATGCTGCCATCGGGAGTCTGGCAGGCTCTTATCGGAGCCGCTCTCGGCGGAATAACAATGGGGATTGACGGTCTTATTTTTGCCGCATCTGCGACGGTGACCGCCCTTATTCGTGCGGCAATATCAAGCGGAGATAAGGATGCCGAGGGTAAACGGTTGTTATTTGGAGAAAGTCTGCTTACACGAATGGCTGTATCGGTGCTTGCAGGATTTGCGGTAGCGCTGTACGAGGTGTTGGACTCGGGACTTAACGAGGCAAGTCTGCTATTCGGTCTGACGATGATCATTTTAACTCCTCTTATCACCTTCGGTCTGTCGGGCCTTGTATCAACGGGTATAACGCTCAAAGAAATAATAAGTGGGGGCGAGGATATTCTCTCGCTATCCGAGGTGGAGCGAGGCGAAAAATATAACCGTATATTCTTCCAATTTTCAGCTCTGCTGATAATATTCTTCGTCAGCCTTGCCTTTAAGGGTGTAAATATAATGGGAATATCGGTTTCCTATATTTTCTCCGCCCTGATAACGCTGCTGACAGCGAAACGGTTTGGCTCAATACGTGCGGCGGCGGTAGGCTTTTTCTCAAGCTTTATTATCTCCGCCGAGCTTTCGGTATCCTTTGCCCTTATGGGACTTTGCTCGGGAGTTATGTTCGGATTCGGAGCTATATATGCTGTTATTGTAGGCGGTGTGGCTCTCTGTGCCTGGAGCGGATACACGGCTGGACTAACCGGTCTTCTTTCTACCCTGCCCGAATATCTGATAGCCGCCACGATAGGTGCGCCTATGTTCAAAAGGCTAAGCGAAGCCAAGGCTACCGAGCAGCCGAGGGAATCCATAAAGGAGGACACCGAGGATATGGTGGGAACCATGGCATTAGCCTATCAGAACAGATTTGAGGGCGGACTCGGTGAGCTGTCGGAAACCTTATCAAAACTTGGTGAACTTATATCAAGCCATAACAGAACACCCACACGCCTCAGCCGTGAGGAATACCGCAGAGTTGTTATTTCGGTGGCGGAAAGAAACTGTATAGGCTGCCCGGGCGCCTCTCTCTGCGCAAGAGAGGATATTCGTCCCTGTATCAAAAACGCAGATTCAATAGCCACCCTTCTTTCCGAGGGTAAAAAAATAACGCCCGACGACGTGAATACCGATAGAGAATTCTGTCAGCGAGCGGAGGTTATTGCCGATATAATAAATCAAAGCGCACAGGTGGAGGAGAGTAACCAGATTATATTATCCGAAAGGGACGAAAAGGGGGAGGAATACCGCCTGATCGCCTCTCTTTTAGACGGAATAAGGGCTGATGATGAGGGAGAACGTAAGGTAAATAACGCTCTCACCGCTCCGCTGACCGCCGCTCTGGAAAGCTCCGGGCTTGTCGGCGGAACTATACGTGTGTTTGGCGAAAGACAAAAGCATTTCATCCTTGCAGGCGAGGACGAAAGCGGTGCAAAAATATCCTCCTTTGAGTTAAGAAAGGCCATTGAAGAAGCGGCAGAGGTCAGACTTGATACCCCCGAATACTTCAGAAGGGGCAAAATGGCGCTTATGGAGTGCGGAATCAGACCAAGGCTGAAGGCAAGCTGGGCAACTGTTGGCCGTGACGGAAAGGAAAACGAGGTATCGGGGGATACGGCTGTATGCTTCGAGTCGGAAAGCGGGCTGTTTTACTCGCTTATCTCCGACGGAATGGGCAGCGGAGAGCTGGCGCTGAAAACCTCACGGTTTGTATCGGAATTTCTGCGTGATTCGGTAAATATAGGCGCCGCAAAAGAGCCGCTTATCCATATGCTGAACCACGCCCTCCGTGAAAGGCGTGACGAATGCTCCGCAACGGTGGATCTTTTTGAGCTTGATCTGTTAAGCGGCAAGGGTCTGTTCTTAAAAAGTGGCGCCGCTCCATCATACGTTAAGCGTGAATCCTCTCTTTTCAGAATACGCTCACAGACGGCTCCAATCGGTCTTTTAAGATCGATAGATACCGAGAAAATAAGGCTTGAGGTGAAGGCGGGAGACTATATTATAATGCTCTCGGATGGAATTGCAGATCAGACCGAGGATGCCCCATGGCTTCTTTTGCTGCTGGGAGACCAGGTGAAGAATGATCTTAAGGAATACGCAACCCTTATTCTTAACGAAGCTGTAAAAAATACAGACAATCACGACGATATGACGGTTACGGTTATCAGAATTGACGAAGTGTAGAGTAAACAAAAGCCGCCCGATCTCATATAATGCAAATGAGCGCAAAAAACACCGAAAGGGGTGCGTATATGAAGATAATAGTTATGAACTCGCCAAAGGCACTGCGCAGACTTCTCGCCAAAATATTTGGCGTTGAAATCGTTAAGAAGTAACATAATCCCGATAAAAATAGCGGTTTTGCAAATATTTGTTTGCAAAACCGCTTGTTTTATTTAAGCTTATCAACAAATCTCTTGATTTTTTCAAGAGCCTCCTCAATATGTCTTACCGAGTAAGCATAGGAAATACGGGCGTATCCCTCGCCGCACTCACCAAAGGCGGTGCCGGGAACGATAGCGCACTTTTCCTCCATAAGAAGCCTCTCGCAGAACTCATCAGAGCTAAGACCAAAGCCGCCTATATATGGGTAGATATAGAATGCTCCCTCGGGCATAAGAACGGGAAGGCCGATGTCACGAAGTCCCTCGTATATGAAGGTTCTTCTGCGGTCATACTCGGCACGCATCTCTGCAATATCGGAGTCTCCCTCTCGCAGAGCCTCAACAGCTGCAAACTGCGATACGGTGGGAGCGCACATAATGGCGTACTGATGCAGCTTTGTCATCTGCTT
>SVTZ01000087.1 GCA_015063525.1 Oscillospiraceae bacterium
TTTGCATAACAACTTAAAGGAATATAATAGGTATGGTACTCGCCGTCGTTAATGAACGAAACGGTAGTTCTCTGTCCTTCGTTGTAGCCTTTTCCGTTGACGGAAATATAAACGCTTGCGCCAAGGCAATTGCCAACGGTCTTTGCGGTGATGACGAGAGTATCGTACTGCTCTGTATTATAACGGAAATCACTATACACGAAATAAGGGTCGTTAGCATTGGTGATTATGTACTCGCTCTCACCGCTGACTAAATTTCTCTTGACATTTTTTGAGCCGTGAGACGCAAATTTTTTGAAATGTATCTCCTCGTCTCCCGTGACCTCAAGCTGGCTTGGAACGAAATCCTGACCGGTGAAGGTTCCTTCATAATAATAATATCCGAAACGCCAGAGATTTGCCTCGGCACCCTTGATCGATTGCGATGAATAATATGTATTGCCGTCCTTCATGCGAACGAATATATCCATAGTATTCTCAATGTAGCTTGCGCCATCGGTGTTTTTTATCGATTCAACGAGGTTTTTCTCGGCAGACGAACGCACGTAGGTCATCGTCATTTCCTGATTTTGAATACTGTAATGAGTTCGGTTTTCGTCAGTAAAATACGCCTGAACGCCGTTGGCAAGTCGATTTGAAAGCTCTATCAGCTCGGCGTGCTCACCGTCAAGCTCGATCGGCTCGGTCGCTTCCTCGGAATCCGATTCGGATTCCGATTCGCCCTCGGCAACCGAAGCTTCTTCACTTTCAGTGTCAGAGGTCAAGCTTTCCGTAGCGGTCGAGGTATCAGTGGGATCGCTGCTGTCCTCAGTTCCGTCACATGACGCAAATACTCCGAGGAGTATCGTCAATAATAACAACATAGATAGTGCTGATAGAAGTTTTCTTTTCATGGTTCTTTGCTTCCTTTCATTTTTCGGTCTATACTTGACAGTTATACATTATCGTTAATGCTGATAGTTGATAAAAATTCTCGCAAATAAATTATTAAAATTATGTACGAGAATCTTTATCTGTTATATCAAATGTAATTACTATTCAAGGTAAAACCGATAAAAAATTAATTAATTTGAATATTCGGCAATAAGCTGATTTGTGAGAAGTGCCGCGGAGTCGGGATCAACGTAGACGGTCGTATCTGCGTGCTTCTTCAGGAGAGTTGCGGGAATATCGGGGGTGATATCGTTCGCGAAGGTATTATAAATAGCCTCTGCCTTTACCTTATAAGGTACAACGGAGATTATATGCTTGCACTGCATAATTCTGTCGCAAGTCATGCTAATAGCCTGCTTGAAGCACTCGTCCTTATCCTTAAACCAGCCTTCGCCTATCTGCTGCTCGAGGCAACGCTCTGCAAGAGTAACTACCTTATATGCATTCTTGTCGTTGAAGTCTGCGGGAGGATCGTTGAATGCGATGTGCGCATTTTCACCGATACCGATGAGACCTACGTCAACGGGAGATTCGTCAAGAAGCTTGGTAAGATAAGCAATGGTCTCCTCGGGAGCCTTGGTGCCGTCGATAAGATGATACTTGCCGGGATTTACCTTCTTAACAAATCTGTTTGTAAGGTAGCAGTTGAAGCTTGCGGGATGAGTTTCGGAAATGCCGACGTATTCGTCGAGGTGGAACATTTCAACCTTTGCCCAATCGATATCGCAATTTACGAATTCATCGAAGAACGGGAACTGAGACGCGCCAGTGGACAGAAGTATGCGGGCGAAGCCCTTCTCTGCTATTGCTTCGTTGATAAGCTCCGCTGCGTGTACTGCGGATTTTGTGCCAAGATCCTTCTGGCTTTCACATACGATAAGTTTCATTATTTTTTCCTCCGAAATTTTCAATTAAATTATTAAACATAAGTTCTGCAACATATTAAAAATTACATACAATATCTTGCGGTTATTTTATACAAATTTTTGTAAGAATTTTTGTTAAGTTTAAATATTGACTTAATTTTTGCTTGGTGCTATAATTTAGTTATGAAAATTTCAACACATTATTCATCAAAAAACGGAAGCTTTTATTTTCATCATACGGTTACCGAGCCTACAAGCGATGTTTCAGCCATATACGGTCCCGAATCACATAGATGGTTTGAGATCATTTATCTTATTGAAGGGGAGGTTCAATACTTTATTGAAGGCGAACAGTATCTTGCAAGAACAGGTGACCTTATATTCATTCTTCCTAACGAGATCCACGCTATCCAACGAAATTCCAAGATGAAATACGAGCGAGTCGTTGTTTCATTTGATTTTAACGTCATTAAGGATATGCTTGATCTCGGTGGATTTACAGTCGACGATTCTTTTCTTGAAATGAAGAACGCCGTTCACCGCATAATACCCACGAGGCTCGTTGAAAAATACGGACTAAAGGATATTCTATATAATATAGGAAATCTGGACGTTGCCGATCCCGCCGTCTCGTATCGCTTCGTCTCTGCCGTTCTTTTGCTGGTCACAGGTCTCAATAATCTCTTTTCAAAGGAATCAAGCGAGCCTGTCTTTCTCGTTGCAACCGATCCTGTGGTCAAGAAAGCCGTCGATTACATAAACAATCACGTAACCGAGCAGATAACTCTTGACGAGATATCGGAGGCGCTTCACGTCAGCAAATCTACTCTTTGTCATAAATTCAGCGAATATATGAACACAAGTGTAAACCGTTATATTGCCGCGAAGAAGATATATTACGCTATGCGGCTTATAAAGAACGGAATGAGAGCCACCGAGGCGTCTGAAAGTGTTGGATACGAGCATTATACTACCTTTTATCATAACTATAAGCAGATAATAGGTGTTTCCCCGTCGATAGATAAGAAATGATATCCTTTCCCATAGAGAACTTATTTCTCTATGGGTTTTTTATTGTCAATGTGTTTAAGTCTCGAAAAACGACGACTTATCTTACTTTCATTATACATTAAAACCGAAAAATAATCTATAGACGATTTTAATGACTTATAGCACAATTTTCATTTCGTCATTACTCACAAATTTCTAAAACCATGATAATAACGCGTTTTTTGAAATTTTATTTGATGAGAGTAAAATCGGGTATTTCAACGGGACGGCTTCCCTCTCGGATAGACTGTTCTGACAAAGGAGTTATACACATCCAAGCTGCCGCATCGTAAACGTCGATGGGAGATTTGCCTCCGTTTATTATGTAATTGAAGAATTCTTCAAACAGAAGCCAGTCCATACCGCCGTGACCGCCGCGAACGCCGTCATTCAGGAATTTCTGCCAGATCGGATGCTCGTATTTTTCGACGAATTTCATTTCGTTACCGAGATAGGATTCGGGTCTTTCCTCGTCCTCTTTGGTAAATTCGGTATCAAAGTGGAAGAAATGACCGTCCTCATAATAGCACGCTCTGCTTCCCTGCACACTGTAATTACGGCTGTAGGGACGCGCGCTGGTGGTATTTAAAATAAGCGAGATCGTTGTTCCGTCCTGACACATAATGTTCGTTCTTACCACGTCTCCCTGATTGAATTTCAAAGTTGTGTACTTGCTTTGATATTTGTCGGGGTTGAGAGCCGCGTAGTCGTTCAGACTGGTTGACTTTGAAGCCATAGACGTAAGATAAAGCATGCGGTTTCCGTTATTAATATTGAGCATTTTGGCGATAGGACCGAGTGCGTGCATCGGGTAAGTATCACAATTTCTTTCAATATAATTTTTCAGTCTGTAATGACGTCGTTCTTCACCCGTGAGCAAGCTGTTTCTGAGATCGTGCTCATATCCGCCCTCACAGTGCGAGATGTCGCCGAAAAGCCCTTGGCGGACCATATTGAGTATCGCAAGCTCAACTCTTCCGTAGCAGCAGTTTTCAAGAAACATGAATTTAGTTCCGGTTTCCACCTGGGTTCTGACGAGATCGTAGCAATCCTCAACAGAATACGCTCCTCCAACCTCGATCGCAACCGGCTTACCCGCCTTCATTGAGGCTATAGCGATCTCAACGTGACATTCCCAGGAAGCTAAAACAAGAATAGCATCGATATCACTGCGCGTAAGCAGGTCTTTGTAATCGGTCGTCTTGTAAACGTGTGAGCCTTTAGCTTTGTCAACGTAATCAGCCATCCAGTCTACACGATCCTGATATACGTCGCATACAGCGGTGATCTCACATTTTTCATGTTCAAGCAAAACTTGACTTACGAGACCTTTGGCTCTTCCGCCAAGACCTACGATACCAACTCTTACTTTTTCCATAGATATATCCTCCATTAATTATTTTTTATTTAAAAGGTCAGCCTATAAGCTCACCGTTAAATATAACCTTTTGAACGTTATAGTGCTTGTCTACAATGATAAGATCGGCTCTCTTGTCCGTTGCAATCTCACCTCTGTCGTCAAATCCCATGACCTCAGCAGGAGTTGTTGATGCCATTTTTGCCAAGGCAACGGGATCGTCACCTATAGCCTCTGCCATAGTGCGCACCAATCTGTCGAAGGTTGCAACGCTACCGCCAAAAGCAGTTCTATCGGGAAGCTTCGCCACGCCATCCTCAACGATTATCGGTGTGCCGTGGTCAAGACTTCCAATGAATGATTCTGTGCCTTCGGGCATTCCGCAAGCGCGAGAAGCATCGGTAACAAGGCATATTCTGTCTGCACCCTTAAATTTATATATGAACTTTAAAAGCTCGATGGGCAGATGCTTTCCGTCAGCGATTATCTCTACGAATATGTTGTCGAAATAGAGTCCCGCCTCGACCGCTCCCGCGATTCGGTAGGCATTTTTTCGTGTAACACCCTTCATGCCCGAATAGAGATGGGTCATAAGCGTGTAACCGTTTTGAGAAGCCTTCTCGATCGTAGCAAAATCGGCGTCGGTATGAGCCGCCGAAACGACCACGCCAAGTTCTTTGCCTTTATTTCCAAATTCCATAGCACCGTCAAGCTCCGGCGCGGCGCTTACGCGAAGGATATAGGGATGTTCTTCCTTCAATTTTTCAAGCTCCGAGGCGCTGGGATCACGGAAATATTCGGTTGGCTGAGCTCCGCATTGCTCCGCGCTGAACCAAGGGCCCTCGAGGTGAAGACCTGCAAGCGAGCTGTTGGGATAATTTTTCTCATACTTACCGAAGTTTTCAATACTCTGCTTTGTAGCGTCGGGGGCGTCGGCAAGTGTCGTCGCAAGCATAGTAGTCGTTCCGTGTGACAGGTGGAAATCCGCTATGTGAGCGATCTGCTCGGGAGTTGCGTCCATAAAATCGAAGCTGTCACCGCCGTGACAATGTATGTCGATAAATCCGGGCATAAGATAGCTGCCGTTGCCATCGATTTCTGTATCGCACACAACTCTCTCGTTTCCTACGTAAGAAATGAGATCGTTTTCAATCAGACAATAACCGTTTTCGATGATCTTATCGCGTGTAACGATATTGACGTTTTTTATTAATGTTTTCATAAAAACTCCTTTCAAAAAAATAAAAACATAATATATTATAATTATACAATACTATGCTAATTTTGTAAATGCAATATTATATTAAAAACATTGAAAATCTTGCGGACTTTTTCTGAAAATGAATTGTTT
>SVTZ01000088.1 GCA_015063525.1 Oscillospiraceae bacterium
TAAAATATATTATTATTAATTTTGACTGACAGGCGGTGCCGCAGATGGAAGACAAAAAAGTAAATTCCACCGAGGAGACCGAAAAGAATATTAATTCTAAAGAGTCAGAGGGGAAAGCAAGCCTTGACGCCCTGCTTTTTGACAGAGAGGACAACGAGCCCACCGGCGAAAAGCCCGGCGATGCCGCCGAGTTCGAGGCTTTTATGAATGAATACCGAAGCATTCTCAGCAAGAATATTGCTGACGCCGAGGAGACCGAAAAAACAAAGCGCGAGGAGGAGGAAGAACGCGAGTTCTTAGTTTCCCTGCCCAAAAGGTCCTCACAAAAGAAGAAAGCTAAGACCCTCAATACAAAAAAAGCCGAGGCTGACGGTGACTGGGACGAGGCTATCACTCTTGCGCCTGCGGAGTACTCCGACCCCGGGGAGGAAGACCAAATAATGCACGAGGAGCTTCCCGAGGAGACCGAGGAGACTCCCACCGACTTTGATCTTGGAGAGACCGGCGACGGCGGCGAAGACAAATTCCAGATCTCTATAAACTTTGCCGGTGAGCAGAAGCCTGAGGCAAACGAGGAGACCGAGAAGGAAAACAAGTATGATCCCGAAAAGCCGAGAATTATCGACTGGATATTCGATATTGCCGAAATGTTCGTTTTCGTTCTCGTGGCGGTCATGATACTCACCTCCTTCATCTTCAAGCACTCAATAGTCGAGGGAGACTCAATGCTTAATACCCTTGAAGACGGCGATCATCTTATAATTTCCGACCTGTTCTACACGCCCGAGAGAGGCGATATCGTAGTGTTCGAGGACTATTCCACGAGTCTTAAGAAGGCAGTGGTAAAGAGAGTTATCGGCCTTCCCGGAGAGACGGTTGAGGTAAGACTTAACGCTGCGGACGAGTTCGAGGTATATATTGACGGAGAGTATCTTGAGGAGGATTACACGCTTAACGAGATCGACTTTACAGCGCCGGGAGTGGGTACCTGGACGGTCGGCGAGGGCGAGATCTTCGTGCTTGGCGACAACCGTTACAACTCCACCGATTCACGCGACAGCCGTGTCGGCACAATTGACATAGATTGCATACTCGGAAAGGTTCTTTTCAGATTTCTTCCCTTCGATAAATTCGGCGCGGTAGAATAAAAATCCCCGGGCAACCTACACGGTACGATAGTATAACAAAAACAACGGCATTAAAGCCGCAAAGGAATAGAAAATGGCAACAAATCCTATACAGTGGTTCCCCGGGCATATGGCCAAGACCAAGCGCATGATGCGCGAGTGTCTTTCCGAGGTGGACCTTATAATCGAGCTTCTGGACTCAAGAATTCCCTACAGCTCAAAAAATCCCGAAATAGATTCGCTCATAAACGGCAAGCCAAAGATTATGGTGCTTACAAAATCCACACTTGCTGACCCGAACCTGACTCGCAGGTGGGTAGATTATTACTCAGAAAAGGGCGAAAGGGTCGTCGTTATCGACTCGATGGCAGGTATAGGCATCGATGCTCTTGCCGAGGCGGTAAGAGAGCTTATGGCCGAGAAGCTTGAGAGATATCATCTTAAGGGAATGGACGGCAGAAAGCTTAAGGCTATGATAGTCGGAATTCCCAACGTGGGAAAATCCTCGCTTATCAACCGCATCGCCGGCAACAAGAAGGCAAAGGTTGAGGACCGTCCCGGAGTTACCGTGGACAAGCAGTGGGTTCCCACCAAAATCGGCTTCGATCTTTTGGATATGCCCGGCGTGCTCTGGCCGAAGTTTGAGGATCAGCGAGTCGGCGAGAACCTTGCTATGACGGGTGCTATCAAGGATCAGATCCTCGACACCGAGGAGATTGCAATGATACTCTGTGCAAGACTGATGCAGACGGCACCCGAGCAGTTTATGCAAAGGTACAAGCTTTCGCCTGAGGAAACCGAGGGGCTTGATTCCTACGACCTCTTTGAGCTTGTAGGAAGGAAGCGCGGCTTTCTTATCAGCGGCGGCGAGATAAATCACAAGAGATGCGCCGATATGCTGCTTGACGAGTTCCGCGGAGGTAAAATTGGTCGGATTACGCTCGAAAAACCGAGGCAGAATTAATTTTGGGAGGTTTTATGCCAAGCTTTGAATATGAGGAAAGGCGTTACGGTGAGGGTTTCTTAGCCGTGTGCGGATGTGACGAGGCAGGCCGAGGCCCACTTTGCGGTCCCGTAGTGGCGGCGGCGGTAATTCTGCCACGAGGACTTGAAATTGAAGGTCTTAACGACTCAAAAAAGCTTAGCGAGAAGAAGCGCGAGGCTCTCTTTGAGGTTATAAAGGAAAGGGCTATTGCCTACGCGATTGCCGAGGCAAGTCCCGAGGAGATCGACGACATAAATATACTTAACGCCTCTATGCTGGCGATGCGCCGCGCAGTAGAGGCTCTGCCCGTCAAGGCGGATTTTGCCCTTATTGACGGCAACTGCTCAAGGGGCTTTGAAATTCCCACCGAAACTGTGGTAAAGGGTGACGCAAAAAGCTATTCCATAGCTGCGGCCTCAATTCTCGCAAAGGTAACGAGAGACCGTCAGTGCGAGGAGCTTGACAGAGCGTATCCCGAATACGGTATTGCAAAGCACAAGGGCTACCCAACGAAGGACCATATGGACGCGGTGAGAAAATACGGACCTGCTCCTATTTACCGCAAGACATTTCTTAAATTCCTTAACAAATGAACATACTGAAGGTACTTACGCCGAGGAGGTTAATCGGTAATCTCGGAGAAAGGGAGGCGGCAAGACTGCTTCGCAAAAAGGGATACCGCATTTTAAAGAAAAATTACGAGGCTCTCGGCGGCGAGATCGATATTATAGCAAGGAAAAGGGGCGTTACCGCCTTTGTCGAGGTCAAGGCGAGGAATGTGAAATATCTCGGCTATAAAGAGGCGCGGCCCGGCTCGTCAGTCACGCCGGAAAAGCAAAGAAAGATAATCCGGACGGCGTCCTATTACAACGCTCACTATCCCTCCGACACAAGATTTCGTTTCGACGTTATCGAGGTATATCTCGAGGACGGTAAAAGAAGGCCGAAGGTCAGGGAGATAAAACATATTGAAAGCGCATTTGATAAAAACAGCGCATTTGATTCAAAATACCACTATAAACGCAAAAAAGAAGGATCAGTTTTATGAAATACATAAGCACAAGAGGTGCACACACCGAGGGAGTTTCCTCGGCATATGCAATAAAGACGGGACTTGCCTCGGACGGCGGATTATTTATGCCCGAGTCTATTCCTGCAATAGATCTCGAATTTATAAAGGAGCTCTCTGCCCTCTCTTATCCCGAGAGAGCCGCAAGAGTGCTTTCGCTCTTTCTTACCGATTACACCTACGATGAGCTGCTCGAGGACGCAAAGGCGGCATATTCTAAAGAAAAGTTTATTCCACAGCCTGCTCCCATAACCTCACTTTCAGGCGGAAGATATATGCTTGAATTATGGCACGGTCCTACCTCCGCCTTCAAGGACATGGCGCTTCAGATAATGCCGAGACTATTTGTTCGTGCACTTAGAAAGTGCGGCGAGGAGAGAGAGGCTTTGATACTCGTTGCCACCTCGGGTGACACGGGCAAGGCGGCACTTGAAGGCTACCGCGACGTTCCCGGAACGAAGATAAAGGTCTTTTACCCCATAGACGGCGTAAGTCAGGTGCAAAAAAGGCAGATGCAGACTCAGGAGGGTACAAACGTATCCGTAGTAGGTATCAAGGGCAACTTTGACGATGCGCAAAGCGGCGTGAAGAAAATTTTCTCTGATCAAGATATTGCAAGAACGCTTGACGAGGGCGGAGTGTTTCTCTCCAGCGCAAACTCTATTAACTGGGGCAGACTCGTTCCGCAAATAGTTTACTATATTTCGGCATACTGCGATATGTACAAGGGCGGTATAATCAAAATCGGCGAGAAGATCGACGTATGCGTTCCCACGGGTAATTTCGGCAATATTTTTGCCGCATACATCGCAAAGATGATGGGCGCGCCTATTGGCAGGCTCGTCTGCGCGTCAAACAAAAATAACATACTTACAGATTTCTTAAAAACAGGCGAATATGATAAAAACCGCGTATTCTACGCTACTATGTCGCCCTCTATGGATATTCTTATCTCCTCTAATCTTGAGAGGCTTCTTTATGTCACGCTTGGACAGAAGAAATGCGCGGAATACATGAGAAAGCTTGCGGCAGAAGGCAAATATTCCCTTGAAGCTTCGGAGCTCGCGCTTATAAACGAGAGCTTTGTCGGATACTACGCTGACGAGGATGATTGCGCTAAAACAATAAAGGATACGTATGAAAATGAAAATCGCCTCATTGACACTCATACCTCGGTTGCCGTCTTTGCGGCCAATCGATATATGAAGGACTATGAGGCGAAGTCAAAAATGCTGGTGGTTTCCACCGCATCTCCTTATAAGTTTGCCGGCGACGTGCTGCTCTCGCTTACAGGAGAAAAGCCCTGTGACGATCTTGACGCACCGAAGGCCTTATTCTCGATGACAGGGGTTGCTGTTCCCTCGCCTCTCGAGACCGTTTTATCAAAGCAGCCGATACATCTCGGCGTTATCGACAAGGATAATATGGCAGATTCAGTAATTGATTTTGCGCTAAGATAATCAGCACTCGCGGGGCTTGAAGGTTGCGCAGTTGGTATGCGCGGAGCAATCAGCCTCTCTGGGTCCGACCGAGATACAGCCGGCGTAGCAGCCGTTCTGATCCGCGTGGTAAACGCAGTTCTTTACATCGCACTTAATGCCCTTAATATGCTTTGAGGCGTCGCACTTACATTCGTTACGAAGCTTTTTGTCTTCCATTTTTGATCTCCTATTTTTTCGGTTTTTGCCCTTTACGGCAGAGTTAGTATTAACCGAAATCACACTTTTATGCAAAAACGGCCGAGATGTGCCGAGAAAGGATAAGAATGTCGCTTTATACTATTGCAGACCTGCATCTGTCTACCCTTGACGAAACGAATAAATCTATGGAAGTTTTCGGGCGATCCTGGGCGGATTATATGACGCGAATTGAAAACAACTGGCGGCATCTTATCACCGACGAGGATACCGTTGTTATTCCGGGAGACATCTCTTGGGCGCTCTCGCTTGAGGAGGCGGAGAGCGACTTAAGATTTCTCGATTCCCTGCCCGGCAAAAAAATTCTTGGCAAGGGAAACCACGACTTCTGGTGGGCGACGATGCGAAAGCACGAGGCCTTTTTCGAGAAGAATGAAATTAAAAGCATATCATTCCTCTTTAACAACGCGCACGAGACCAAGGATTT
>SVTZ01000089.1 GCA_015063525.1 Oscillospiraceae bacterium
AAGAAGACCGACGCAGAGTAAGGAGAAAAAATACATATGATTTTTATCCACGACAAGATTTTCGCAAAAGTTTGGAAGGTTGAAAAGGCTGAGAAGTAGCAGTTGCTATCGAAGAGGCTAGCAAATAATTTTTGATGGGCATATTTCGGTGCTAACCGCCGTTTTTCGACAAGCTCGCAATAGGGAACTATTGCTTCGGTCGTAAGAACGACGCTTATCCCACAAAATCTGCTCCCTCAAAAACCAATTACAGCGTAAAGAATTATAGCCGCGATCTTCGGATCGCGGCTTTTTAGTATATAAATGAGTCACATCATCTCTACGTGCGTGGCTAACCTTTTTCATTTAATTCAAATGTGCAGCTATCACAATACCGAACAAAATAACAAGTAAAGTAACAATATATATTATCATCATACAAAGGTTTTGGACTAACGGGTCATCATCGAATTTGTTCATCCAAAAATCCTCGCTATGGTCCTTGATAACACAAAAATAGCTTAATGCGCTGACAATTAATAAAGGAAAAGATGCAGGAAGCATTCGATCTATCCAGTACGCAATAGCTATTATAAAAATTAATAATGTAATTATTGTAACAACTAATTTTAGCAATATTCGTAATGTTTTTAAAATCTTTTCTGCCATAAAAACCTTCGCCTCTATTCATAAAAATCAAAAAGTGCGCCAACCGAAGCTAGCGCACCGAAAAACGCAAACTCCAAGTTGTCGCCAAACAAACTCAAGCAAAGGATTTTATTCAAATAGCTACAGCCAGCGGAATTTGCATTTTTGCCAAATTCATTAGCTATAAGTATTTGAATAAAAGGGTATAAATATCCCTATGAGAGAAAAAATCCTTTTAAAATATTGAGTTCGTTTGGCAATATTATTATATCATTATTTTTTCAATTTGTAAATAGTTTTTAATAAAAAAAGCACGCCGCGAAATGCGGCGTGCTTCAAGATTATAAAATTTAAAGTGTTTCTTCCTCGCGAGCTTCCTCTGCAGGAGCTTCCTCGGAAACGGTAAAGTAACCTCTGTCAGCTGCTACAAGCTCCTCGTAGAATACTGCGCTTGCGGTCGAGGAATATACAGATACCCAGAGCGTACCAACGCCAAGGCAGAGTGCGCCGACTATGGACCAACCGATAAAGGAAAGGCCGAGGCAGAAGAACTGCATTTTGTGTCCCTTCATCAGGCGCATGCTCTCCTTAAGAGCCTCCATTGCGCTCATCTCGGGGTGATCGTTAAGAACGTAGAACACCATCGAGAAGGAGTAAGCGAGAATAATACCGGGAATGATAAACAGAATAGTACCTAAGGTCACGAAAACGGTTTGCAGAACGCCTGCTATAATGGTTGCGGTGATATTCTTTTTTACACCGTCAACCGTCGCACCGATCGCATCGGGAGTAATCTGACCTCTTACTAGACTGACAAAGTAATTTACCGATGCAATAGTGAGAATGCCTGTCACTATTATGGGTCCGACGTATGTGGCAGCAACCGCACCGTTGATAGCTCCAATGATAAAGACTATAAGAACGGGGTAAAGCCAGCTGCCTTTGAAAATATTCTTGCCGAGAATTTCTCTGGCTCTTGCACGAATTTCAAAATTTGAAATCATAGTTTTGTCTCCTTTTCATAAAGTCAATTATATTATATCTCTTTTCACGCAGTTTGTCAATAAAAAATTATCGACTGACTATCGGGTCGAAAAACTCGTGCAGCTTAGCTAAGTAATTGTCACGGGCAACGGGGAAAGCGAGTCCGTGCGCTGCACCCTTAATGATGACTAGTTTTTTCTTTTCGGCGGAGCAGTCCTCGTAGTTTTTCTCGCTCATCTCCATAGGTACGAAATCGTCTGCATCGCCGTGAACGAAGATGGTGGGGATCTTTGATTTTCTTACCTGCTCGTTTGGAGAGGTCTCGTCAATGTCAAATCCGCCAAAAATTCTTGCGCCAAGCCTTGCAAAGGGGTAGAGAATATTGGCCGGAAGCTTCATATCGCGGATAACCTTTTTTATAATATCTTTTGCAGATGTATAGCCGCAATCTGCAATAATTCCAATGATATTTTCAGGCAGATCGTAACCCGAGGTTATCATAGCCGTGGCTGCACCCATAGAAACACCCGACAGAATTATCTTTGCATCCTTGTTTATCTCGGTCAGTATGTAGTCGATCCATTTTCTGCAGTCTCGGCTCTCGTTAATGCCAAAGGTGATTACGCTTCCGTCGCTGAGTCCGCTGCCCCGATGGTCGAAAACGACTACGCTGTGTCCTATATTCAGTGCGCGGAAAATACCACCGCTGAGATCTCTTTCGAGGTTGCCGTGATAGCCGTGCATCATAAGCTCGATAGGGGCGTCGGGATTAACCTCGTAATATCGGCCTCGCAGAGTCAGACCGTCAAAGGTTTTTATTTCCACATTCTTGTGGGGAACGGTTCGAGCCTGCTTAGTCCATTCTATCATCTGCGGATAAAACGGCTCATATTCCTTGCCGGGCGGAAGGTCGTAGTCATCTTCGGCTCTCGGCTTTCTTTTCGGTGAATAGAATATTTTGAAAAAGCATATCGCCGATGTGATAAGCACAACCGCGCAGGCTGCCAAAATGCAAATTAAAAGTATCCATATAATGTCCATAAATAAACGCCTCGAATAATTTAATTTAAAATTATTTTATCACTCTTCCTTCCAATTTTCAATAAATAAATACAAAATTAATAAAAAATGTTGATTTTGTTTACAAAATGTTGTATAATGTTCGGGATTAAGCTTGTAATCTGTTTTTCGGGAAGGATAATGTGATGATGAACAACATTACTAACGTTGAGGTAAATTACAAAAACAAAAAGAAATATAAGACCGCGAAGTATCCCATCCGTCAGCCGATTTATCTTACTTGGCTTATCTGGGTGCTTTCATTCTTTGCTCTTCTTTTCAAAAAGCACAAGGTGGAGCGCGTTAATATGGAGGGGTTGAAGCCGCCGTATATGATGCTCTCAAATCATATGTCTTTTATTGATTTTGAGCTTGCGGCCCTAGGTACTTATCCCCACCGCATTAACAACGTGGTAAATATCGACGGTTACTATCAGCGCCCCTGGCTTATGGAGTGGATCGGCGCTATCTGCACTAGAAAGTTTACAATGGACCTTCATCTGGTGAAATCTATTCGTAAGGTTCTTGAGCGCGGCGACGTGCTCTGTATGTATCCCGAGGCGAGATATTCTCCCGCGGGAATTACCTCATACATTCCCGAGTCGGTAGGAATGCTCGTAAAGAGAAATAAGGTTCCGGTGGTCGCTGTAGTTCACAGGGGAAATTATCTTCATTCACCCTTCTGGGATTTCCGCAGAAAACGTAAAGTGCCTCTCCATACGACGCTTACCAAGATATTGACTCACGAGGATATAGAGAATATGTCGGTTGATGAGATAAACGACCGTATCAGAGAGGCGCTTACCTACAACGAATACGCTTATCAGCAGGAGAGGGGAATTCTTATTAAAGAGCCCTTCAGAGCTGAGGGACTTCACAAGATTCTTTATCAGTGCCCCCACTGTCTTACCGAGTCGAAAATGTCGTCTAAGGGAGCTGAGATCTTCTGCGAAGAGTGTGGCAAGCGCTGGATTCTTAATGAAAACGGCAGCATTACTGCAGTCGAGGGCGTGACCGAGTTTTCATCAGTTCCGGATTGGTTTGAATGGGAAAGGGAACAGGTTACCGCCGAGGTCGAGAGTGGAAAATACTCCTTCACCGACGAGGTTGATGTGTTCTCTATGCCGAGATGCTGGAAGTTTGAAAAGCTTGGAGAGGCTCGACTTACTCATGATGCCGAGAGAGGATTCGTTATCGAAGGGCATTACAACGGCGCGGATTACCGCGTTCACAGAAATCCTCTGCAGACCAACAGTCTGCACGTGGAATACGATTGGTTCCGCATTAGACGGGACGACTGTATCGACGTCTCCACCGAGGACGATTCCTTCTATTGCTATTTCAAGACAAAGAAGAATGTCGTTACCAAGTTGGCCTTTGCAACCGAGGCCATCTTCCATAAGCATATGCGTGATAAGCGCCCCTGTTCAAAGGACGCGGCCTGCCATATCTGTGCCGAGCATCATCCCTGCGATATGCTTACCGTAGGATCGAAAAACCAAGGTTAAAAACGCGGCAGAAAAAACAATAACCGCATAAATATACCAAAATTAAAAATAAATTACCATCTTTTTGAAAATAATTTAAAAAGTCGTACTTTGTTCATACTTTGGAAATAATTATCTGCTATAATAATCGCCGCTTACGAGTGTGAACCTTTTCTGTATTTTTTAATAAGATGGATAAAAGACAAGGTTTCACGGAATAATAAAAAATCGGAGGGGCGCTATGTTATTAAACAATCTTGAAGTATTGCATAAGTCCTTTGGAAAGGGTACTGTCGTTGCTACCAACGGTCATTATATAACCGTTAAGTTTGAGTCTACGCAGAAGATCTTTGTTTACCCGGATATTTTTGAAAAGTTTCTTACTCTTGCCGATGGCTCCGTCAGCGAGGAGATCTCTGCTGATCTTATGGCTTCCAAAGCCCAAAGGCAGAGAGAACTCGACAGAAAGAATGAGGAGAATCTTCGCGCAATGACACGAGGTATCGTTATTCCCGGAAAGGAAAGTATCGGTACCGAGTCGGATGACGAGGAAGGAAGATTCAAGAATAACGAGAACGAGGAGGCTTAAGTAGCCTTCTCCTCGCAGAATAATGAGCTGCCGTACGACTGTATGGCGGCTCATTGTTTTAAACTATTGACTTTAATCAACTCCGGGAGTATAATTATTACGGATAATTTATAAAGGAAAACGGCAAAAATGATCGTTAAGGGATATTTATTCAGCGTGCTTTATGCCCTGATATGTCTTGCGCTTGGATTTGTTTTATATAAGTTTGGCGTGGCTAAAAAAATAACGAGAAAGATCGTTCATATCCTAGTCGGCTTCGAGTGGGTCATACTTTATTATTTTGTCGGCCCGGGAATTCACTTTCTTGCAGTCTGCCTTCTGTTTTTGGCATTGCTTGCCGTCTCGTACAGAAAAAATCTGATGCCGATGATCTCCTCCGACGCTGATAATGCGCCGGGAACGGTGTATTACGCATTGGCTATGTCGGTTATGGCAGCGGTCACTCTTTTTATTCCTGAGATGATATTACCTTTCGGTATCGGTGCTTTTTGCACCTCTCTCGGTGACGGCCTTGCAGGCCTTGTGGGGCAGAGCGAACCGCGGATTGGAACAAG
>SVTZ01000090.1 GCA_015063525.1 Oscillospiraceae bacterium
TATCCGGGAATTAAGAACCAAAGAATATTGATGCCGGTGATAATACGAAGTGCCGCAAGTCCGAGAGCCGCCGACACACCGATCGAAAGTCCGAGACCTGTGGTCTTGCCCGAAATTGCGCCCGCCGACATAGTCTCAACCAGCTTGTTAAGAACATATACCGAGGGCTCGGCCTTTACGATAAAGTAGCCGAGGAGCATACTTACAGGAATAAGCAGCCAACCGCCTCCAATGCCCGCAAGGCTTGTGCCGATGGTCGTTCCGGTGGGCAAAAATCCAACGTTTGCACCGGTGAGGAAGACCGCAAGTCCAACGAGAACGTAGAGAACACCGATCGCCATTTTAATAATCTGACCCTTGTTGAAGGCGTGAGTCATCAGCTGGAAGAGAACGGCGAAAACGATAATGGGAGCAAGAGCCACGAGAACGTCGATCGCATGCTCAGCGAAACCGTGAAGAAATCTAACAACTCCCTCTCTCGTGTCGGGAACAGGCTCGCTTAGAGTAGGTATGTAAGTACCCTCCACCTTCATAACGATGCCGAGAATCAGCACGGAGATGATAGGTCCGATACTGCATAGACCGGTGATACCGAAGGAATCGTTACGGTCGTCTCCCGACAGCTTCGACATAGACACACCCGCGCCGATAGACATAATGAAGGGAACGGTCATAGGTCCGGTGGTAACTCCGCCCGAGTCGAAGGCAAGAGGCAGAAAGCTCTCGTCAACGAAGAAGGCGAGCACAAAGGCCAAGGAGTAGAAGCCGATCATTATTGCGGTAAGGCTCCAGTTGAACACGATACGCATAACCGCGATGGCAAGAAAAATACCCACGCCGACCGAAACGGTAAGGATAAGTATCATATTTTCAAGGCCGCTTACCTGCTCCGCAAGGATCTGAAGATCGGGCTCGGAGATGGTTACCAATATTCCGATTATAAAGCTGATAAATGCAATCAGCCATATTTTTTTGCTTGATCCGACGGTTGCACCGATCTTCGTGCCGAGGGGCTGCATTGACATTTCCGCGCCCGCGGTGAAAAGGCTCATTCCAAACACAAGGCAAACGACGCCAACGAGGAATAGGAACATATCACCGGTGGATATCGGTACTATGGTTATGCTCAGTGCAAGGACGATAAGCCCGATGGGCAATACCGATTTCAGCGACTCCATAAATTTATTTTTAATTAGATTCAATTACTTAACTCACTTTTCTTATATTTGTTAATTCTATTTTATCAAAAAACTTGTTCTCTTTCAACTAAAATATAAAAGTTTAATCAAAATTTATTTTTCGTTCACTTAAAATTCAATTTTCTCTCTGATAAGCCTTACGGTGTCCATCATTTCGCCATAAAACTCTCTCGCGCTGACGCGCAAGCCCCCGCTTCCGAGAACAATAAGCTGCTCCTGATAGTCGGAGGTGACGACGCGGACGCTGTGACGGTCGGAGATCTCGTAGGTGGTACGCTCAATATAGGCGTCGGCAGTCTGACACTCCTTGGTGTAGACCACTGTTACGGGGCCAAGCTCCTCCACGCTTCCCTCTCCTCCGCGGCGCTTATATGCATCAAATGCAATGATAACTTTACATTTTCTAAAGGCGGCGTAGTCGCACATCAGTCTTGTGAGCAGATCGCGCGCTCTGGCAATATCACTCTCGGCGGCGCGGCGAAGCTCGTCGATGGCGAACAGGAAGTTATAGCCGTCGATGATAACGTAATCCTCGCCCTTGGGCTTCGGCTTTTTCGGCCTCTCACGCTTTTCGGGTGTTGGTGCGGAGTTCTCCCGCTTTTCGTTTACGGTGCGCTTCTTTATCTTTCCGTAGGTGGATTCAAATATCCGCATAAGCTCCTTATCCTCCTCCACCGTGCCGCGGTAATCGAGCTTTTTCGCGATCCTTACGTTCTCGGTCTGCTCCGCGGTCTCCCGAGATACGCCGGTGGGAGTTATATGCATCAGCTCATCGGCCTCGTCCCAGGGCACGGCATATCCCGATCCGCCCTTGCAGAATACGCTTCCCGCAGGGTTTCTCTCGTCAAGCTCGGGGGAATAGGAAAACCTCTCCACCACCTCACGGGTGTTATGGCAGGGAGCGTGAGGTCCGACGGTCAGGGCGATCCTTCCCTCACCTCTCGTATAGGCGCGAAGCTCGCTTGCATAGGAGCGCATAGTCGCGACCGGACAGTTCCCCTCAAGCACAGCCGTGTCACCGTCAAACTCGGGCGGGAGCGCGCTTCCGTGCATCGAAGTAATATCGTTCATCAGTCTGCCGAGGTTTTCTCTCGGAAGCTGAATTTTAAAGTCAAAGGTAGGCTCGAGCAGCACCGACTCGGCCTTCATAAGCCCCTGCCTTACGGCGCGATAGGTTGCCTGACGGAAATCTCCGCCCTCTGTGTGCTTAAGATGCGCCTTTCCTGCAGTAAGAGTGATCTTCACGTCGGTAAGCGGCGATCTTGTCAGAACACCTCGATGCACCCTCTCCTCAAGGTGTGTAAGGATAAGCCTTTGCCAATTAAGGCTCAAGGTATCGGTGGGACATTCGGTGGCGGTAACAATGCCGCTTCCCTCGGGCAGAGGATCAATTCTCAGATGAACCTCTGCATAATGCCTAAGTGGCTCAAAATGGCCTGCTCCGTAAACGGTGTCAGCCACGGTCTCCTTATAAAGTATCTCGCCTGCGTCAAACTCCACCGCAACGCCGAATCGCTCGGCGATAACCCTTTTCAGCACCTCGATCTGTATCTCGCCCATCAGCCTTACGCGTATTTCGTGAGTTGAGGGCTCGTACGTGAGAGCAAGGCTCGGATCCTCCTCCGAAAGCACCATAAGACGCATATAGGTCTCGTAAGGGTTTGCATCCTTTGGAAGTAAAATACGGTAGTCAAGGACGGGAGAAAGGGTATGTGTATCCGATTGCTCGAAGCCAAGTCCCATACCCGCTTTTGTCCCCGCCGGGCCAATTATAGCGCATAACGTACCCGCGAAAACCTGACCAACGCTTTTGTATTTGTCACCCGAATAAATGCGAATTTCCTCCACCTTCTCGGTGATGCACTTGCCACCCTCGGTCTTAATTTCAATAGTATCCTTCGTCTTCAGCGTGCCTCCGGTTATCTTCATATATGAAAGCCTTTTTCCCTGAGGATCACGTGATATTTTATAAACCTTAGCACCGAAGATGCTCTCCGAATAATGCTTTTCAAGGGTATATTTATCAATAGACGACAGAAGCTCGCTGACGCCCTTCATTTTTAAAGCCGAGCCGAAAAGGCAGGGAAAAATCCTGCGCTTTGCGATAGCCGAGCGAATTCCATCTGTATCCAGTGTCTCGGTGGCAAAAAACTCCTCCATAAGCCTCTCGTCATTGGCGGCGCAGGACTCATAAAACTCGGGCGTATTATCAGATGAAAAGTCAACGCACCTTGATGAAAGCACCAAGCTAAGCTCCTCCATAAGCTGGCGCCTCGTTCTGTCGGAGATATCAAGCTTATTTACAAATATAAAGGTAGGAACACCACGCGCCGAAAGCAGGTGCCAGAGCGTTTTGGTATGTGCGGTGACTCCGTCGGTCGCACTGACGACCAAAATCGCGTAATCCTGCACCGAGAGCGCCCTTTCAGCCTCGCAGGAGAAGTCAACGTGGCCGGGCGTGTCGATAAGAGTTATCTGCGTGTTGCCAAGCTCCAGTATTGCCTGCTTTGAAAATATGGTAATGCCCCTCTCCCTCTCAAGCGAATGTGTATCGAGATAGGCATCTCTTTTATCTACTCTGCCAAGGCGCGAAAGGTTGCCCGAGGCGTAGAGCAGACCCTCGGAGAGGGTGGTTTTTCCGGCGTCAACGTGCGCAAGAATTCCGATTGTTAATTTCTTCATTTCCCCTCTCCTTTCGTCATTTTTAGCACAAAATGCCAAGTTTTATTTACAGTTCACGGATAAATTCAATAATTTTTCCCTGCTTTTCACCGGACGTTTCCATATAAGCACTGCAAAGTCTTTTCGACGCCTCGTTCTCTGCCATAACCCTTGCGCGAAGGCGGATCAGGCCGATTTTCGGCGCAAATTCTATAAGGCCCGAAAGAACCCGTCCCGCGATTCCAAGACGTCGGTATTCGGGCAGTATTCTTATAGCGCAGTCGCACTCGCCCATGCCGTTAAAGGCATAAAGAGCAGCCTCGCCAACAAATTTTCCTTCGCTTCTTACGGCGAAGGGCATAGCAACTCCGCGGGAAAACTCACCCTCTGCGCTCTCCCTGAAATAGGAGTCGTCGGGATCGGTCTCATCCTCGCGGTAATCGTAGCCCCAAAAGCGGTTGGTTTCCTCATCGCGGCAGAGCCTTGCGTACCCTGCATCATCCTCAGGACGGAGAGCGTCGAGGGTAAGGCCGCCGATATCAACCGTCGGCATCTCTCCGACAGCCGCGGCCTCGGTTACGATCCTTACAGTATAAGAGTCGCCCGAGGCATCCTCAGCATCGATATTTGCGTGGCGGAAGAGAGTTACAAGATCGCCAAGCTCATCTCTCGGAACGTCAGTATAGACAAGGGGAATTTCCTCCTTCAGCGCGTAATCGCGGATCTCAACTGTGCAGAGAATGGGATCCGCATCATCGGTTACCGCAACAGGATAAGAAAAGGAGTATTCACCTTCGAATATTCTGATTAGAAGGCAGCCGTGAGAGCCTGCTAAGGCATATTCGGTCTCATCATCGGAGAGCAGCGACTCGGCTATTTCGGCAATATAATCTCCGTCAGCGTCAGGAAACGCGCCGAGAACAAAGTTCAAGGTTTCCTCCCTGCTCTCTTTGGTCAATATTTTAAAATGAAGCATTTCCCTTACTCCTCCGGATCCTCAGTCTCCTTGATATCAAGCACCAGACGGCAGGTAAAGAATTCGCCGTCGTTCTCATACTCAAACCTTTCGGCAATCAGCGAGCCAAGACGCACGCAGGTCTTAAGACCGATGCCGTTGCTCTCCGCGCCCTCGGTATCACGGCGTATTTTATTTTTACTTTCAAGAATAAGCTTTGAGCCCACAACGCCCTTCGTCAGGGTTACGGGATACGCCTTGTCGGCGTATTTCGACATATTCGAGAATACGTTGTCGATTATTCTCATAAGGTTGGTCGGGTCGGTAAGCACGCGACTTCCCTCCTTAATATCGCTTCCGACGGTCTCAAGCAGAAGCTCATAGCCGTTCTCACTCATAAGCAGGATATGAGCTTCTGCTTGAGAC
>SVTZ01000091.1 GCA_015063525.1 Oscillospiraceae bacterium
GCCTTTATAACTCTGTTATTATCCGGCTGCAGATTGTCTCTTACTTTATTTTGAATAGAATCGGCGAGGTTTCTGCTTTGATCGTTTTTCTCAGAATAATAGACCTGAAGGCCGGAATACTTCTCGCTTCCGAAGGAGTTCATATGTATGCTGATAAACATAGATTCGGGATATCTCTCTGCGACCTTGCATCTGTTTTTAAGATCAGAGATCTTTCGTATTCCCTTGATATTTTCTTCCTCGGTGTAAAGTAGGCGGTCGTCGGTGCGTGTGTAAACAATGATATAGCCCTTTTCTTCAAGCATCCTTCCGATCTCAAGTGCGATATCAAGATTAAGATCCTTTTCATAAGAGCCGTTAACACCAACCGCACCCGGATCCTCTCCGCCGTGACCTGCATCAATGATTATTATTTTTTCATATGGAATTGCATCTGCCGATTGAAGTATAAGCTCCTCGCCGTATACTCTTGTAACAACTCCTATTGCTGTTGATAAAAGAACGGTAAGAGCAACCGCAATGCCAACTAAGGCTGTTATTGTATCTCGCTTTATCAGATTAATAACAAAAATCTTCATAAAAATCCTCCATCAGTTTGATAAACTATATGGAGGACTTATGTTTTTTATTACTTTTTGCCGCCTTTTTCCGCGGAGGAAAGGAAGCCGAAGATGCGAAACTCTTTAAGACCCAGAGTATATCCTATGTGAGTTACTAGCACCGTAACAAGAGGTAAGACGAAATATCCGACCGACTGCCAGAGATAATATGCATTGACGTTATCCTCGAGGAAGGAGAAAATTCCCTGCAAAATTCCGAGGAACATAGCGTTTAAAAATCTGAGCAAAAGATTAGCGACGGCAAAGGCAGAATAAGCAGACTCGTTACCAGAAAAAATATGTATCGCCATAAGCGCCACTGCAACTCCGGAAATAAGGAAATTCGGAAGATTTGCAACTAAAGACATAAATGCACCCTTCGCAGGATTATTGTCAATCTTTCCGCCATCGATCTTTATTCTGTCGCTCGCACCGAAATCCCACGCCGCGCAATAGATAAGCGAGAGGTAAAAAATGGAGGCGAAAATAGAAAGTAGAATTCTTATGGTCGAAGAAAGTCCGTCGTCATCAACAAACCCAACCGCGGTATAAAGAACCAGTGAAAAGATGGTTATACCAACCTGGTTTATCATCAGCTTAACTATTTCATAGGAGTTGTTTTTTATAAATTTCAAGGAAATCCCCTGCCTTTCTAAACTTTTTCCCTTTTATTCTACCATAATTCACGAAAAATACAAGCCTACTTTTAAAATGTTTACATTTTATCCACTTCTTAACTCAAGAATTTTGTATAATATAAGTATATGACATTTACATGGAGGTAAATTTGGCTATGCTCAGGCTGAATAACGAAAACACAGAATTTAACAGCTTCCCGAGATTTTTGAAAAGCTACGCCAATTATCTTTCGGCAATTGAAGGAAAAAGCGAAAAAACCATCTGCGAGTATCTCCTTGACCTGAGAACATTTTTCAGGTATATGATAATGATAGAGAGCGATCAAGTAATGTCACTTGACGAGCTTGAGCAAATAAGCATCAAGCATCTGACACTGGATGACGTAAACCGTATCGACACGCAGTTGATAGTAGACTTTCTTGCCTACGCAAGGCAGGATAGGCACAATAATAATTCGACGCGTAACCGTAAGCTTAGCGCAATAAAATCCTTTTTTAGACACGCATACAACAAAAAGCATCTTATTAATAAAAATCCTGCCGCAGATATTGACGGTATCAAGATGAACAAGGCTCTTTCGAAATACCTTTCAGCTGATGAAGCAGTCAATCTTCTCGCCACAGTCAGCGCAGATACAGAATCCAAGACGAGGCAGCGCGATTACTCTATTATCGCCCTGTTCCTTAACACCGGAATGCGTCTTTCTGAGCTTGTTGGTCTAAATGTAACGAGCTTTGACAGAGAGCTTACCTACGTTAAGGTTCTCGGTAAGGGTAACAAGGAAAGAATTATTTACCTTAATAACGCGGCAAAGGACGCGGTTATGTCCTATATGCGCATAAGGCTTGACCCGAGGTTCATACGCACGTCAGACAAAGCCTTCTTCCTAAGCACGAGACAGCAGCGTATCTCTCCCAAAACCGTTCAATGGATGGTAAAGAAATACCTTGAAATTTCAGGACTCAGCGCAGGTGGCTACTCAGTGCATAAGCTAAGGCATACAGCGGCTACGCTGATGTATCAAAGCGGTAAGGTGGATATCAGAGTATTGAAGGACATTCTCGGCCACGAGCAGCTTAATACGACACAGATATACACCCATCTGGTTAATAAGAACCTCGAGGAGGCTATGGACAACAATCCTTTGTCGGACGTTATAATCAAGCAACCTAAAAGTTATTCTGCCGAGGATTAAGTTTGAAATTTGGAGTTTTTATGAATATTGGAGCTAAAATAAAGGAATTAAGAATAAGTAAGGGATTGACCCAAGCACAGCTTTCGGGAGACCGTATAACTAGGAATATGCTAAGCTGCATTGAGAGTGAAAAGGCTATGCCCTCCCTCGACACCCTTCTCTATCTCGCCGAAAGGCTTTCAGTGCCCCCGTCGTATCTTTTATCGGATAACGACGACCTCTTCTTCTATGAAAAAAACGAAAAGATAAGCGATATACGCAATTTATTTTCCGAGAAAAAATACGAGGCGTGTATAAAGCGAGTAACAGATATCGGAAAAACCGATGATGAACTGTCCTTCATCCTTTGCTGCTGTTATTTTGAGCTTGGCAAGGATTCGGTTATGCGCGGCTCGCTTACCACAGGCAAGTCTATGCTGAAGCTCTGCTCCGAATATGCTAAGAAAACTATTTACGACACCTCAATGCTTCTGGCACTTACCGCGCTGTATTCCTCGATTGCCGAAAATATTCAATCTCCACTGCTCGAATTTGATTCGGATTTCTATGAGCAAACAATTCGTCACAATGCCGACCTCGAATTCTATAAATACGTTATACAGGACTACTCATTCAATTTCAGTAACGAGATTTATAAAATGCATATTGGTGCTAAGGAGCTTATAAAAAACAGAAGATATGCCGAGGCGATTGTCGATCTTATTGAAATCGAGAAAACAAAAAATGCCGATACGTATAATTCCTATGTTCTTTTTTCGGTATACGGCGATCTTGAACGCTGCTTCAGGCAACTCGGCGACTTTGAAAATGCCTACAGATATGCAAGCAAAAAGCTATCACTTCTTGATGCCTTTAAGACTTGAAATAACCATAAACAAATTACGGCGAAGAAATTCGCCGTTTTTTGCCAAAAATTTAACGTATAGGTATTGACTTAATTATAATTTGATGGTATAGTATATTTGGTGAAGATTGGATTATTTTCAACCTCCCATCAACTTGTTTAATTTTAAGGAAGGAGAGATTTGCATTTTCGCAAATCGAGATTTCGTTTTGAACAAATACACAAAACCTAACTTCTGCAGTCTTCCCACGGCTGCGGAGCTCCGCGATGCACTTTACGCAAGCAAAGGATCTGATGCAAGATCGCAGATCGCAATGCTCTTCGACAAGGACACCTTCGTTGAAATCGGCGCTTATACAAAGCGCGGCTTTTCAGACTTCATCGCTACTGAAAGATCCAGCGAATTTGAAGGCGTTATTTGCGGATACGGTGCCATTGACGGCAAGCTTGTATTTGCATTCGTTGAGGATGCATCAAGAATGGGCGGCGCTATTGACGAGCGTCACGCAAAAAAGATCACCGATCTTTACAGAATGGCAATTAACAATGGAGCGCCCGTAATCGGCGTTTTCAACTCTAACGGTACCGACATTTTCGAAGGTACTGCAGGTCTTGCGGCATACGGCAGAATTATCACCGCTGTCACCCGCGCCTCCGGAGTTATTCCTCAGATCGCCTATGTTGCAGGTAACTGTATCGGTACCTGTGCGGCAATCGCATCTATGTTCGATATTGTTGTAAAGAAAGACAGCGCTTCTCTTTATGTAAGCTCTCCTGCTCTCACCGGTGAAAAGGACGCTCAGGATGCTATCGTTGCATACTGCGGCACCGAGGAGCAGTGTGCAGGTTATATTATCGGACTCATTTCCTTCCTTCCCTCAAATTCCTCCGTTGGTATTCAGGGCGCGGAGATATGCACAGATAATCTTAACAGGAAGCTCGGCAATCTCGATTTCGGAGGCGACGCTCTTTCGGTTATCTCTGTCGTTGCTGACAACAGTATGTTTATTGAGCTTACTCACGACTATGCTTCCGCAGCATCTACCGCCTTCACAACCATCGGCGGTGTTAAGTGCGGCGTAGTTGCTACATCTTACTCTAAGAACGAAGGCAGAATTGACGTTGAGGCAGCAAGAAAGATCTCTAAATTCGTTACTCTTTGCGACAGCTTCTCTATTCCTGTCGTTACACTTGTGGACTCTCTCGGACTTGCTATAAACAAGAAAAACGAGTGTCTGTTCGCTCCCGAGCTTGCAAAGCTTGCAATGGCTTACGCATCGTCGGTATGTCCAAAGATCACCGTTATTCTCGGCCACGCTATCGGCGCGTCCTTTGTGCTTCTCGGCTCAAAGTCGCTCGGCGCGGACCTTGTTTACGCCACCGAGGAATCCGAGATTGGCGCACTCAGCGCAGCAAGCGGAGTTGCATTTGCCTGGGATAAGTACATCAGCGAGGAAAAGACCCGCGAGGAACTTATAAACGAGTGGAAAATGACCGTTTCCTCTCCCGCAAACGCTGCATCCAGCGGTGAGATCGACGATATAATCAGCATTAATGAAATGAGAGCAAGAATATGCTCCGCCCTTCTTATGCTTTCCGCTAAGGGCGACGCATCTGCGGTTGCCTACCGCAAGGTTCTTCCTCTCTGATTCGGAGGTTAAGCTATGTTTGGTATAG
>SVTZ01000092.1 GCA_015063525.1 Oscillospiraceae bacterium
CCAAGAGTGTTGGAGCCGACCGCCAAAGTATAGAGCAGGCTATTTGCTGCAGACTCGTCGGTCTTTCTCAGCACCTCCTCGTTGAAATTTCCCTTGCTTGCGGCCTCGGTGATAAGCAGCTTGTCATAGATAGGAATGTTCAGTATCTCTGCGATCCTTTCACCTATCTCACGTCCGCCGCTTCCGTACTGACGTGCAATCGTTATTATCAACTTTTTAGCCATGGTAGATCTCCTCTCAAATGTTTTGTAACAATATTTTAACACAAAAAACGCCGTTTGTAAATAGGAAACGATACAAAAAAATCGACACGCCCGTATGATCGGGCGTGTCTTTCAGTTTATTTAAGCTTTGACAGTCTGTATAAAAATTCGGCAACGTCGGCTCTTGTAACGTGATCGGTCAGAGTAGAGCTGTCCTGAATATCATAAATACCCAGCGAGCACATAGCGTATACTCCGGCTCTTGCCCATACGGGAACATCGTCATCTCCTGCAAATACGCTTTTCTCACCGTCGTCATTTGCGCCCAGCATATTTGCGAGGATTTTTGCCGCCTCATATTTTGTTATTTCTTCATCGGGGGAGAATAAAAGCCTTCCGTCCTTGAAATCACCCACTACAAGCCCGATTTTCTGTGCCGTGGCAATATAACCCTTAAGAGATACCGAAATCTCGCTGTCGTCGTCAAAATAGGTGGATGAGAGTGTGGAATCGGCTCGGATACCGACACATTTCATCGCCATGGCCACAAATTCTGCACGTGTGACCGTTTTATCGGGCTCAAAGTACAGATCGTCGCCTATCTGTCTTCCGCTCATAATCCCCATTGCAGTCATTGCCACGGCGGCGTTATATTCCTCCCGATCCTCCATGTCCCGATATACCGTTTCGCACATTCTGTCGCCGATCCTTACCGATACGGTCACAGGCCTGAATAGTTGCCGTATTCATCTCTTACCACGTAGGTAAATTTATCCTTGCCGGTATAACTTCCTATGGGTGTATAGCAATATCTACCGCTCTCGTGCTCGGTCAGTGTGAGTATGCCACGCTTCGGGTAGGTGACTATAATATACTCAAGAGCGTCGCCCTCGGGATCGTATCCGTCAAGATTGCCGTATACCGATATAGATTTCTGGGTCTCGATATTAGATGCGCTTACCGAATCTCCAAGAGCCTCGGGAGCGTAATTGACCTTATCGATAAATTTCAGTATGCACTCTATCTCGGCACCGCCTGCGTAACCCTCTACGGTAAATTTGAAGCTACATTCGGTCACCGAGTCTGATGCAGGGATAAATACCAATGCGCCGAGATTTTTTCTTTTGATAACACGTCCCTTTCCAACACGTCTGCCGCTGAGTAGTAAAGCACCTTCGGTAGAGGAGGGGATCTCGGTTACGGTAATGCTGTCAAAGTTTGCGAGTGCAAGCGCAGACTTAAAATCTCCGTCGGTAAAGCTGATCTTCTGTCCGATAAGACCGGTTTTTATCATATTCACGTTAGCTGCAACCACCTGCGCACCAAGTCCAAAAAATGCCGATGCCTCGATAGCACCAAAGCATAGCACCGATACAATAACCGAGATCGCTATAATAAGAGAAACTGTTTTTTTCATTCTGACATTCCTTTCCATTTTCCGTGATAACGATATTTTAACCTTGCTACCGATTTTTATGCGGCGAAAAATATATAAATCCAAGGTAAGATACTTGAAATAAATGAAAAAAGTTGGTATAATGGTTATAAGAAAAAATACAGAGGAAATAAGATGAGCCGTGTCGAAAAAATAGAGGTCCTTAAGGGCACAATCGAAAACGTCGTCTACCGTAATGAGAGCAACGACTACACCGTACTTGAGATAGTTGACGGTGATGAGAATCTCGTTACTGCGGTAGGCGTTATTCCTATGGCCTTTGAGGGCGAAATAGTTTCTCTGCGTGGCAAATGGACCTATCACAAGGAGTTCGGAAAGCGGTTCGCCTTTGATTCCTTTGACAAGAGCCTGCCCGATGACGTAGACGGCATATTTAAATATCTTTCCTCTGGAACAATTAAAGGAGTCGGTCCTGTTACCGCCCTAAAGATAGTAAACTGCTTTGGTACCGACAGCTTTGACGTTATAGAGCATCGTCCCGAATGGCTTGCAGATATTTCCGGTATTACAAGGAAGAAGGCCGTCGCCATATCCGAGTCCTTCCGTGAGCAATCGGGTATTCGTGGCGTTATGATGTTCTGCAAGGATTATATGGGTGTTGGCGAGGTTGCCAAGGTATACAAGAGATTCGGCACGGGTGCGGTTGGACTTATAAAGGATAATCCATATATTCTCTGCGAAGGTGAGCTTGGTATTCCTTTTGCCAAGGCTGATGCTATTGCAAAGAGCCTGGGGGCAGCTCTTGATTCGAGAAACCGTATACTCAGTGGTATATGCTACGTTCTTTCACATGCTGCTTCCTTAAACGGACACACCTGTCTGCCAGAGTGTGAGGTTATCTACTCGGCATCAGAGCTGCTTGAGCTTGGCGAGGATGTTATAAGGGATAGCCTATCCGAGCTTCTTGATACCTCGGATCTCTCTTGCTATAAAAGAGATGGCATAAACTATATAATGACGAATACCACCGCCGAGGAGGAGGATCTTATTGCAAGAGGTATTGTACGCCTTCTTAGTTCTGCGGGTCATTTCGGTACGGCAGACATATCTTCACTTATAGAGAAGGTGGAGATAAGCCTTGGTATAAGCTTTGCGCCTATGCAGAGAACTGCATTGTTTACTGCTCTTGAAAACGGAGTTATGATTCTTACAGGCGGTCCCGGAACAGGTAAGACAACGGTTGTCCGTGCAATGATATCTATATTCTCAAGCGTCGGTCTTAAAACTGTTCTTGCAGCTCCCACAGGCCGTGCGGCTAAAAGACTCAGCGAGGCGACGGGTGAGGAGGCAAAGACGGTTCACAGAATGCTGGAGATGGAGAGAACCATTGACGGTAGCGCAAGATTCTGCCGAAATGAGAGAAATCCGCTGACAGAGAACGTAGTTATAGTAGATGAAGCATCTATGCTCGATCTTTCACTTACAGCGTCGCTTATCAAGGCTATGAAGCGTGGAGCAAGGCTTGTACTCATTGGTGACTCGGATCAGCTGCCAAGTGTTGGTGCAGGAAACCTGCTTGCCGACCTTATCGGATCGGAGAGAATTAAAACTGTAAGGCTTACAGAGGTATTTAGACAGTCGAAGGAAAGCCTGATAATCACCAATGCACACAGAATAAACGAGGGAACCGCTCCCATTCTGAACGTTACCGATAACGACTTCTTCTTTGTAAGACGTGAGAGGGAGAATGAAATAGCAGAAACGGTAGCAACTCTTATTGATGAGAGACTGCCCAGAACATATGGTAAGGACATAAAGGGAAAGATACAGGTCATCACTCCTTCGAAGAAGGGCGTTGCGGGAGTAGAGGCTCTCAACTCGGTGCTCCAGGAGAGGCTTAACCCTCCGACAAAGTTCAAAAAAGAAAAGACCTCCCACGGTGTTATCTTCCGAGAGGGAGACAGGGTAATGCAGACGGCAAATAATTATGAGATCGAGTGGGAAAAGAACGGTGTTGTCGGCGTTGGACTTTTTAACGGTGATATCGGAGTGATTGAGAGCATAGACTTACACGAGGAGACTGTTAAGATAAGATTTGACGACAGAACTGCCGAGTATTCCTTTACTATGCTTGACGAGCTTGATCTTGCCTATGCGATAACCGTACACAAGAGTCAGGGAAGTGAATATCCTGTTGTTATTATCCCGATGTATTACTGTGCACCTATGCTTATGGCTAGAAATCTGCTTTATACGGCGGTGACAAGAGCCAAAAGCATGGTAATTTTGGTCGGCAGATCGGACATTCCTCATAAAATGACCGAAAACGACCGTCAAATTATGAGATTTACGGCATTAAAAGATAAAATTTGTGATTATATTTAAAAATATACTTGAAATTTCTACGGAAATGTAGTATAATATGTTGTACCTGTATAAATAGGGGTGCTAAAAACATTGAAAGGATGGCGGCATGGTTACTAAAATCGGTCTTGATTTAGGTTACGCTAATATTACCGTGAGTGATACGATAGCCGGTATATACCGTGAGCAGTCGGTCGCTCTTATAGATAAAGACAGTCGCCGTATTATTTCGGTGGGCAATGCCGCTATTGAGCAGGCTGAGGAGCTTAGCGACAGCGCTTTGCTTGTCAGACCCTTTAAGAACGGACTTCTGTTTGACAGACAGATCACTCAGAGTATTGTTTCTCACGTTGTTGGATCTATTCCCGAGAGCGAGCGACTTCGTTGCGTTATCGGAATTCCTTCTGATCTTATTGCCAAGCAGGAGAAGGATATCTTTAATATTCTCGGCGATGCGGGCATAGAGGAATGCTATGCTGTAAACCGTGCTGTGGCAGCTTTGATCGGCGCAGGCGGTAATCCTGCGCAGAGCGTTATTTCGGTTAACGTAGGCGCATCTGCTACCGAGATAGCCGTGCTTCACAACGGACAGGTTACCTATACCGCAAGAGAGCTTATCGGCGGTGAGGACTTTGATAAGGCTGTTAAGCAGTATATCGGAGAGCAGGGCGGTGTAAACGTTTCTATCTCTGTTGCGAGAGCGATCAAGGAGCAGCTTGGATCCGTATGGCAGGGCAAGGAGGAATCCAGCGTTGAAATCGAGGGAACACTCTCCTTGACGGGTAACAGTGTCAAAATGACTATTTCCTCCGAGGATATTGTTGGTGTATTTGAAAAACCTCTACACAGGCTTCTTATGGCTGTTGCTGTTGCGATCAAGAAAATACCTCTCGATCAGGTTGAGCATATTTTTAAGAACGG
>SVTZ01000004.1 GCA_015063525.1 Oscillospiraceae bacterium
TCAGTCGTATTTTATCCTTACCGCATCGCTTCTTGTTCTTCTTATAGCGTCCTACGCGATAATGAGCGCGGTCATCAGCTCCGGCGTTGCTAACTCGGGCGGACAAAATACGACTGATATTCCTGAGATCAAGGACGGCGAGGCTATTTACAACGGCAGGGCGGTGGTATACCCTTACGTCTCTAAGGCGAACATCGTCTCGGTTGCTGTTTCGAGTCATCTTGACGCCTTCGTTATGAGCCGTCCCGAGACCGAGATCAAAAATGTCTACGAGAACTATTTTATGTTCTATTACGGCGATGAAAACGGTGAGCTCGTGGCTTATTATCCCGAAATAATGTATGAAGAAAGCGGAACTAATTACACCGATTTCTACGCTACAGAAGGTGCGGACGGTCTTAACGTCTATAAGATAGATTATCTTTGCGCCACCATTGGGGCGCTATACTTTGACCAGCGCATAGAGCCTGAGGCCGACAGAGAGGCGCAGCTTAATCGCTACGGCCTGGACGAGGAGCATAGAGAGACAATTTATTTCAGCTATCTTGACCAAAACGGCAAGCTTTCCGAGCATAAAATATACATTGGCGACAGTCTTATAACAGGCATTGGCTACTATTTTATGATAGAGGGAAGGGATCATATCTATACCTCCTCTGCAAGCGAGAGGCTTGAATATATGCTTTCGGAATTCGAGAGCTTTCTTCATTCCCGTTTGATACCCGAAGGCCTTGCTGCCGACGGTATCTATGAGCCTTATCTTACCACCGATTATAAGCAGTGGAAAAATAAGTATTACGGCATCAATTCCGGCGGACTTGGTATGTATCCCACTTTGGGCTCCGAGGTTATCGTCTATGCCGATATAGAGGAGTCGGCCTTTTACCCCGATGGCGATGGAGAAGGCGACGGCTTTGACAGATTGGGCTATTATACGATGTCACTTGATCTTAAGAAGCTTTCCAGTAGGCCTGAGCTTGATAGGCTTATTGCATCCCTCACCACGAACGCCGTTGGAGACTACGAGGGTAGGGAGATAGCCGCTACGGTTATTTCCAATGTGAACGAGGCAAAGATAGGTTCGGTCTACGCCTATCGGATTCATTCTCTTGATGCTGTTCTTACCGACAGCGGCGAGCGTGAGGACGCAGGATATCCCGCACTTGGCGCTGATCTTGTAAAGGTAAGCTATAGCTGCACCGTAGATGGTAACAGCATCAGTACCGAGACTTGTCACGCGGTTATAGACCTGTCAAAAGACAGTATTATACCTGAAAATGTAAAGAATACTTTGCTTTACTCCTCTGTTGGTGATAAATTTGAAGGTGAAAACGCGCTTTCCTTCAGCACAACTTATACCGAGGAAAACTCCGAGATAAGAGAGCTTTCACTGATAATTACCGATATTATCCTTATTTCCAAGCTCGGCTCGGAGGGCGGTGTATCATATCCCAAGATCATAACCGAGGATTGCATAGTCACCTATAACTACAAGTATCTGGTTGATGGAAAAGAAATAGGCGAGGAGGACACCGCAACGGTGGATCTCTCGGCCATCACCGAGGGCGATGATCTGCAGATAAAAAATGCGCTTATCGGTCTTCCAGTATCTGAGGGAATAGATAAATGCGTTCTTACAGAGCAGATATATTGCCAGCCTTTCATGAACTTCTTTACTTATCGCATCAAATCTATCAGAGGCTTCGTTGAGAAGGAGGCCGTCGTCTCCTTCGAGTTTGTTAACGCATCGAAGCGCGACCCCTTCTACGGTGAGTCTATTTATAAAAATACTCTTGAAAACGAGAACAGATATTACGCTCTTGACGCCCTTGCATGCCAAATGGTAACCTTCCTTCTCGGCGGAATAGGAGCCTCGTCAAGCAGCCAAGTTTCCGCGGGAATTTCGGGCAGTGAGACCGTTGCTGTAGGCCTTACTCCGCAGAATATGGACAAGTACAGCCTTTACGAGGGCCATACCGTGTATTTTGAGCTTCCCAGAGGTATAAGCTCGATAGGCGGCGCGGCAAGCGACGAGGTGGATGATTATACCTACCTTGATACTCTCGGCTGCTACCTTTATATCAGTCCTCTTCAGTCGGACGGCACGAGATATATCGGCTCAAGCCTTTATGGTATTATCGTTAAGATCGAGGGTACGCAGTTCAATTATCTTGAGAAATCCTTTGAGGAATACTGGTCGAGAGACAATCTCGTAATGGTGGACTACACGGTTATAGATAAGGTTACATTAGAGTTAAATATGACCGACGTTTTCGGTAAGTATGAGTTTGATTTTGACCATAAGCTTATTTATATCTCGGGAAATCAGCATTACGACCAGATGCCAGAGGAGGGCGGCACCGAGTATAATTTCCTTACCGTAAATGCTAGACCCTTGAGCGACAGATGTTACGATACTCTGTTTTCTCAGATTCTCGCCTCCGAGGGTCGTGAAAAGATGGATATTGCTAACGTATATAATAGAGTAGCAGGTAAGCCCATTGCCTCCGGCCACGATACTCTCGGCGCGGCGTGCTTCAAGAAGATACTTTCGCTGATGTACGGCACTAATTACGAGGGTGTTATTCCTGAGGCTGAGAGAGAGGCCGCGGTGGCAAGCTCGCCTAAAATAATGAGCATATCCTTCCGCCTTGACAGCTCGGATTACGATTATGTATACGACTTCTATCGAGTAAGCGACAGGCGTGTCATGGTGCAGATCTACCGTGCAGACAGTAATGGAAATGCTATTGATAAATCAGCTGACGACCTTTCCGGCTTCTTTATCTCGAGTTATGCGGCGAAAAAGATCGTAAACGCATTTGACAGCCTTCTTAACGGTCAAACGGTAATCACTGACGGCGGTTATTGGAACTGAAAATCGTGCAAAATCAAGGAGTCTTCTCTTTTTTGGTAAAAATATTAAAAAAATTATAAAAAACATTTGATTTTTTTAATATTGTATGATATAATAGTTTAGTCGACCCCTCGATATTCGTCGGATCGCATAATTACGATCAATTTAATCGCGCTCTGTTGCGCGGAATTTGAAATAATTTTTATATATAAGGATGAAAGACATGAAAAAGAGAATTGTTGCATTAATTCTTACTGTTGTGATGTCTCTTCTTGCACTGACAAGCTGCGGCAGCTTTGATTTTGCGGAAGAGGATCTCAGCAAATACGCATCTTTCAATTACGCAGAATTTGTTAAAGCTCTCGGCGAAATTGAAATCGAAGATGGCGACTTTACCACCGACGAGGAAACCAGAGCAAAGAAGGTTGCTGCCAAGATCTATAACGCAGTTGCTGATAAGATCGTTGCTGCTGCTTTTGAGTCCGACTACGTTAAGTCCGGCGAGCTCGGTGCAGGCGACGTGCTTTACTTCACCTACTATGCAGTAGACGAGAAGACCGGCAACGTATATTTTACCTCTGAAATGAAGGAGTCTGCTATCACCGCTTCATCCACCAAGGCTAATCACGTTATTAAGCTTGGTGATGTTGATGCGGACAACAAGTTTATGACTCTTATCAAGGAGAACCTCGCTAAGGTTGATATTACAGAGTACGTATATTCTATGCTTACCTCGTCCGATCTTACCGGTGACGATCTTAAGGTTAAGGAAGGCGACGTTATCGTTGTTTCCTACACTCGTTCCTACACCAAGACCGACGCTGAGGGCGTTACCACCGAGGTAAAGGAGAGCGCGGCGTACGAGACTATTGATCTCTCCGGAGATCACATTCTTGCAAGCTATATTCTTGCAGAGGATTCTGTGGCTAAGGTTGGTTCTACCCTTGCTGTATTTGATAAGAAGGATGAGGATGGTAAGGTTACCACCAAGACTACCTTCGACGTTGACGTTAAGGATGAGAACGGCGAGACCATCACATACAAGTATTCCAACGTAAAGATCGAGTGGAAGGTTGAGAATGCAGGCCAGCCTATCGCTTCCTTTAAGCACACCCCCTATGACAAGGATCAGAACGTAACTCCCGATAATATCCGTGCTACCTCCGCTGCTAAGGTTAATCTTAAGGACGTAGAGCTTACTTACTACGTATATCCCGTATACGTTATTTCTGCTCCTATCGCAGAGGAGATTACCGCAGAGGATATTCTTAACTACGTTTACGGCTCTAAGCTTACAGCGTCATCCTTCGAGGTTCTTGAGGACGAGGCTTACGTAAACGGCTCTGAGAAGCTTGCAGATCTTCTTGAGGACGTTGCTAATATCTTCGACACCAAGTCTGAGGATAACGAGGTTTATAAGGAAGGCACTGAGCTTAAGACTCTCCTTGACGCTTACAACAAGGCTGTTAAGGACGGCGGCTCCAAGCCCAGCACCGAGCAGCAGGATGCTATCGATAGCACTAAGGAAGCTCTCACTAAGGCACAGAATGCAGCTCTTGCTGCAGTTGTAACCAAGATCACAGCTGCTACCAACGGTACCAAGACTGTTGGCGAGGTTGTTCTTGAGGAGTATGAGGAGAATACCTACCACTCTCTCAAGGAGGCGTATGACTCTGACATTATTGAGAAGGTACACACTAAGGTTTGGGAGCTTATCGATAAGTCTGTAACCATCAAGGGTTATCCCGAGAAGCTTGTTGAGGAATACTCCGACCACCTTTACGAGTCCTACGAGTATGAGTTCTATAAGGGCAATTACAGCTCCTCTGTTACCAACTATGATAAGTACGGCACATTTGATGCTTATCTCCTTGCTACTCTTAAGATAACCTCTATGGACGGCCTTGACGCTGCTCTTGAGAAGGAAGCAAAGAGCTATCTTGATCCCATCATCAAGATCTACGTTGTAGCTAAGGCTTGCAAGGCTGACGCTGTTAAGGTTCTTCCCGGTTACGTTGAAGCCGACATTGAAGGCGGCGCTTACTATATCGACGAGGAAAGCTACAGAGAGGTTTACGGCGATAAGGCTGACGAGAAGATCGCAGAGGCTAAGAAGAACGCTGAGGAAAACATTGCTACCGCACGCGATGAAGCGGATATGTTCCTTGTAGACGATGAGTATATGAAGGGCTACAAGAAGGAGATCGGCAGCGCATACTACAGAAGCCTTATTGAGGAACACGGCGAGATCAATCTTCGCGCAGCATTCCAGTTCAACAGACTCTTCTACTATCTCACCAGCACCAACATCGAGCTTAACGAGGAAGACGGTCACACCGAGATCAAGTACGTTGACGGTTATCTTGATTTCAGAACTGTAACCTATAAGATCGTTGAAGCCGATGCTGAGACCGATGCTGAGTAATAAAAATTGACAAAACCATTCTGCCGTCCTGCAGAATAAATACTAACTTAAATGAAAACGGACGAAAATGCTTCGTCCGTTTTCTTTAAATAGGAAGAAATATGAAAGAAGTCAGCATTTATACCGACGGAGCCTGCAGAGGCAATCCGGGCCGAGGCGGTTGGGGCGCTATTCTCGTTTACGGAAGGTATGAAAAGGAGCTTTCAGGAGGCGAGAGAGAAACCACCAACAACCGTATGGAGCTTACCGCGGCCATCGAGGGGCTTTCCGCCCTTAAAGAGCCTTGTAAGGTAACTCTCTATTCTGATTCAAAATATCTCGTGGACGCATTCCTTCAGGATTGGGTCGAATCATGGCGCGCTAATGGATGGCGCAGAGGCCGTGAGGAACTGAAAAATCCCGATCTTTGGGAGAGGCTTTACAGCCTTACACGCACCCATGATGTAACCTTCGTATGGGTGAAGGGACATGCAGGACACGATTATAACGAGAGATGTGACGGGCTGGCAACCGCATTTGCTGACTCGTTCGCATAATATAATTATTTATGGAAGGGTTTTTGCCATTATGAGTGAAAACAAGAAGAAAACAGTCACAGTAAAAGGAAAGGTAGAAAAAGAGGAAATTAAGAAACCTATCTCCGAAAAATCGCTTGCCATCATCATCACGGCCGCTATTCTTGCGGTAATATTTATTGCTGCCGCAGTGGTGTTTATTGTTCAAGCCGTGCAGAAGGATAAGGGATTTAACTACCTTACCTCAGATCTGTCAAAATACATTGAGTTTACTAAAGATTATAAGAATTATGAGCTTAACGTTGACATTGCAAAGCCTCACGATATCGACGTCGATATTGCTATTCTCAACCTGCTTTGTCAGGATAAGAGCGAGGAGGCTCTGCACAACGGTGCTCTTGTAACCTCGCCGATTGAGATCGGCGCGGGTGATATCGTTTCCATTTGGTATCGAGGCTACCTTCTCGGCGAGAACGGTGAGGAGATCGTCGTTGCCAATATGTCTAACTTTGGTGATAAAGAGCCTCACGACCTTGAGATTGGCTCCGGCGGATTTATTCCCGGCTTCGAGCTTGGCCTTGTTGGTAAGAACACCGGTGATTATTCCAAGTTTGTTAAAATCACCGAGGGTAAGATTAACCAGAATCAGGTGGCTTACGTAAGCTTTTCCAGAGTTATCGGAGAGGATACGAAAAATAAGACCACACATTCTAACGTGAGAATAGATCTTTCCGACCCCGATATCGACTCTGAGTTTGGCGCGGGCTTCAAGGCGCGCATTATGCTAGGAAATATTGGTGATAAGTTTGATTTCGCCGTAGAGCGCGACGGTAAAAACTATAATTACTATGACTGTACGGTTAATTTCGTTACCGAATGTGAGACCGATCCTATCGTGGTAGAAACTTATTTCCCCTACGATTATTCAGCTGCAAATCTTCGTAACGAGACCGCTATGTTTGAGGTTTACGTTGCCGGGGTTGTAGATTACGAGGCTCCCGAGTTCACCGATGAGTTCCTTGAATCAAAGTTTGAAAGCGAGGACTTCGGTATCGAGCGCAGTGATCTTGAAAAATATGAGGGCAATACCCTTACAGAAAAGTACCGCGCTTACGCTGAGGAGACTATGAACGAGCTTTACGAGGAGGATTATAAGGAGCTGGTCGAGGCGGCTATCTGGGAATACTACGCTGAGATATCTAAGGCTATTAAATATCCCGGCGCAAAGGTTGATGATATCTATGATGAGTACATTGAGGACGTCGACAATCAGTTTGCATCCTCCGGCGGTCAGGTATACAACAGCTATACCGGCAGCTACAACACTTACTCTACTCTTGACACCTACGCTCCTGCTTACCTTGGTCTTTCCTCTACCACGAACTGGAGAGATTACCTTTACGGTCTTGCACAGAGTCTTGTTAAGGAGAGAATGGTGATGTATTATATTCTCCGTTCAGAGAATCTGATGCCCACCACCGACGAATTTAACAAGATGTACAATGAGACACGTCAGGAGTATCTTGACGAGTATATAGAGCAGTACCTTGACTACGAAGGAAAGACGAGAGATGACTACAGCGATGAGGAATACGCCGATTTCGTTGAGGCTCGTAAGGCAGAGATCTTCAGCTACTACGATGCTGAACACTTTGAAGAGACCGCTTATTATAATATAGTAGTAGAACATATTATCAATTGGCCCGATGTGGTAACGCTTGACGAAAGACGCGCTTATCCCGTAAGTAAATAAAATAAAAAAGAGTCAGAGGCGTTGTGTCCTTAAGAATACAACGCTAATCTGACTCATTTTTTTATGTGTGAGGTTTCCTTTAAAAAATATTTCAAAATTACTTTGAAATTCTTAGCATGCTCTGCTTATGATACTGCCTCGGATCGCTGTAGCCCTGATCGTAGGCCTTCTTGTAGTACTTAAGGGCGGTTTTTCTGTCCGGATCAGTGGTAATGCCGAATTCATATAGACAACCTATGGAATATGTTGCATCGGGAAGCCCAAGCTGCATACATACCTCCAGCATGCTGCGGGCAAGGTCGTACTTCTTGTTATAGTAAAGGCGCATCGCCGTGGAGTACAGCGACCTGATCATATGCCTCTTTTTGTTCTCATAAATGCGGTAAAGCTCTCTGTCTGCGCTGTGAGATCCCATCTCCCTGGCAGCCGAAAGAAGCTCGGAGGCGCGGTCGAAGTCGAAGGCTACGCCAATACCTCTTGCATAGCATCTGCCAAGGCTTTCTATGGCGCGCTTGTCGCCTGCGTCGTAGGCTGCCTTATAGTGACGGAAGGCTTCCTTACGGCTTACCTTAGTACCGATGCCGCGCTCGTAATACCAGCCGATTCTTGCGTGTGCGGGAAGATATCCTGCATCTACCGATCTCTTGAAGAGAGGGAATGCGCTCTCAGGCGAGGATCTTTCGGTCCTGCAGGCCTCAATATAGTTTCTCTCGCGCTCCTCCTCCATCATACGGAGCTTGCTCTGACAGCCGGCGTCGCCTGCCTCGGCTCCCTCGCGGTAGAGTGAGATGGCAAGAGCGTAATCCTCGCCGGTAAGATCACCGGAATGGAAAATGTCTCCAAGAGCCTCGTACTCGCCTACACCTCCAAGCTCTGCTGCGCGTTTATAGTAATAAACGGCGCGTCTGTCGTTCTTTTCAACATGCTCGCCGCGGGCGTAAAGGTCGCCGAGAAGCTTTGCTGCGGTGACCGAGCCTTTATGCATAGTATTTTCTAGCATGGTAACGCCAACGTCAACGTTTTTTTCGTACTCGATGCCCTCAACGTGAAGAAGAGCGAGATAAACGTCTGCGTCCTTCGTTCCGTTTTCGGCGAAGGCTTTGCAGAGTATAAGGAGCAGCTTTGTGTAACCAAACTCCTTTGACGTGTCGATAAGACGCTTCATTATTCTGTTCTTTTCTGTAAAGGTCGGTATCTTGGGTCTCTGTGAGCGATCCTCAACAGCTTGAAGTCTTCTGTAGAGCTTGATTGCGTGCAGAGGTGTGCGTTCGATCTTCTCTATATACCACTTTGCTTGTCTCTCGCTCTGCTCAACGCCGTCACCGTAAAGGTGTCTTCGCGCCATCTCAATGATAGCGTCAACGTCGCCTTCCTCGGCCATCAGCGAGCAGTAGTAAGCGGCGGTCTCTCTCTCCTTTTTTCTGCAGTAGAGGGCAAAGGCGTCGGGATATGCCTCTTGACAGCCGAACATAGCAGAATAAGCAAGCCAAAAGTCGGAAATATCTTGATTTCCTATTACCATCTTGGAATATTTGTAGGCTGAAAGCACGTCGCCCTTCTTGGCGGCGGAATAGAAGTATTTCATAGCCATTTCAAGATCTCTCGGCACCAGCAGACCGCGCTCGAGTATCAGCGCAAGCTCGCGCTCTCCCTCTATAACTCCGGCCTCTGCAAGAAATTTATACACGTCAACAGCGCCTGAAAAATCATTGGTATTAAGGCACTCCTGCGCGTCTTTCAAAAGTCTGTCCGCCTCTTTCTTGGAAAGCTCGGGGTAAGAGCTATCAGAGAGCTCCTCGGTGCGGTCGGTATCGTTTTCGATACGGTTTTCGTATTTTATCATCGTCTGTTCCTTTCTGCGAGAGGCCTGCCTCCCGTATAAAGCTTCCGTTGGCTTTGAAAATAATTTTACAATATAATTTTACAACAATCTTAAGCTTTTGTCAATGAGATAAATAATTTTTGCTCTGCTCGGTTAGAATATAATTAACTCAAAAAAAGGAGAAAACCGATGCATATGAGCAAAAAAGGGCGAATGATGCGACATCCTTACCTATCCCTTGCTTTTCTTGGCCTTGCGGCAGCGGGTGCTGTCAGTATAACGAATAAGGTTAAGGACTTCGTTAAGGGTAAAGCGGGTCACATCAACGGCATGATACAAAGCGCTAAGAGTGTCAATAAACATTAATCTTCAAAAAGCTCCCGTATTGCATTTTGGGGAGCTTTTTGTTTGGAAATGACAACAATAGTTTGCTTATAGGTGTAAAACGCGGTCCTTTATCTCGCTTGTTCTGCCCTGATTCCAATACTGAGTTCCAATATATCCGCAGGTCCTGCGAGCTACGTTCATCGTCGAATGATCGCGGTTGTGACATACAGGACACTCCCAGATTAGCTTGCCGCCATCCTCAATGATGGCTATCTCGCCGTCAAATCCGCAGGCCTGACAGTAGTCACTCTTGGTGTTAAGCTCGGCGTACATAATGTGGTCGTATATGTATCTCATTACGTCAAGGACGGCCTCGATATTATTCTGCATATCCGGAACCTCAACGTAGGATATAGCACCTCCGGGCGAGAGGGCCTGGAACTTAGCCTCAAGCGAGAGCTTTTCGAAGGCGTCTATCTCCTCAGTGACGTGAACGTGGTAGGAGTTGGTAATATAGCTTCTGTCGGTCACGCCCTTTACTATGCCGAAGCGCTTTTGCAGGCATTTGGCGAACTTGTAGGTCGTGCTTTCAAGGGGCGTTCCGTAAAGCGAGTAGTCGATATTCTCAGCCGCCTTCCATTTTGCCGTGTAGGAGTTAAGCAGATTCATTATCTCAAGGCCGAGAGCTTCGCCCTCTGGCTCAGTAAGCTTTTTGCCCGAGAGAGCGTATACGCACTCCCAAAGTCCTGCGTACCCGAGTGAAAGGGTAGAGTATCCTCCGTAGAGATACTTGTCTATCTTCTCACCCTTATTAAGTCTTGTCAGCGCGCCGTATTGCCAGAGAATAGGTGCGGCGTCCGAGGGCGTTCCCAGCAGTCTTTCGTGACGGCATCGGAGCGCCCTATGGCAAAGCTCCATTCTATCGTCGAAGATGCGGCGGAATTTATCCATATCTCTCTCGGCGGATAGGCCGATATCCACAAGATTTACCGTAACAACACCTTGATTAAAGCGGCCGTAATATTTAGGTTGACCGTTTTCGTCAACGTATGGTGTGAGGAAGGAGCGACACCCCATACAGGTGTAGCACTGTCCATCGCCATTTTTGTCGATCTTGCTTTTTAGCATTATTTTCTCCGAAATGTAGTCGGGAACCATACGCTTAGCGGTGCATTTCGCCGCCAGACGGGTCAGATAATAATATTCAGAGTCCTCGGAGATATTGCTCTCCTCAAGGACGTATATCAGCTTCGGGAAGGCGGGTGTGATCCAAACTCCCTTTTCATTCTTTACACCCTTTATGCGTTGATGCAGAACCTCCTCGATCACAAGCGCAAGATCCTCGCGCTCCTGCCCCTCCTTTGCTTCGCCGAGGTACATAAACATAGTGATAAAGGGAGCCTGTCCGTTGGTGGTAAGGAGAGTCACCACCTGATACTGTATGCACTGTACGCCGCGGTTTATCTCCTCGGCAAGCCTTCTCTTAACAATTTTTTCGATCTGTTCTTTGCTTGCCTTAATGCCGGTTTCCTCAATTTCTGCCAAAACGGCCGCACGTATCTTCCTGCGGCTTACGTCAACAAACGGGGCAAGGTGGGTAAGGCTGATAGACTGACCGCCGTATTGGTTGGAGGCAACCTGAGCGATTATCTGCGCCGCAATATTGCAGGCTGTTGCAAAGCTTTTCGGCGTGTCGATTTTCGTTCCGCTGATAACCGTTCCGCCCTCCAGCATATCCTTAAGATTTACGAGATCGCAGTTGTGCATTCTCTGTGCAAAATAGTCGGCGTCGTGGAAGTGGATAATTCCCTCCTCGTGAGCCTTTACGATGTCCGCAGGCAAAAGCATTCTTCTCGTAATATCCTTTGAAACCTCACCTGCCATATAGTCGCGCTGAATGCTGTTTACGGTGGGATTTTTGTTGGAGTTTTCCTGCTTTATCTCCTCGTTTCCCCATTCCAGCAGAGACATAATACTGTCATCTGTAGTGTTCGCCCTGCGCACAAGCTCTCTTGTATATCGGTAGGTGATATACGTTTTCGCTAGCGTAAACGCACCTAGTGCCATTATCTCCTTTTCCACAAGGTCTTGCACGTCCTCCACTCCGGGAATTCCCGAGAACGAATGGCATTTATCGGTAACTCTGTCGGTTATTCTTTGTATATCCTCAGGGCTTATACGATGCGACGCATCTACTGCCTCGTTTGCCTTGCTTACCGCTATATATATCTTGCTTGAGTCAAAGCCGGCCTCCGCGCCGTTTCTCTTAATAATTTTCATATTCGCCCCTCCTTTTTAAATATTTCAAATAATATGTGTATATATTATACCATATATTGTTTTTTTGTCAATAGAATTTATCAACATATCGTTTTAGTGAAAGTGAGGAAAATTGATATTTATGGGAATAATCAACTCGGTGTCCGGGCTTATCGGGAACACTCCTACGGTACGTCTCTCAAGGATTGAGGAGAAGCTATGCCTTCATTGCCGTCTCTTAGCAAAGCTTGAGGGTTTCAACCCTTCCGGCTCGGTAAAGGACAGAGCAACTCTCTTTATGCTCTCAGCGGAGGAAAAAAGAGGACGGCTTAGGCGCGGATCAGTAATTGTCGAGCCCACAAGCGGTAACACCGGCATATCTCTCGCTATGTTATCTGCTGCTTCGGGTTATCGTGCGGTTATCGTTATGCCGGCCAGCGCATCGAGAGAGCGCGAAATGATTATCAGAGCTTACGGCGGTGAGGTAATAAGGGTTAATGGCGGAATGTCGGAGTCTGTAGCTAAGGCAGAAAAAATGCTTTCCGAAACCGAAGGAAGCCTGACTCTTTCCCAATTTAAAAATCCCGAGAATACGCGTGCGCACAGACTTACCACAGGACCCGAGCTCTACGCCGATACGCAGGGCAGGGTGGATATATTCGTTGCCGGAGTTGGTACGGCCGGCACTCTGATGGGTGTGGGCGGTTATCTGAAGGAGATTGATCCCTCCGTCAGGGTCATAGCGGTCGAGCCGAGTGAGTCGGCGGTGCTGTCGGGAGATAAGCCGTCGAGCCATAAGATACAGGGCATTGGTGCAGGCTTTGTTCCGCCTCTTTTCAATCCCGACCTTTGCGACGGAATAGAGAGGGTGTCTTACGACGAGGCCGTCGAGGGGGCAAGACTGCTTGCCTCCGCCGAGGGGATTTTCTGTGGCATTTCTTCGGGTGCTGCATTGATCGCTGCCATACGTATGGCTAAAAATGAGCAGAACAGGGGTAAATCGATAGCCGTTCTCCTGCCCGACGGCGGTGACAGATATCTTTCCTGCGGACTTTTTTAACAAAACCTGCACAACGCTGAAATACTAAATAACTTGACAGAAAACGCAAATTATGTTATAATGAGTTGGTAATAACCGCCAAGAAGGGGAAAATTATGAAATTTAAAATAGTAACCGACTCATCTGCGGATATCCGTTCTCTCCCTGGAATTGCTTTCGAGAGTGCTCCTTTAAAGATAATCACCGATGAGAGGGAGTACGTTGACGATGAGTCTCTTGACGTTGTAGGTATGCTTTCTGATCTGAAACAGTATAAAGGTCGTTCACGTTCCTCCTGCCCAAGCTCGGGCGAATACACCGAGGCCTTTGGTGACGCTGAAAACGTGTTTTGCGTTACCATAACCAGCGGTCTATCCGGTAGCTACAACGCCGCAAGCGTCGCTGCAAAGGGCTATCTTGATGAATACCCGGACAGGAAAATTCACGTAATTGACAGTCTCTCAACAGGCCCTGAGAACGCTCTTCTTATCGAGAAGCTTCGCGACCTTATACTTGAGGGCAAGGACTTTGAGCAGGTAAAGGCCGAGATCGCAGAGTACCATACTCACACCAGGCTGATCTTTGCTCTTGAATCTATGCATAATCTGGCAAATAACGGCCGTGTCAGCCATATCGTGGCTAAAATGGCGGGCCTTCTCGGCATTCGCGCCGTCGGACGCGCAAGCGACGTCGGAACTCTTGAGATGACCGGCAAATCCCGTGGTCCTGTTGCCACCGTCAATGATATAGTTAGCAATATGGCAGGAGAAGGCTTTACGGGAGGCAGAGTTAAAATACATCACGCAAACAATCTCTCCTCTGCCGAGATGCTTAAGAGTAAAATACTCGATAAGTTCCCAAATGCCAAAATTGATATTGCTCCCGCAGGCGGTCTCTGCTCTTTCTACGCCGAGCAGGGAGGTTTGCTCGTAGGATTTGAGATTTAAAAGCTCAAATATCACCAAAACTCTAACTATTATTTACATTTTATAGCAAAGAAGTCTCTTTTGAGGCTTCTTTGTTTTTCTTATTGCATTTGCTTTAAACTTATGTTACAATATGAAAGATAATAATTACTTTGAGGAAAAACGATGAATTTAAAAAGCTATATCGGCGACAAGAGCTTTTATAAGCGCACCCTCGCCATTGCCGTTCCTATAATAATACAAAACACGGTCACAAACCTTGTCAACCTGCTTGACAACCTTATGGTCGGCTCGCTTGGCACGGAGCAGATGTCGGGTGTTGCCATAGTCAACCAATTTATTTTTATATTCAACCTCGCCATATTCGGCGCAATTTCGGGTGCGGGCATTTTCACTGCCCAGTTCAACGGACGCGGAGACGTTGACGGTGTGAGAAATACCATGCGCATTAAGCTTATCATCTGTGCGGCGGTAGGACTGCTCGGCGTTGGTGTTTTTTCCACCTGCGGTGATTTTCTTATTAATAACTTCCTACACGATGGAACCGAGGGCAACCTGGAACTTACCCTCGAGGCGGGTAGGAATTATTTAGCATATATCCTTATCGGACTTATTCCCTTTGCCATTTCAAATGTCTATGCCTCCACCCTTCGCGAGACCGGACAAACCGTAGTTCCTATGGTGGCAAGCGTTGTTTCTGTGGTTACGAACTTCGTCTTTAACGGCCTGCTTATTTTCGGCCTTTTCGGACTTCCCGCCCTCGGCGTGGTCGGTGCGGCAATCGCAACCTCCCTCTCTCGCTATGCCGAGATTGCCATACTTCTTATCTGGACTCATAAAAATAAGGAAAAATGCCCCTTTGCGGTCGGCATTTTTAGCAATTTCCGTATTCCCGCAGGACTTATCAAACAGGTTGCTATGAAAGGAATGCCCATTCTTCTAAATGAGCTGTTCTGGTCGCTTTCGGTAACCATGCGTAATCAGTGCTATTCCACCCGCGGACTTGACGTGGTCGCAGGAACAAATATTGCCTTCACCTTGCAGAATCTTTTGAGCGTCGCTTACTTTGCATTAAGCTCCGCTATCGCCATTATGGTGGGCAATCTACTTGGCGCGGGCAAGCTTGAGGAGGCAAAAGACACCGACAGAAAGCTTCTTGTCTTTTCGGTATTTACAGGATTTGTAATGATGGGCGCGCAGATCGGCCTTTCGCCCTTCTTCCCATATCTTTACAACACCACCGAGTCGGTAAGAGAGATATCGACCTTCATTATGATATGCTACGGTTTCTCTATGCCTGCGGCGGCTCTTGCAACCTCCACCTATTACACAATTCGCTCGGGAGGACGCGTTTTTATCACAATGCTTTTCGACAGCGTTTATGCATGGGTTATTGTAATGCCGGTTGCAATCGCTCTTGCTTATTTTACAGATATTTCATTCTACCATCTTCTTCCCATAATGCTCGTAGTGGAGAACCTAAAGCTTGTACCCGGACTAGTTCTTGTTAATAAGGGTATTTGGGTCAGACAACTGAAGGTTGAATAAATAATTAACCGAGTATTGAATATTTTTTCAAAATATTTCATTAAAATGCGTTATTTGTTCACATTTTGGGTGTATAATTACTTAGATTAACTTAAAAAGGAAAAGATATATGCTTGAACTCAGAAGTATTAAAAAGGATTACATAACCGCCTCTGAGACGGTTAACGCTCTGCGCGGCGTGGATATCACCTTCCGCGATAGGGAATTTGTTTCGATACTCGGCCCGTCCGGCTGCGGAAAAACCACCCTTCTTAACATCGTTGGCGGTCTTGACAGATACACTTCGGGCGACTTGGTGATTAACGGAAAAAGCACAAAGCTCTACCGCGACCGCGATTGGGACATATATAGAAACCATCGCGTAGGCTTTATTTTCCAGGCATACAACCTCATTCCTCACCAAACGGTGCTTGGTAACGTTGAGCTTGCGCTTACCATTGCTGGCATTGATAAGGAGGAAAGAGTAAGACGCGCAAAGGCGGCACTTGATAAGGTAGGTCTGTCGGATCAGTATTATAAGAAGCCAAATCAGCTCTCCGGCGGTCAGTGTCAGCGTGTTGCTATTGCAAGAGCGCTGGTAAACGAGCCTGAAATTCTTCTTGCCGACGAGCCTACCGGTGCACTCGATACAGTAACAAGCGTGCAGATAATGGAGCTTATCCGTGAGATCGCGGGTGAGCGTCTTGTTATAATGGTAACACATAATCCCGAGCTTGCCGAGCAGTATTCCAATAGAATAGTAAGGCTTCTTGACGGTAATATTATCGAGGACACCAATCCCGTGACCGAGGAGGAATACGCTGCCCTTGCCGTAGCAGAGAGTGAGAAAATTTCCGCAGAAGCCAAGGGGAAATTACAGAAGGAAAAGGCAAAGATGTCGGTATTTACCGCATTCCGCCTCTCGGCTAAAAACCTTATCTCTAAGAAGGGAAGAACAACCATGGTCGGCTTTGCCGGCTCTATAGGCATTATCGGAATCGCTATGGTTCTCGCCTTCTCCGCGGGTATCAAGGGTTATATCGCGTCTATGCAGGACGATATGCTGTCTGGCAACCCCATTACGATACAAAAAAATGCCTTTGACCTTAGCGCTATAACAGGTATGATGGATAACGATGATAAAATTGATATCATCAAAAACCCCAATAGCGTTTACATCTCGTCGGTAGTGGAATATCTTATCAAGACCAGCGACACCTTTGATACTATGCTGGTTGAAAACGAGATAACCCGTGAATACATCGAATACGTTAAGGCTATGCCCGAGGAATATTACAACGCTATCGTGTTTAACTACGGCCTTGACATGAACAGAACCATTTTCACAGATTTTCATGAAATTCCCGACGGCGACGGCAGACATATGTCGTTGAAGCAGGTGACGGATATATATAAATCGGTTCTCAAGGATACCGATTATAAGGATCTTGCGGGAATGGTAGACAGCCTTGCGCCTAATCTTTCTCAGGCTCCCGGTAACGAGGAATATATTATGAATCAGTACGAGCTTCTTGAGGGTAAGCTCGCTACCGAGAAGGATGAGGTAATGCTCGTTCTTGACTCGGATGATGAGTTATCCGACCTGCTTCTTGCGAAGCTCGGCTATTACAGCCAGGCTGAATTCCTTGAGATAATCCATAAGGCGTCGGATAAGGACGATGAGGGCAACCCCATATATGATGAGGCGCTTTACCGCGATTATTTCACCTACGACGAGCTTCTCCGCAAGACATTTACTTGGTATCCCACCGATAGTATTTTTGATACTACCGAGGTCACTATAAGCAACCCTATAACAGGTGACACCGTTACCACAGCTCCTGTTTATACCGGCGAGATGGAGTCGGCAGACAGCGAAGGTATGACGCTTAAGGTTGTAGGTATTCTTACTCCCCGCGACAATATCTCCTACGGCGTACTTTCCTCGGGCATTTATTACACCGAGGCCCTGACAGAGTATATTCTTGAAGTAAACGCAGACTCCGAGTTTATTGACTATCTTGTAGCTGATGAGGAAAATGCCGCAAAGCCTCTTATCAGCTTTACCTACGAATACGATTACATGCCCTACGACGCCTTTGACGGTGCAACCATCATCGGCGAGAGCAAGACTGAGAAGGCAGGAACCGTATTCTCTGCTGTTAATACCAGAGAGTCTATTGCAAGAAATCTCGGTGGCAACGACCTTGCAAATAACGTAAAGATATATCCCATATCCTTTGATGACAAGATTTTGGTAACTCAGTATCTCGACAAGTGGAATGACGAGGATCTTACACTTACCGTAGACGGCGTAGAGATTTCCGGCGATAGCAGAAGAGAGGTTACCTACACCGATACCCTCGAGCTTATCATCAATATGGTAAACACGATGATCGACATTATCTCCTATGCCCTTATCGCCTTTACCTCAATTTCGCTTGTGGTTTCTACCGTTATGATCGGTATTATCACATACGTATCGGTGGTTGAGCGTATTAAGGAGATCGGTGTTATCCGTTCTCTTGGCGGACGTAAGCGTGACGTAAGCAATCTCTTCATCGCGGAGACTGCAATTATCGGCCTTCTTGCAGGACTTATCGGTATCGGCGCGACCTATCTTATTTCTGTTATCGTCAACCTGATACTTGAGCCGCTTATCGGCTATGCTAACATCGCGGCTCTTCCCGCATCCAACGCGGTATTCCTTGTATGCCTGAGCATAATCCTGACTCTTATTTCCGGTCTTGCTCCCGCAAAGAGCGCTGCAAATAAGGATCCCGTTGTGGCACTCAGAACCGAATAAACCAACAAATGATTTTAAGGCGGAGCGCATTTTTTGCTCCGCCTTTTTTCTTAAATTTTTAGTATTAAGACTCTTGACATTAAAATAATACTATGTTATAATATTACGAAATAATATAAAAGAAAGGGGATGTTTTAGCGATGACTTTGTTCCGTAATGCTTTCGTATATGAAAACGGCAAAATTAATCAGCTTGATATGCTTTTTGATGGCTCCTCTCTTTCGGTTTTCAGAGGAGACGTATCCTCTTTTGACGCTTGCACCGTAATCGATAATGCTCTTATTATCCCCGGTCTTTGTGATGTTCACGTTCATCTCAGAGAGCCGGGATTTTCTTATAAGGAGACTATTGCAACGGGTACTGCGGCCTCGGCGAGAGGCGGATACACCGCGGTATGCTCGATGCCGAATCTCGATCCAACTCCCGACAGTAGGGAAAATCTTGAAAAACAGCTTGAAATCATAAGGCGTGACGCGTTTATTCCCGTGTTCCCTTACGGTACGATTACGAAGGGCGAGCGAGGCGCGAGTCTTGCTGACCTTGAGGAGATAGCTCCCGACGTTATCGGTTTCTCGGACGACGGACGAGGAGTTCAGAGCGAGGAGATGATGCGCTCGGCTATGCTTCACGCTAAGGCTCTCGGTAAGATGATTGTTGCCCACTGTGAGGATAATTCGCTCCTTCGCGGCGGCTATATTCACGATGGCGAGTACGCGGCGGCACATGGACATAGAGGCATCTGCTCAGAGAGCGAGTGGCTGCCTATAAAGCGCGACCTTGAGCTTGTGCGCGAGACCGGGTGCGCCTACCACGTCTGCCATATATCGACTAAAGAGAGTGTCGAGGTGATAAGAAGGGCAAAGGACGAAGGTTTGAACGTCACCTGCGAGACAGGACCGCATTACATTCTTCTTGACGACTTACACCTTCAGGAGGACGGACGCTTTAAGATGAATCCGCCTCTGCGCTCGCCTGCTGATCGCGAGGCAATACTTGAGGGAATTCTCGACGGTACCATCGATATGATCGCCACCGACCACGCTCCCCACTCTGCTGAGGAAAAGTCGCGCGGCCTTGATGGAAGTGCGATGGGAGTGGTTGGAATTGAGACCGCCTTTCCGATTATGTACACAAAGCTTGTTAAAACGGGCATAATAAGCCTTGAAAAGCTTATCCGTCTTATGTGTGAAGCTCCGAGAGAGCGATTTGGCATTAAGACCGACCCCGGATTTACCGTTTTTGAGGTGGAGACTGAATATGAAATCGATCCCGCGGAATTTCTTTCTAAGGGAAAGGCTACGCCCTTTGCGGGCGAAAAGGTTGTTGGCAGATGTCTGCTGACGGTGTATGGCGGCAAGGCCGTCTATTCGAAAATAGATTAATTTTGAAGGGGAGAAAATAAAATGGCAAAGAGAACCGATATAAAGAGAATAATGATAATCGGATCGGGCCCCATCGTTATCGGTCAGGCGGCAGAGTTTGATTACGCAGGCACTCAGGCCTGTCTTGCGCTTAAGGAGGAGGGCTACGAGGTCGTTCTCGTCAACTCCAACCCCGCTACCATAATGACCGACACCGCTATTGCGGACAAGGTGTATATGGAGCCCCTGACCCTTGAGTATATTGCGAAAATTTTGAGATACGAGCGCCCCGACGCTATTCTTCCCGGCATCGGCGGACAGACAGGTCTTAACCTTGCTATGCAGCTCGAGAAGAAGGGCATTCTTAAGGAGTGCCGCGTAGAGCTTCTCGGTACAAGCAGCGAGAGCATTGAGAGGGCGGAGGACAGAGAGCTCTTTAAGGAGCTTTGCGCCTCTATCGGCGAGCCCACAATTCCCTCGGAGATCACCTACAACCTTGAGGAGGCAAAGGCGGCGGCAGAGCGTATCGGATACCCGGTCGTTCTTCGTCCCGCCTTCACTCTCGGCGGCACCGGCGGCGGCTTTGCGTATAACGAGGCCGAGCTTTGTGAGATCGGTATCAACGCATTCAAGCTCTCTCCCGTGCATCAGGTGCTTATTGAAAAGAGTGTAAAGGGATATAAGGAGATTGAGTTTGAGGTTATGCGCGACGGCAGCGATCATGCGATCACCATCTGCGGTATGGAGAATATCGATCCTGTCGGCGTTCACACCGGTGACTCTATCGTTGTTGCGCCCATTATGACTCTGTCCGAGAGCGACAGAAAGATGCTTAACGACTCGGCTATAAAGATCATTAGAGAGCTGAAGATTGAGGGAGGATGTAACGTTCAGTTTGCTCTTAACCCCGAAACAAGCGAATATTACCTTATCGAGGTAAATCCCCGTGTTTCCAGAAGCTCTGCTCTTGCATCCAAGGCGTCAGGCTATCCTATCGCCCGCGTTACCGCTAAGATTGCTGTAGGTATGACCCTTGAGGAGATAAAGATTGCAAATACAAACGCAGCCTTTGAGCCTGAGCTTGACTACGTTATTGCCAAGCTTCCCAGATTCCCCTTCGATAAGTTTACCGCTGCATCCAACACTCTCGGCACTCAGATGAAGGCAACCGGTGAGGTTATGGGCATTGGCTCTAACCTTGAGGAATGTCTGCTCAAGGGCATCAGATCGCTTGAGATCGGCGTAAATCATATTTATCACAAGAAATTCGACGCTATGTCTGCCGATGAGCTTCGCGACTATATCGCACAGTTCCGCGATGACAACATCTTCGCCATTGCAGAGCTTATGCGCCGCGGCGAGAGCGTTGCGAATATCCACGAGATAACTAAGATTACCTCCTTCTTCCTTGATTCCATCAAGAAGATCATTGATATGGAAGAAACCCTTAAGGCAAACGTTCTTGACGTCGAAACCCTTAAGGCGGCGAAGAAGATGGGCTTCTCTGATAAATTCATCGCTAAATTGTGGAATAAAACCGAACTTGATATCTTTAAAATGAGAAAGGAAGAGGCTATCTTCCCTGTATTCCGTATGGTGGACACCTGCCATACCGGCGCATATATACCCTATTTTTATTCCTCTTATACCGGAGAAAACACGTCAAAGCTTACCGATAAGAAGAAGATCGTAGTTCTCGGTGCGGGTCCTATTCGTATCGGTCAGGGAGTTGAGTTTGACTACTCCACCGTTCACGCGGTTTCCACAATTAAGAAGTCCGGCTATGAGGCTATCATTATTAATAACAACCCCGAGACGGTTTCCACAGATTATACCACAGCGGACAAGCTTTATTTCGAGCCTCTGACTACAGAGGACGTGATGAACATTATCGAGTTTGAGAAGCCTCTTGGCGTTGTTGCCTCTCTCGGCGGACAGACCGCTATCAACCTTGCTGAGCCTCTTGATGCTCTCGGTGTTAAGATAATCGGCACCGACTGCAAGGCTATTGACAGAGCGGAGAACCGCCACGCATTCGAGAGCCTTCTCAAGGAGCTTGGAATTCCTCAGCCTGAGGGCAGGGCGGTGACTAAGATAGAGGACGGCGTCGAGGCGGCAAAGAAAATAGGCTATCCTGTTCTGGTTCGTCCCTCCTTCGTTCTCGGCGGCCGCGCTATGCAGATCGTTGCAAACGAGGAACAGCTTCGCCATTACCTTAAGACCGCCGTTGAGATAGATGAGGACAGACCTGTTCTCGTTGACAAGTATATCAGTGGTAAGGAGGTTGAGGTGGACGCGATCTGCGACGGACGCGATGTTTTTGTGCCCGGTATTATGGAGCTTGTTGAGCGTACCGGTATTCACTCGGGCGACTCCATCAGCGTTTATCCCACATTCTCGATCTCTAATAAGGTGAAGGGAACTATCCTTCAGTACGCAAAGAAGCTTGGTCTTGGCATCGGCATCGTCGGCCTTTACAATATTCAGTTTATAGTTGATAAGAGCGACGAGGTCTATATCATAGAGGTTAATCCCAGATCCTCGAGAACCGTTCCCTTCCTCTCAAAAGCAACCGGCTACAGCCTTGCGGACATTGCAACCGAGTGTATTCTCGGCAAGACCCTAAAGGAGCAGGGAATATTCGACCTCTATCCCGAGGAGAAGAAAAGATGGTACGTTAAGGTACCTGTATTCTCCTTTAATAAGCTTCGCGGTCTTGATGCGTATCTCTCCCCCGAGATGAAGTCTACGGGCGAGGCTATCGGCTACGATGATAAGTACTATCGAGCACTCTATAAGGCTCTTCAGGCCTCGGGAATGCACCTGCAGAATTACGGTACCGTTCTTGCCACCATCGCCGACTGCGATAAGGAAGAGTCTCTTTCTCTTATCCGACGTTTCTATAACCTCGGCTTTAATATTGAGGCCACTTCAGGAACCGCAAAGTTCCTTAAGGAAAACGGAATCCGTACTCACGTTTTGAAGAAGCTCTCCGATGGCTCGGAGGAAATTGCCGACTCTATCCGTCAGGGACACATCGCCTACGTTATCAATACCAGCGATTCCGCTTCCTCGGGTGTGACACGCGATGGCTTTGAGATCAGAAAGTACGCGACAGAGAATAACGTTACGGTCTTTACGTCTCTTGATACCGTGCGTGTGCTTCTCGACGTTCTTGAGGAGACAACTTTGACTATATCCACTATTGATTCATAAGGAATAATGATGAAAAACTCAGTTTTCACAATTACAAAAAACGAGAAATTGACAAGCAACGTTTACATTATGACTTTAAAAGGTGATACCGAAGATATTCGTTGCGGTCAGTTCGTGAATATAAAGCTTGACGGTCTGTTCCTGCGCCGTCCCATCTCGGTGTGCGACCTTGAGGGCGACATACTCACCCTTATCTACAAGGTGGTAGGTCAGGGAACGGAGCAAATGAGCAGGATGAGCAAGGGCGAGAGTCTTGACCTTCTTACCGGCCTCGGCAACGGCTATGACATCTCTCTTTCGGGTGAAAAACCAGTACTTCTCGGCGGCGGCGTTGGAGTTCCTCCCCTTTATCTTCTCTGCCGTGAGCTTATCAAAGAGGGTAAAAAGCCTACTGTAATTCTCGGCTTCAATAAGGCCGACGAGGTGTTCTATGAGAGGGAGTTTGCCTCTCTTGGTGCAGACGTTTTGGTTGCCACCGCCGATGGCTCTTACGGTATAAAGGGATTTGTTACCGATGCTCTTTCGGGCGTTGATTACACCTATTTCTACACCTGCGGCCCTGAGCCAATGCTTAAGGCGGTTTATAAAGCAACGAATACAAGCGGTCAGCTTTCCTTTGAGGAGAGAATGGGCTGCGGCTTCGGCGCGTGTATGGGCTGCTCCTGCAAGACTGTCACCGGTTACAAAAGAATATGCAAAGAGGGCCCCGTTCTCAAGAAGGAGGAAATCTTATGGGAAAAATGAGCGTAAATCTTCTCGGTATTGAGCTTGATAATCCCGTAATTCCCGCCTCGGGAACATTCGGCTTCGGCTACGAGTTTGCCGAAATTTATGACATAAATATTCTCGGAACATTTTCCTTTAAGGGTACAACAAAGGACCCTCGCTTCGGCAATCCCACACCCCGTATTGCCGAGTGTCCTAACGGAATGATAAATGCTGTGGGACTGCAAAATCCCGGTGTTGAAAATGTAATTTCCGAGGAGCTTCCAAAGCTTAAAAATTGCTTTAACAAGCCGGTTATGGCAAACGTCTCCGGCTTCTCGATAGATGAATACGTCTACACCTGCGAAAGGCTTGATAAATGCGAACAAGTTGGCTGGCTTGAGGTGAATATCAGCTGTCCCAACGTTCACGGCGGCGGAATGGCGTTTGGAACAAGTCCTGAGGGCGCAGCCGAGGTTGTTCGTGCGGTAAAGGCTGTTACTACAAAGCCCATTATCGTTAAGCTCTCGCCCAACGTTACCGACATAGTCGCAATTGCAAAGGCCTGTGAGGCGGCAGGTGCTGACGGCATCAGCCTTATTAATACTCTTCTGGGTATGAGAATAGACCTTAGAACAAAGAAGCCGGTTATCGCAAACAAAATGGGCGGATTTTCCGGCCCTGCCATCTTCCCCGTGGCGGTGAGAATGGTCTACCAGGTCTCCCACGCGGTGAATATTCCCGTAATCGGAATGGGCGGTGTTTCCTCGGCGGAGGACGTTATTGAAATGATGCTTGCGGGCGCTACGGCGGTGCAGGTGGGTGCGGCGAATTTAGTCGATCCCCTTGCCTGCAAGAAAATCATTGAGGATCTGCCGAGAGTTATGGAAAAATACGGAATAGATAATTTAAAGGATATAATAGGAGGAGTACAGTAATGGGAAAGGACGTAATTATCGCCTGCGATTTTGACAGCGCGGAAAAGACATTCGCATTTCTTGATAAATTCACCGGCAAAAAGCCCTTCGTAAAGATCGGAATGGAGCTTTACTATGCCGAAGGACCTTCCATAGTGAAGGAGATAAAAAAGAGAGGCCACAAGATATTCCTCGACCTTAAGCTTCACGATATTCCTAACACCGTGAAGAAGGGAATGGCGGTTCTATCCCGCCTTGACGTGGATATGACTAATCTCCACGCTGCAGGAACCAAGAGAATGATGGAGGCGGCTATCGAGGGACTTACAAGACCCGATGGCACAAGACCTTTGCTTATCGCTGTTACCCAGCTTACCTCAACCGACCAGGAGAGTATGGAAAATGATCTTCTTATAAAGGCTCCTATTGACGAGGTTGTTATGCACTACGCTTCCTGCGCTCGCGATGCGGGACTTGACGGCGTTGTTTGTTCTCCCCTTGAAGCAGGAAAGGTACATGCAAGATGCGGCGAGGGATTTGTTACCGTAACTCCCGGTGTCCGCTTTGCTGATGGCGACGTTGGAGATCAGAAGCGCGTTATGACACCCGCCGAGGCAAAGAAGATCGGCTCGGATTACATCGTTGTCGGCAGACCTATCACTGCGGCAGATGATCCCGTGGCGGCATACGAGAGATGCTGCAGAGAATTCATTGACTAAGAGGTGCAAAATGGAACAGTACAAGAGAGAATTTATACAGTTTCTTGAGGGCGCAGGCGTTCTCAAGTTTGGTGACTTTACCGCAAAAAGCGGAAGAAAAATCCCTTATTTCATCAACGCGGGTGAGATAAAGACCGGTGATCATATCGCAAAGCTTGGCGAATTTTACGCCAAGGCGTATCTTGAGAAGGTCGGCAGAGAAAGATGCGTGCTCTACGGTCCCGCATATAAGGGTATTTCTATCGCTGTTTCGGCATCTGTCGGTCTCTCAAAGCAGGGACTCGACCTTCCCTTCTTCTTTAACAGAAAAGAGGCAAAGGATCACGGAGAGGGCGGCGTTTTCGTCGGCTATAAGCCTTCTGGGGGTGAGAAAATCGTAATTGTTGAGGACGTTATCACCGCAGGCACAGCTATCCGCGAGAGTATGGAGATCCTCTCCTCTCTTGAGGGTGCAAAGGTTGTTGCAACCTTCGTTATGGTTGACCGCAAGGAAAAGGGCAAGGGCGAAAAGTCCGCTATGGCAGAGGTTGGCGAGGAGTTCGGCTTCCCCGTTTACTCGGTTGTTGACGTTTACGATATTATCGAGTACCTTTCCGAGGACGAGAAGAATACCGAAAACGTTGAGAGGATAAAGAAATACCTCGAGGTTTACGGAGCAAAAGCGTAAAATACAAATTACTGTCAACAAGGAGAACAAGAATGCGTAACCTTGTAAATATTCTTGATTTATCAACCGAGGAGATCAATGGTCTCGTTACCCTCGCCTCGGATATAATGGAAAGGCCTAAGGTGTATGCCGACAGCTGCCGCGGAAAGATCCTTGGCTCACTCTTCTTTGAGCCGTCTACAAGGACACGTCTTTCCTTCACCTCCGCTATGATGAGTCTTGGCGGTCAGGTTCTTGGCTTTGACGAGGCAGGTTCTTCTTCGGTTACAAAGGGCGAGACTGTTTCGGATACCGTCAGAATGGTAAGCGCGTACAGCGATATTATAGCTATGCGCCATCCAAAGGAGGGCGCGCCCATCGTGGCGAGCGAGGTTGCCACCGTTCCGATAATCAACGCAGGCGACGGCGGTCACTTCCATCCCACTCAGACCCTGACCGATCTGCTTACAATTCATAAGAAAAAGGGCCGATTTGACAACCTTGTTATAGGTATCTGCGGCGACCTTAAATACGGCAGGACTGTTCATTCGCTTATCGCGGCAATGTCGAGATATGAGAACGTACGCTTCGTTCTTATCTCTCCCGAGGAACTTAGCCTTCCCGATTACGTAAAGGACGATCACCTGTTTACGGGCGGCTGCGAGTACGTTGAGACCGAAAACCTTGAGAGTGCGATACCTTCGCTTGATATTCTCTATATGACGAGAATTCAGGCAGAGCGATTTGAGTCTCGCGAGCAGTACGAGCGCCTTAAGGACTCCTACGTTCTTAACAAGTCGAAGCTTGTTATGGCAAAGGAGGATCTCTCTATAATGCATCCCCTCCCCAGAGTGAACGAGATCGACGTTGACGTTGACTCGGACGAAAGAGCCCACTACTTTGATCAGGCTATGTACGGCAGATACATAAGAATGGCTTTGATACTTATGCTTCTTGGTACAGAGGGCATTGACGACCGCCGCCTTGACGGTAAGCCCCGTCCCGGTAAGTCTTGTCATAACCCTCATTGTATCTCTCGTACCGAGCGCGGTATAAAGAAGCTCTTTGACGAATACGGAAAGTGCGTCTATTGCGATCAGTACGTAGAATAAATTTAGAATTCGAAATTCGGAATTCGAAATTAATTGTAGGGGCGAGCATCGCTCGTCCGATTTGACGATAATAAAAAGGACTCACATCATTTTGTGAGTCCTTTTTTAGTGCAGCTTTACGCTGCTTTGCAAAAGAGAAAATGCTTTACAGCAACTTTATTCCTGCCGCCTTGCAGCCTTCTATAGTTTCCTTGTCCCAGATGCTTGACTGCACCTCACCGATATGAGCCGAGCCCATCATCAGCATACATAGGCGTGACTGTCCTATACCGCCGCCAATGGTCAGAGGGAGCTCGCCTGAGAGCAGTCTTTTGTGGAAGGGGAGCGATCTTCGGTCGTTGCATCCTCTCTCGTTTAGCTGACGGTCAAGCGACTCTGCGTCAACGCGTATTCCCATCGATGATATCTCGAATGCGCGTCCGAGAACCTCGTTGTAGAATAGAATATCTCCATTAAGCTGCCAGTCGTCGTAGTCGGGCGCGCGTCCGTCGTGAGGCCTTCCGCTTCTGAGCCTTCCGCCAATCTGCATTAAGAGAACGGTACCATGCTTTTTGGTTATGGCATCCTCGCGCTCCTTTGGAGAAAGCTCAGGATACATCTCTTCAAGCTCGGAGGTCGTTATGGCGAGCATATTACGGTTGAGTTTTACGTTAAGCTCGGGGAAATCCACCTTTAAAAGCTCGTTTACGTCGCAAATAACGTTCACTATTTTTTGCGCCACGTCCTTCAGGTGGTCTAGAGTCCTGTCGTCCTCTGTGATAACCTTCTCCCAATCCCATTGGTCAACGTAAATAGAGTGAATATTGTCAAGCTCCTCGTCGCGCCTTATGGCGTTCATATCGGTGTAAAGGCCGTTGCCAACGTAAAAATGATATTCGTGCAGGGCAAGGCGCTTCCATTTTGCCAGCGAATGTACGACCTGCGCGCTCTCGCCTACAGCAGGTACGTCAAAGCTTACGGGACGCTCGATGCCGTTCAGGTTGTCGTTAAGACCGGAGGCTTCCGTAACGAATAATGGCGCTGAAACGCGCTTTAAATTTAATGCCGCTGCAAGTCTCGTCTGAAAGCTCTCTTTTATAAATGATATTGCCTTCTGCGTTTTATAAACGTCAAGAGGCGATCTGTAGTTTTCGGGAATATAAAGCTTGTTCATAACTCTTGCCTTTTAATTTATTTGCTCCAGGAATCAAGCACTTTAATGTATTTGATAACCGGCTGATCATTCTTGCTTTCAAGCGCGCCGTTGCCGAAATACTGCCATACGTAGTGCTTGTAGGTTTGGTAATAGCTGTCAATAGTGTAATTGTTGTAATAGTCGGCATAAGCGGTCTTGGGGAAGAGGTCCTCGGTGATTTCGTCAATAACACTCATACCCTCAACAACGTAGCCAAATGCCGCGTAGCTTCCGTCAAGCGAGCTTGATGCGTCGGCGTTACAGATAAAGAACTGGCTGGATGCGCTGTCCGGCTCGTTGGATCTTGCCATAGAGATAACACCGTACTTGTGGCTGATGTCGTTTTTGTGGCCGTTTGAGGAAAATTCTCCCTTAATGTTGATCTCGTTACCGTTTTCGTCCTCGTGTCCGCCGGTACCGTCAGCCTTAGGATCGCCGCCCTGAACCATAAAGTCCTTGATAATTCTGTGGAAGGTCAGTCCGTCATAGAAGCCCTCTTTAACAAGCGAGATAAAGTTAGCAACAGTTACGGGAGCTGTCGTTGCATCAAGTAGAATAACAAGTCTTCCGTAGTCCTCAACACACATTTCAACATACTTTACATCTCTTCCCGAAATATCTCTCGTATCAAGATATTCGCAGGCACCTGTGCCCATTTTGTTGGTCTTTTCACAGGATGAAAGCGACAGCATACATCCTAAAATAAGCGTAAGCGAAAGTGCAAAGCTAATAATTTTCTTCATTTTTGTAAACCCTTCTTTGCAAAAATATAGTGTTCTATAGATATCTTGAAATAAACAACTCGATTGCAGTGTAGCCGACAACTCCGCCGTATTTTGATGCCGCGTCTGCCTCGGCGAGCGATTTCAGTATTTCTCTCAGACGGTCTGAGCCGTACCTTTTTGCCGCCGTAACGTAGATCTTCAGCTTGTACTCGTTCATCTTGAGAACTTCGTTTATGTCTCCTCGGTCAAGCCCCTCGTCAAGAAGGTGGGACACCGCGCAGAGATCGTCGAAGGTTTTGGCTATCATACCCATAATTATTGTGGGATCAACTCGTCTGAGCTTCATCTCCTCTAGGGCAAGATATGCCTTCTGCCTGCTTCTGTCGAGAATAGCATTAGACAGTGCAAAGGTATCGCATTCGGGTGTGGAGGAGGAAACCTCGTCTACATCCTCCGGCGTAACTATGCTTTTGCCTCTTGATAGGGCAAGGGCGCAGAGCTTCTCAACCTCGCCTGCCAGCACGTCCATAGACCTACCTGAGCGAAAGACAAGAGCCTTCACCGTCTCAAGTCCGACTGTAACGCCGTGAGCGTCAAAGTGCTTCTTAAGCCAAGCGTAAAGCTGGTTTTCGCTTGATTTTTCAAATTTAAGAATGTTGATTATCTTGTCAAACCGCTTGACAAAGGCCGACGGCTTTTTCGGACTGCCGAAATCCACTCCCTCTCCGTCTGCGGTAAAGGCAACGACAGAATATGAGTATTCCTTCGTCAGCTCCGCGATCTCCTCCAGTTGAGAGAGCTCGCCCTCCTTCATCTTGGTAAAGTCGGCGTGTCTCCACTCGATAAGCTTTAAGTCGTTCATCATCGGAGGCGCTTTTATTGCCTCGGCAATTGCCGAGAAGTCTACATCCTCGCCGTCAAAAACAGGATTGTTAAAGACGGCAAAGGCCTCGTCGCCTGCCACTGCATCGCGCAGTGACTTAAGATAGTATCTTACAAGATAATCCTCCTCGCCTCCAAAAAGATAAACTCCGTGAAGATTGCCGGACTTAAGGTCGGATTTGAATTTTACGAGATCCATATTTTCATTCTCGCCGCTTTCTCGGCACCGCCTATCTTCATATTGTAGAACAGATCTATTCTTCCGCCCGTCTCGCTAAGCTCGATACACACACGCCTCGTCTTAACCTCTGCGTCGAATTTGTATGGAGGAACCGAATATACCGATTGGTGGGTCTCCCCCTCCTTGAAGTAAAGCTCGCTTTCAATAGCTCCTCTGCGTCTAACGGTAACTCCGCCGCCTGAGCAGATTATTTCGGACTCGGACTCGCCGCCCTCGGTTTTTTCTTTATATGTAATTCTTACGTTTTCTTCGGATATCAGAAGAGAGCCGACCGACTCACTGACATTTCTCTCGCTCTCTCCTTCCGTAAGCCCTGCGGGGTCGAGATTGTCAATTACAGATTCGATTTTCAAATTAACTCGTTTTAACATTTTAACCTCTATAGAAAAGACAAAAACGGCAGTAATATCTCCCGTTTTTGTCTATCGTTTATCTTAATGCTTTCTTTCTTTGGTTATACGCGCTTCTGGGATTGATAAACTCGCGCCAATCGAAGCTGCCAGCCTCGAGAGCCGTAACGAGAACCTCCGCTGTAGCAATGTTCGTTGCCAGCGGCACGTTATTTACGTCGCAAAGGCGGAAAAGATCCTGCTCAGCCTCGGAGGGATCCTTTGCGTGATCAGTACTTCTGAAATAGAAAACGAGATCGATCTCGTTGTATGAAATTCTCGAATTGATCTGCTCTGTGCCCCCGGAGTAGCCGGGCATATAGGTCTCAATCTCAAGACCGGTAGCATCGGAAATATATCTTCCTGTTGTGTGGGTCGCGCAAAGATGATGCTTGCTGAGGATTCCGCAATATGCAATGCAGAACTGCGCCATTAGCTCTTTTTTGTTGTCGTCGGCAATTATTGCGATCTCCATAATGCTATCTCCCATCTATATTAATTAAACTCATTTTTCAAAAATATTGAAACTATTATATCATTATTTAACCGATTTGTCAATGATTATGCAAATATTTTAATAATGTATAATAAAAAAAACACCTTTGAATTTGTACACGTTGAACACATTTTTAGTTACAAAATCAAAAAAGACAAAAAATTGCAAAAAAATCTTTGTTTTGGGATTGATAAATCCTAAAAGATGTTGTATAATAGTAAGGCAAAAATTATTTACGCGAGGACACACATAAAAATGAAGAATATCAAACGTATAGGAGTACTTACCTCCGGCGGTGACGCTCCGGGAATGAACGCCGCAGTAAGAGCAGTATGCCGTACCGCCCTCACAAGAGGCGTTGAGGTAATGGGCATCTATCGCGGTTATTCGGGACTTATCGAGGGCGACATCAGACCGATGGAGATAAGAGACGTTTCCAACGTTATAAATAAGGGCGGAACAATTCTTTATTCTGACCGCTGCCCCGAGTTTAAATATAAAGAGGTAAGAGCCAAAGGCATTGAAAATTGCAAGAAGCTTGGTATTGAGGGCATCATCTGCATCGGCGGCGACGGCACCTTCCAGGGCGCAACTAGGCTGACTGAGGAGGGTGTACCCTGTATCGGTATTCCAGCAACGATAGACAACGACATCACCTCTACCGACAATACTATTGGATTTGATACCGCGATGAACACCGTTATCGAGCTGGTCGACAAGCTTCGCGACACCTGCGAGTCTCACGCGAGATGCAACGTTGTTGAGGTTATGGGACGCGGCGCGGGCGATATCGCTCTTAACACCGCAATAGCATCGGGTGCAACCGCTGTCGTAGTTCCCGAGTTCCCTCACAACGACGACTCTATATGTAAGAGAATCAAGAGGGCTAAGGAGCTTGGCAAGCGTAATTTCATCGTTATAGTTTCCGAGGGCGTCGGCAGCGAGTATGCTCCCGCATTGGCAAAGAAGATTCAGGACGATACCGGCGTTGAGACCAAGTTCGCCCGTCTTGCTCATATAGTAAGAGGCGGAAACCCTACGCTTAAGGACAGAATTCTTGCATCAAAAATGGGTGTCTATGCTGTTGAGGAGCTTCTCAGAGGCAATTCCAACAAGGTGATCTGCGAGCGTAACGGTGATATCTGCTCGGTAAATATCAATTATTCTCACATTATCGACAGAATGTATAAGGAAAAGCTTGAGGAAGGCGATCTTGATCAGTTCACTCCTGAGGAGATCGAGCGTATGAAGCTTGAGCTTGATGAAAAGAGAAGTGAGCTTCTCGCTCTGTACACCACTGAAAATAAAATTAATTTGTAAAAAATCCGCATTTTGTAAACAAGAACTTACAAAATGCGGTATTTTTTGTTTTTTGTCCAGCCAAAGCTATCCTTGCATAAGCCTTTCGAAGCAGGCGTCGCTCGCCTCCGGGCTTTCAAGACGTACACCGAGAATTTTGATAAAGCGCGAGTAATCGTAATCGTAGGTGGAAAGCGGCCTTGCGTAGGCGTTGTCGGTCTGTGCAGCCACGAGAATATCTTCACCGTCGAAGCCTACCACGAGAAGTGTGTGATAGTAACCTTCCTCCTCACGGCCTAACTGAATTACGTCACCAATCTCCAGCTCGTCTGAGTTTGCAACTCTTCCGTACGGTCCGACATCGGCATTTTCTATAATAAAATTGTAAAAAAATTCCACTCCTGTCCACGAGGGTGACCGATCGTCAAGCGAAATGAAGTACCATCCAAACGTAGGTGTATAATTCATCTCGCAGCTTCCCGCATATATGCATTGAGATACGAAATTAGTGCAGTTTCCACCGATTCCGGCAAAGTTTCCGAAAAGGGAATTTTGTGAAAAGGCGTATTTTCTTGCGTAAGCCACGGCATTTTCTCTGATATAGGGCTTTGTTACCAGCATTTCTTCCTCCAAATGAGTATTTTGGGCATTATTATTTTACGCCACAGCCTCTCGTTTAGTGCAACTTATTTCGGCTTTAAATATTATCGAAGCCGTCAACGTCAGAAATTTTTAAAATACGATCATTAAATGGTCATTCTATTGACAAAGATAAAATTTTGTTGTAAAATGTATTTGTAAAAATATTTAAAAATTTAGGAGACTGTTATGAAGTCAATAAATAAGCTTTTGGCATTACTGCTTGCACTTATCTTTTCTCTCGGTAGCTTTGCCTCTTGTGAGCAGCTGGGAATTGGCGGTCAGCTTCCCGTTAATCCCGACGGTGAAAATGGCGAAAACGGTGAAAACACCGGAAATGAAGAAAACGGTGGGAATTCAGATGTACAGATCGACTTCGATAGGTATGTTGCAAACGTCAGCATCAGATTTGCCACAAACGACGATAAGATGAAGGCAGCCGTTGACGCTATGGCTTCCTCTGCGGTGATAAACGTCGACAAGGAAAATATCAGCGTTAATACCGTCTCGGCGTTAAACGATACCTCGATTGTGAATAATTACTCGCTCGTCGGAGGAGTCCTTTACCGCGGACTTTTTGTAAGTTCGGGAGAATACGCCGCTTCCTCCTATAAAAAGGCAGATGTCTCGGATCTCAGCGCTAACAAGTTGCTTTCCGACCTCGGAACAGGTGCCAATATAGGCCTCTCTGATTTTGATACCCACGATATGAGTAAGTCGTCTGGCGGATACACATATACCTGCTCGGATATTACCGACGATGCAAGAGAAAGTCTTTGCGGGATTGTGTCCTCAAGATTCTCGAGTGTAAATTCTGCGACCGTTACTCTTGAAGCGGTTGAATATATTCTTGAGACTATCGGCGAGCTGAACGAAAGCTCGATTCTCTCATGCCATTTTACTATCGTTATGAACGGCGTCTCTTATGCTATCACAATGCGCATCTATACTGAATACGATTACACCGCAAATCCATCGATAAGCGCACCTGCAGACGCAGATGATTATCTTCAGGTAGATTATTCCGAGGTTGTTGGTTAATCCTTATAAATTATAGCTTCACACATAAGAAAAAACGGAGAAATAAAATGAGAAAACATATTAAAAGCACAGCGGCACTTTTGCTGCTTATCATATTCCTTGTCTCCTCCTATCTTCCCGTTGTGGCGATTGGTCAGCCCGAGTCTTATTCTTCGAGCTACAATTCGGGAGAGCGAGATGTTGTCTGCACCACTCTCGAGGGTACGGGTGCCGAGGATTATTACACCGGCGAATATACATTCGACAGCCTTTCTGCTCTTTCGTCGAGCGAGCTTCTGTCGGATCTTCGCAATCTTATGATAGACACCCATACATATCTTTCAACCTACGCAAACTGTCGCGATTATGCAACCAGAACCGATTGTGAAAACGGTGACGGCAGTGTATCGCTTATATACACCTCTTACGTTGCTTCTATGAGCCAGTGGGGAAGCTGGAATCGCGAGCACGTCTGGCCGAAGAGTCTTGGAGGATTTAATGAATCTGGTGCGGGAAGCGACCTTCACCATATTCGTCCCTCCGACCAGAGGGTTAACTCCACTCGCGGAAACGATAAGTACGGCAATGTTTCAAGTGGAAGCAGAGTAACGGCAGCTATTAACTCAAGCTATGTCGGCGGTACGTCGGGCGGCGGTTACTTCGAGCCTCTCGATAACGTAAAGGGTGACGTGGCGAGAATTTGTCTTTACGTCTACGTAAGATGGGGCGGCACTTACAGCCAATCCTCAAAGATAACTAATGTTTTTCAGAGCGTTGACGTTCTTCTTGAATGGTGCGAAAATGACCCTGTTGACACCTGGGAAATGGGCCGTAACGAGGTTGTTGAGAGCATTCAGGGGAATAGAAACGTGTTTATCGACTATCCCGAGCTTGCATGGATACTTTTTGACAGAGAGATTCCTGCCGATATGACAACTCCCTCCGGCGAGGCGAAGGAAAGCGGTGCCGGAAGCGGCTCCGGCAATCAGGGCGGCAACGATACTCCCGCTTGTCAGCATACCAATACCGAAGTAAGAAACTCCATCACTGCAGATTGCTATAATGACGGTTACACCGGTGATGTTTACTGTAAGGATTGCGGCGAGAAGATCTCCTCCGGCAGTCAGATTCCCACAACAAACATACATAGCTTCGGTGAGTGGACACTTGCTGATGACGGCGTGACCTATGAGAGAGTATGTTTACAGTGCGGCGAGATAGAGCTTCTCACCGTTGATATCCTTATTGCCACTCTCGACAGCGACGCAGAAAAGATACTAATTCTTCTCACTCTCGGCGCAAGCGACAGCCTACTGTTTGAAGAGGTTTCAAAATAAAAAAGCAACCGATAGCGTGATACTATTAACGGAGTATCACGCTATTTTCGGTTGCCTTTTGTAATATGGAGAGCATTCTATTTTATCAGTTAGTCATATCCACAACTTCTTTTTCGTAAAGAGAAACGTATTTGTCCTGATAGTAGTTCTCGTGAATTATCTCAAAGCTTGTGTCGGGTGCGCAGTTTATCACCGTACAGCCTCTCTGCGAGCCGATTTTGTCGATATCGCTATAGGCAAAGTAATCGATAGAATAACCGTAGGAAAGAATAATACCCTTGTAATCAAGGACTATATTGTTAAGGTGATCGTGACCGTAAAACATAGCCTTTGTGCTTCCGAGGGAGAGCATCGTCTCGAACATCTCCTCCTCGTCCTCCGAGCAGTAAACATAAGGATCGCTTTCGCCAACCTTGCCTTCTATGTACTTTACGTTTTCCGTATTCTTTTCACCGGCTGAAAGATATTCGTTGTAAGCATTTCTCACTTCCATAAGCGGAATATGTATAAAGAGAAGACTCTGAACCGTGGTGTAGTTTTCTATATCTTCGGGTCTCTCACTCTCGGGAATAGAGTAGAGCAGGGAAGTGTTATAGGCGTTGAGATCTTTAATAGTGTTTTCGTACCACTCTATCTGATCGTCGTGAATGTTGTCGTATATCCAGAAGATGCCAAGCGGATCCTCCCAGGTGTAGGAGTTGGTGTCCATCATAATGAAGCTTTTGCTTATAAGACCCTGCGTGTTCTTTACGTTAATAACGTGATCGCCCTCGCCGAAGATGTTCTCATCTCCCTTGTCAAAGAGACAGTAATCAAGCTCGGGATTGTTGTACATATCCGCAACCGCACTTCTTCCGTAGAAGTTATACACCTCCGAGTCGTGATTGCCGAAGGCCGCGGTCCAGTAAACGCCGAGATTCTCCATAAGGCGGATAAACATACTGTGCGCGTATCTGTTGTTAAGCGTTCCCGCCCAAGGCACTGCGAAGGAAATATCGCCTGAAACCACAACGAGGTCTGGCTTCTCCTCGGTTATCATTGCCGCAACTGCGTTGATTGCCTTCTTGTCGTTTTTTGCAGAGAAAACACCGCCTGTAATATGCACGTCGGTAAGGTGAAGCACTTTGAAATCGCCGTCGGTTGTGAAGTATGCCACACCGTTTTCGTCATATTCGGGAGTTAGTTGATCCTCAATATCCACCTTGCTAAAGGTGTCAATGTACTTGTTCATTGCCTGCTCGTTCAGAATATTCGCTACGGTAATACCGCCGAAAATAAGACCGAGTCCAAGCAGTATGCAGAGAAAAATCTTAAGTCCGTTGCTCATTTTATTATCTCTCTTTCTGTAGAAATGAGTCTTGCCAATTTTATTATAGCATAAATAGGTAATTAATGCAAGTTTTTATTATCCATCGACCGATTACGATTGTATGTCAAACAGCAGACAATAAAAAATTTGTGATTTTTTTCAAAATGTATTGACAAATGTTATTTTTTTTGATATAATAATCAGCGTCACGAGGAAATATCCTTGTGGTGATGCTGCTATGGCTCAGCTGGTAGAGCACATCCTTGGTAAGGATGAGGTC
>SVTZ01000093.1 GCA_015063525.1 Oscillospiraceae bacterium
GCGGAGCCTTGCGGTATATTCAACCGCCTTAAGGTGAGCGAGAGAAAGGTCAACGACGTGGATATAATCGCGCACGCCGGTGCCGTCATGTGTGGGATAATCGTTGCCGAAAACGCTGAGGCACTCAAGCTTTCCTACCGCAACCTTCGTGATGAAAGGAAGAAGATTATTGGGAATTCCCTTAGGGTCCTCGCCTATAATGCCGGACTCGTGTGCGCCTATGGGATTGAAGTAACGCAGCACGCAGGCGGAAAAATCGGGGTTTGCCGCGCAGGTGTCCTTAAGAATTCTCTCGATCATCAGCTTGGTCTCGCCGTAAGGATTGGTTGTGGAGGTGGGAAAATCCTCCTTGATCGGAACGGTCTTGGGCGTGCCGTAAACGGTAGCGGATGAGCTGAAAACAATTCTGTTGACACCGTGGGAAAGCATACTCTCAATAAGATTAAGCGTTCCTGTTATATTATTATGGTAGTAAAGCAAGGGTTTAAGGCAGGACTCGCCCACAGCCTTAAGGCCGGCAAAGTGAATAACCGAGTCGATCTCGGGGTACATTTCAAATACTCTGTCAAGCTCGGGCTTGTCGAGCAGATCACACTTAATGAACGTAGGACGCTTGCCTGTTATCTTCTCAATCCTGTCGATTACGAGAGCCTTGCTGTTTGAGAGGTTGTCAACGATAATAACCTCCGCACCAGCATTAAGAAGCTCGACGGTAGTGTGCGAACCGATATATCCGGTTCCGCCGGTTACAAGAATTGCCATATTAATACCTTGCCTTTCTAAAATAAGAATTACCTAAAATTAACTAATACATTTATTTGTAGCAATGGGCGACCCGCAAAAGACCCAGGCCGCCCATTACATATATTAGTCAGCGTAAACGCTAACCTGCTTCTTGCCACCGGTGATGTGCTCGAACTTAACAACACCGTCAACAAGTGCGAAAAGAGTATCGTCAGAGCCGATACCTACGTTAGTACCGGGATGAATCTTGGTGCCGCGCTGTCTAACAATAATGTTGCCGGCGATAACAGACTGGCCATCTGCCTTCTTAACGCCGAGACGCTTGGACTCAGAATCACGACCGTTCTTGGTAGAACCAACGCCCTTCTTGTGGGCGAAGAACTGTAAACTAAGCTTTAACATTTCGTATTCCTCCATAATTATTCGTGGCTAATGCCGTACAAGATTTGCTTAAATCTTACGCTCGATCTCCTTTACGTCAAGGTAGTCATAATACTCCTCGACAAGATCCATAAGCTGGTAGAAATAAGCCTGTATAAGACCTGAAACAGCAAACTGCTTCTTTTCATCCTTCTCATATTTAGGAAGGGCGGATTTTGCTATCAAGCGGATGTCGGTAGTCTTTTCGTCGATCTCATAGTCAACGCTGCAGTCGTAGGTAACCTCGATGGCATTGATAATAAGCATCGTCATAGCAGACAAAGCCGAGCAAAGAATGTCCTCGCCGGACTCACCGTAGCCGGTATGTCCCTGCTCCTCAAATCCGTAATAAAATCCGTCAGCCTTATAAAATGTAATTGTAGTCATTTGACTTAAGCCTCGATCTTTTCGATCTGGATCTTAGTGTAATCCTGACGATGACCGATCTTCTTCTTTTCGTTCTTCTTTGCCTTGTACTTGATAACGTCGATCTTCTTGGACTTGCCGTTCTTAAGTACGTTTGCAACTACGGTAGCACCCTCAACGTAGGGAGTACCAACAGAAAGAGCTTCGCCGTTAACACAGAGAACCTTATCAAAAGTAACCTTCTCGCCTTCTGCAAGACCAAGCTTCTCTACGAAGATAACGTCACCCTCAGCAACCTTGTACTGCTTTCCACCTGTTACGAAAATAGCGAACATGAAAAAGCACCTCACTTTCGTGTAAAATCGCTATCATAGGCGTTGGCAAAAAGCCAAACTTTCCAGCCTATCAATAAGCGTCGATATATTATAACACCAACAAAATGGTTTGTCAATAGTTTTTTAAATAAATTCTGTAATTTTCTTATAAATAATATAAGATACCGTCTGCGAAAGCAGGATTATTCGCAATCCTCTTCGCACTCTGCGCAGTTGCCGTCGCAGATCTCGATACCGCCGATCTTCTCACCGCAAGCGGGGCAAACGAGCTCGTCAACCTCAAGAGAATCGTCGAAGCAAACGATCTCGCCGCAGGAGGGACACTCAATCTCGTAGAACTCACCGTCCTCGAGGTCATAGTCCTCGTCATCGTTAAGGTCGTCGTAATCCTCGTAATCCTCATCGTCGTCGTAATCGTCGCTAAAGTAAAGCTCCTCCTCTACCTCACCGAGGTCGTGGTCAAGCTCCTCAACGTACTCGTGAAGCTCCTTATTATCAGCCTCGAGAGCGTTGATTTTATCTGCCATATCAGAAAGAAGGACGAGCATTTCGGAAATGATCTTGCCTTCCTTAGTATTTTTATCAATCTCGTAGCCGTCGAAGAGGCCCTTGAGATATGCTGCATTTTCACTGATTCCCATGATATTTCTCCTTTTCTTGTTTAAAATGCTCCTCGAAACCGCGAGGAGCATTTGAAATTATACTTAATTAAACTCTTTCAACGTAATCACCGGTTCTGGTGTCGATCTTAAGGACCTCGCCCTCATTGATGAAGATCGGAACCTTAACAACCGCGCCGGTCTCAAGAGTAGCGGGCTTGGTAACGTTGGTAGCTGTATCGCCGCGAACGCCGGGCTCGGTAGCAACTACTGCAAGCTCAACGAATGTGGGAGGCTCAACGGAAAATACCTTTCCCTTAAAGGAAGAAATCTTGCACATCATTTCCTCTTTAACGAACTTGAAGTTATCGCCAACCATATCACGGGAAATAAGAGTTTCCTCCCAGGTCTCGGTATCAAGGAAGTGATAAAGGTCACCGTCATCGTAGGAATACTGAAGATCCTTTCTCTCGATAACCGCGTTCTCAAACTTTGCGGTGGGGTTGAAGGACTGCTCACGGATCGCGCCGGTCATAACGTCTCTGTACTTAGTTCTAACGAAAGCAGCGCCTTTACCGGGCTTAACGTGCTGGAACTCGATTACCTGATAAACCTTACCCTCCATCTCGAAGGTAACGCCATTCTTAAAATCACCTGCTGTTAACATAGTAAGTTTTCCTTTTCTTGGCGAATTTTTAGATTTTTTCCCGGGGCATTTAAGGTCCGCCACAACCGAATGATGCAACAAAGGCACAAATACCCACACTTAACATAACTATTTTACACTAAAATAAGAAATTTTGCAATAGCTATTTTTAATTTTTTTCATTTTTTTACAAAATTTCTATTAAATCCTTGGGGGAATGAGTGAAATTATGAATCCCCCCCTTGGTAATTGCTACCATATCCTCTATTCTGCATCCGTATTTGCCGAAAAGATAGATACCGGGCTCAACGGTTACGATCTCGCCTGCGTTAAGCTTTCTGCCAAAGCCGCGGGAATAGAGTCTCGGACTTTCGTGAATAAAGAGACCTACCGAGTGACCGAGAGAATGGCCGAAAGCTCCCTTGTACTCAGGAACAGAGTCAATAATATCTCTTGCAACCTTATCAGCCTCGCCGCAGTCTGCGCCCTCACGAAGGTAATTAAGAGCCTCGGTCTGCGCACGAAGAACGGTATTGTAAAGCTTCTTTATCTCCTCGTCAGCCTTGCCAATAACGATAGTCCTCGTCATATCGGCACAGTATCCCTCAAACTTTGCGCCGAAATCCATTGTAAGGAAGCCGCGCTTCAGCTTCACATTTCTCGGCGTACCGTGAGGAAGCGCCGACGCGTCGCCCGAAACGGCGATGGTCTCAAAGGCGAAGGAGTCTGCCCCGCCCTTTCTCATTGCGTATTCAAGCTCAACGGCAACGTCAAGCTCGGTCATATTCGGTGTTATAACCTTCAGTAGGCCTGCGAGAGCCGCATCGGTAATATCCTGCGCCTTCTGCATCTTATCTATCTCGTCGGCAGATTTGATCTGTCTGATAACCTCAATAGTGTCACCAATATTCACGAATTTACAAGGGTAATTATCACAGTAATTGCGGTAGGTCTCATAGGAAACGCTGCCACCCTCAAAGCCGATAGTCTTAATGCCATAGTCGGAAATAATCTTTTCGATAAATTCCTTGCGTTTTTCAGGCATTACAACCTCGAAGGACTTATTCGCCTTGTTAAGCGCCATTTCGTAATATCTGAAATCGGTGATAAGATACGCCTTTTCCTTTGTTATAAAAAGAAGTCCGTCAGTGAATGCAAACTCCGAAAGATAATGCTGGTTAAGCTCGTCGAGAACAATAACCGCATCAACCGAAAGCTCGGTCATTTTATTTCTTAATTTTGTAAGTCTCATTTCTCTATCTCCTGATAATATTTCTTCATAGCAAGCGCATCGTCAGACTGCGTTCCGGCCGACTCGCATATTATTGTTGGCGAAAGATTATGCTTGTATATAGTCTCGATAAGCGGCTCAAAATTCGGGCCGTAGATTTGATCCTCAAATGTCAGATGTCGCTTTTCTCCACTTCCTGTCCACTCTATTTTTGAGAAATGGCAATGAAGATTTTCAGCAACTGAAGCACCAAGCGCGCGATCAATTTTATCAAAAACGTGAAGATAATCATCGGCAGAAACAAAAACTCCGCCCAGATCTCTTGCATTCAGGTGTCCAAAATCAACAACGGGAACAAAAGCAGAATCAATTCTGCAAAGCTCCAGAACCTCATCAAGAGTGCCGAGCTGATTTATCTTTCCCATAGTCTCAAGACCAATTTTGAT
>SVTZ01000005.1 GCA_015063525.1 Oscillospiraceae bacterium
GTGAGACCTATGCTATGGCTTTCGGTAATATTTACACCTTCGGCCCTACCTTCCGCGCTGAGAACTCCAACACCGCCCGCCACGCGGCAGAGTTCTGGATGATCGAGCCTGAGATCGCTTTCGCTGATCTTAACGACGATATGCAGCTTGCTTGGGATATGATCAAGCACATTATCAATCACGTTATGGATAGGTGTCAGGCTGAGCTTACCTTCTTCAACCAATTCGTTGACAAGGGTCTGCTTGAAAGACTTACCGCCCTTCGTAACGCAGATTATGCGAAGGTTACCTACACCGAGGCTATCGAGGTGCTTACAAAGTCTAAGGCGGACTTCAAGTTCCCCGTATATTGGGGCGTTGACCTTCAGACCGAGCACGAGAGATTCCTTACCGAGCAGGTTTACAAGAAGCCTATCTTCCTTATCGACTACCCCAAGGACATCAAGGCGTTCTATATGCGTCTGAACGACGACGGTAAGACGGTTGCGGCAATGGACCTTCTCGTTCCCGGTGTCGGTGAGATCATCGGCGGAAGCCAGCGTGAGGAGAGACTCGATGTGCTTCAGGCTCGTATGGCAGAGCTTAACCTCTCCGAAGAGGATTATTGGTGGTATCTTAACCTCCGCAAGTACGGCGGAACCAAGCACGCGGGCTTTGGCCTCGGCTTCGAGAGAATTATTATGTACCTTACCGGAGTGTCGAATATAAGGGACGTAATCCCCTATCCTCGTACGGTAGGAAACGCAGAATATTAAGATAATTCGGAATTCGGAATTAAAAAGAGTGAGCGATGCGGAAAATACTCCGTGCCGTTCACTCTTTTGTATAAAATAAAGATATTTGTATAATTTTTCAGTTGTTTCCTGACCAAAACAGATCTAATTCGGCGCGAAGCTGCCTTGCGTCACCAATAAACTTAACGCCCTCCCAGAGCTTCGGGAGACTTTTTTTGTATATAGGGTCGTTAAAGCGGTCATCGATAAGAACGATAACGCCTCGGTCATCCTCGCGGCGGATAACTCGTCCCGCGGCCTGGAAAACCCTATTCATTCCGGGATAAATATAGGCGTACTGCGTACCTTCCTCGTATTTCTCCTGATAATACTCGGCAATAGTCTCTCTTTCGTAAGAGATTGCGGGCATACCGATGCTGACGATTACTGCGCCGATAAGCTCCTCGCCCGCAAGGTCCACGCCCTCGGAATAAATTCCGCCCATAACGCAGAATGCGATCAGGTAGCTGTCGTTATCCTTTTTAAATTCCTCGAGAAATTCGGCTCTTTCCTTCGATGACATATCTTTCGTTTGGGAAATAACCTTGATTTTCGGGTATTTTGCGGAGAACGCTTTGCAAAGTGCCTCGGAATAGGCAAAGGAGGGCGAAAATACCATATAATTACCTCGCTTTGCCGAAACGGTGGCAGCCAGAGCGCGGCACACTGCCGAAAGAGTATCCTCGCGCTCGGAAAATCTGGTGCTTATCTTATCCATTATGCAGACTGAAAGCTGAGAAGGATCAAAGGGCGAGTTCACCTCGAGCATCTCGTCGGAACGGTCGCCGCCAAGCACAGAGCGATAGTAGTCGAGAGGAGAGAGAGTTGCGGAGAATAAAACTGCGCCGTGTCCCTTGTTTAGTCTCTCGCGTATAACCGGTCCGGTGTCAAGGCAGAACAGCTTCGTTCTTATTTCACCGTCCTCGTAAAAGAGAAACATTTTATAGGAGCTATCAAATCTGGCCATAATATCGGCGTATTTTTTTATCTTGTAGTAGAAAGAGCGCAGATATGAAAGCCTTGCCTCGCTCTCCTCATCGGTCGCCTTCTGATTAAGGAATATCTCTTCCTCCACGACCTTTATAATCTCGTCGAAGAGTGAATATATCCTTCCGGGAATATCCGATAGCGCTGCCGCACCGACAAATTTTCCGTCCTTGTTTTCCCGAAGCTCATCTTTTAAATAGGGAAGTAGGGCGTCGCTAAACACCGCCGCCGCGCTCGAACACAGACGCTTAGTTGCCGAAAAAGCACCGAGCAGAGGCTCTGTTGCCGGAGAATAAAGCTCTGAGAGCGAAAGCTCGGCTGAATACATTTCCCTCGCGCGCTCGTGGAGATTGTGCGCCTCGTCTACAAGGAAGGCGTACTTTCCGCTCGCCGTGAAGAAGCGCTTTATATAAACCACAGGGTCGAAAAGGTAATTGAAGTCACAGATCACAACGTCGCAAAGCTCGGCGTAGGTCAAGGAGAGCTCGTAGGGACAAACACAGTATTCGTCAGCCGTCCGACGAAGCTCTCTCGGCCCAATAACGGTTTTTCCCATCTCGGAAAGATACAATGCCGCCTCGGCAATTCTGTTGCAGGCCGACCGCCTGCAGAGCTTTTTTGACCTCTTGCAGAGGTTGCCCTCGGCGCATGCCTTTTCCTTTGCGGTCAGTATTACCCCGCGGATCACCGCGCCTCTCTCTGCCATCAGCTCAAGACAATCCTTTGCCGCCTCGGCCGTGGTGGTTTTTGGTGTCAGATAGAACACCTTCTCCACTCGTCCGTCGCCAAGCGCACGCAGGGCGGGGTAGAGGGCAGAAACCGTCTTTCCGGTTCCGGTAGGTGCGGTGGCGTAAAGACAGCCTCCTCTGGAGAGCGTGCGATAAGCGGTCCGCACGAACTCGCTTTGTCCCTCGCGAATGCTTTCGTATGGGAATTTCATCGTCCTCATAGAGGGCAGACGCTTTGTCACGCGATGGACCTCGGGCGCGGCAAAGATTTTCACCGCCATAAGGCATTTGTTAAAAAACGACTCGCTCTTACGAAGGCTGACGTTTTCAAGCTTATCGGCAAATTCGCCGCTTGCCTCATTAAAGTAGATAAACCGTATTGAAATCGACTGAAGACCGCGGGTCTTGCATAGTATATAAGCGGCAATATAGCCTTCGCCGCGTATTTCGGCAACCTCTGTTTTTTTAGGTCTTTCGGGATTTGAGTTGACCGATCGGGCGATAGTCAAAACATCACCTTTAAGTCCGTCCGCCCTTCCTAATAGAAGAAAACTGTGCTTACCGTCGGTAAACTCGAGGCTAAGCTCCTCGGGCTTCGCCTCGCCAAAAAGCATTCTGAGTCTTGCCGCCGCAATTCCGCTGATATCAGGCTCGTCCTCATCGTGGGAGACTGACGGCGATATCCCGCGTCTTGCAATGCTGACGAATTCACTAAGGCTTATTTCAATAAGCGCGCTATCGCTGTTATATCTCACACCATAGGCCTCCTTTTTTAAGATTTTATACAATAATTTTATCATACCGACGCAGTAATGTCAATAGAAAAAGACCGACCCGTTGCGGGTGGTGCTTGTTTGTAAGCATCGCGCTTTGAGTCGGTCGGTTTTCTATTTAGTGCCTAAAAAGGTCTCAAGCAGTCTTGCCTTGGTCTCAAGCCAGCCTGACTTGTCCTCCTTGACGAAGCGGTATCCATCCATAGTCCCCTTGAAGCCTACGATCGGCAGAGCCGAGAGCTTAAGCAGGCCGTTAAGCACGGTGTAAACCGTTTGTCCGTCCTTCGCGCTGAGCATTACCGAAACGGTGAAGATCATACAAACCGTCGAGGGTATCAGCGATATCAAAGCTCCCGAGATCTTTTTATAGCTCGGGTCGGTAAGCTCGCTTTTTCCGGCACCGTGAGAGCGTGAAAGCAGGACGGCGGGCGTAAGCCTGACCGCCCGCATATTCTCTGCACGGTGAAAAATTCGCTTTGCTTTGAAGGATACTCGCTCTCCCGATTTGAATTTAGCAAAATCCGTGGCGGAATAACCGTTTTCACCAAGATAGCTCAGACGTCTGTACTCCAGCTCTCGCAATGAATAGTCAAGGCAGAAGGCTCGCAGAGGATCAATATCCGCGGGGGTAATCCGTCCTCGCACATTAAGATATCTCTCGTTTGCGCTTCGGTACTCCTCGCTTCTCTCGCCCTCCCGCTCTCCCGAATCCTCCAGGGAAAAATACATAAGATAGGAGGATATAAGCATTATCGCAAGAGTGGTGGTGAAGCTCTCGCCTGTGATATCGGAGAGGGCAACGTCGGTGAAGGTCACGAGCACAGCTATCGCAAGAGTAATTACCGCGATAACCTTTCCCGCGTTGCCGATAACCGCTGAATATCCCTGTCTTATTGCGCCTCCAAGCTCAAGAAGCTCGTTTGATTCGCTATCTTTCATTGCTCCTTAACTCCTTTCGCCTTTTTCGCGAAGTGAAAGCAGACCGCACCCAGCAGGTTTCCGACAAAGCCGACAAGAGATATGACCGTCATCTGCTCGGCTATTCTCGAAAGAGTAAAGAATAGCAAAAATAGCACTAGCCACATAAGGTAGGAGCTGAACGTTATAAGTCCGCGGCGTATCATCTTATATAGGGGAATGATGCATAGTGCAAGCAGAAGGGCAGTTCCTCCTGCAATGCAACTCTCGTATCCCAAGTCGCGCCAAAGGGGAAAATACATAAGCGTACAGACCGCGGGCGGCACTATGCAGAGCAAAAATCCTATAATATGTAAACCGAGGCTTACAAAAATGTTAGTTTTTCTTGACTCCATAGGATTTAAGCTCCTCTCTCATCTCACCGATTTTTACACCTATCTCGTCCTTCTGATACTGGGGAAGGGCAGAGGACATAAATATAGCGTAGAGCATATCTATCTGTCCCTCTATTAGAGCCTTCATTGACTGTCTCTCTCGGCAAAGTTCCTCATAGCCCTCGAACTGCCATTCTATGCGAGAGAGCTCCTCGCTGTTTTTCTTAAGCGACTCGTTAATGTCGTCAATGGACTTATTGATCTCGGTTATTTTATCGGAAGTCATCTGATTATTCCTTTCGCCGTCCTCCTTTACGTTGTCAATCGCGCCCTTCAGCTTTGAGAGTGCGTCGCGAAGAAGGGGAAGAAGGCCGCTTTTATATCCAACGCTTACTACGATTGTACCGATGAAGGCTAAAATTGAGAATATCTTGTCGGCATTAATCTCGATGACGGAGTATATTTCCTCAAAAATATTTTCGGATGTATCGGTTTCGCTGTCGGTAACGGTATCCGGAACTTTATCATTATTCCCCATCTCCGTTGTGCCTTCCTCTGTGGTGATAGTTTCATCTAAACGAGTGCCATTCTCGGCATAAATGCAAATGCCGGTTGAGAATACCAGCGAAATAGCTATTAAGGTCGTCAAAACAAGCTTATGTATGCTCCAAAATGTGTTTTTCTTCATATTGTTCCTTTCTGTCACGGCCGCTAAAAGATGCTTGAGCCGTAGACTTTTTTTGAAATTTCTTCCAGTCTCTCGGAAAGGCGATCAACCCTTTCACAAAGGCGCCTTTCTCTTATGGAAAGCTCTCTTAAGTATTCGACGCCGTAATCCACCGTCCTTACGATGCCATTCTCCTTTTTTATTGAGGGCAGAGGCCTTGACAGATTCTTCTGTACCAGCTTCGGCGTGTATTCTCCGTCGGGAAGCCTGCTTATATCAATAAGGCATTTATTTCCCTCAATTTTTGTCGATATGTTGCCGATACACACATAGCCCTCCTGCTCTTTAGTAAAGCAAAGGGTAAGAAAACGGCTTTTCTCCTCGGAAAAGGATAGCACTTCAGATCCGATATCAAAGCACTCAATCATCAGTTTACTCATTGATACCTCCCTCAAGGCTAGATAACCTTTCCTTTATTTGCGCAAGCTCCGAGGCAAGCGAGCCATCGCCGACGGAAAGATAATTTGCGAAATTTCCGTTTCCAATATCGGAGAGCATATCGTAAAGACTGTGTCCGTCGGAGAGCCCCGTTTTGATGGCGCTCGCAATTGAGTCCTTACCTACCGACTCGATATCGCTTAGCAGAGAATTGAACCTTTCGATTATAAATGCGGGAAGCCTGTCGAAGGCCGCCTTCATCTCTGCTGCGGTGTAGCCCCTCCCCCCGAAGGAGGAGGTGGCGGTAGGCCTCGTGGGCAGGGAGGAGACCTTGATCTCTGCGATCTCCTCGTCGGTTATTTTTTTTGTTTTCATATTCTTTTTCCTTTCTTTTATTCTCCCTTTTTTGTTTCGCTGCGGAGTTTATATCGGTAGCCGATGGATTTAATACCGAAGGGAGCGCGGAAGGCTCTTCCCGACAGTATAAGCCGCTTTTTTCTCCAGCCGACGGCTCTCTCGGGAAGTTTGACGCAGATCTCGTCGCTTGACGCCGCGGGCAGATCGCCAAAATCCAATTCGTAAAAGTCAAAGGACGTGGGTGAAATCTCCTGACTGCATACCGCTTTTCCGTCTGCAAGCACCGTCAGGCTCAGCCTGCTTCTTGGGAAGGTTTTACAGCAGACTGTGAGAGAGCCTGCAACCGTATTTTTGCTCTGATCGTCGCATCCGCACCCGTCGGGATAGTATTCTATAAGATATTCGGGCGCGTGAGATGAGAAGGAGTAGAAGTCAGGGTGGATCTTGCCGTGATATAGCCTACGGTACTCCTCGGGGTCAAAGTCTTCCCGATTCTTAAGATAATCGGGCGGAAATGAGCGCTTGTCGTTGTTAAAAAGAAACAAGTCGCCCGTCTGTGTACCAAACCACATAAGTCCTCCATGGCATAAAATGGCGCATGCGGGGTAAAAATCGCCGCCCTCGTATTCCTCTGTTGAATATACGAGATGTTTTTTGTCCTCACTCTTTTCGTAATACAGAGTCTCGCCGTTTTCATCAATAAGGCTTATGATCATGCCGAGTGCAGGCGCATCTCTGTCGGGGTGCAGGTCGTAGCCTTCCTTTAATGCTGACGAGTATCTGTAAACCCGACGGTCGTTTTTGTATCCGCCAACGCCGTCAATAAGATACCATTCAAAATCCGTGTCCCGTAACCCCGCGCGAGTGTCCGCAAGATATATCCTGCCTCCGGTGAATAGGGTAACGTATCCCTGCCAGACACCTAGCTTTGCCTTTGACAAATCCTCCGAGAGAAGGCTTGAGCAGATGCCCTTTGATCTGCAGACTATCCTGCAAGAGTCCGATCTCGGTCTTTCAATAGCCGAGAGTCCGTCGTGGGAGAGAAACAGTACTTCGTCCAAAAGCACTATAGCATCCCCCACAGCATATACACCGCTGTATACCCTGCTTACGGGGTATTCGTCGCCGCCGTCATGATCTTTTGCGGCCTTATGACAGACAATTCCGCCTTCTCCGCCGTCGGCCGACTTAAATACCCACAGACTGTCTCCTAAGGACAGAAGCGAGGTTATTCTCGCTCCGCCCGAGGAGTCCTTAATAATTCCGTCCTTAGCGAATGAAATAAAGCCGTCTTGAATTTTAGATGAATAATATATCTCACCCGGGCAGTCGGGATTTCCCGAAAGGAAAAGTCTTCCGTCAAAGAGTGCAAGCGTCGTACAGCCTGCAATTTGCTTATCCTCGCTTACCGTTTTGATCTCACCGGTATTGCTTATTTGTATCAGCCTTTCGCCGTCGACAAGGAAGGCTGACGAGCCGCAACAAAGACAGTAGCTCTTACAGTCATTCAGTTCTGCTATGGGAACGAGGGAGAGAAGCGTGTCGCGATCGCTCTTTAAGAAACGGTAAAGGCGCCGACCTGAGTGAACGTACAGGTATTCTCTTCGGTCTGAGAGATACATAGATGTTATAGAGTGAACAGTCCCTTTGAAGGAATATATTTTTCGGAAGCCGGGTACGCTTTCCAGTGCGTCGCCGCCGCCCTCGTAGTCGATATACATATTTTTTATTCTTTTGGGGTATAAGGTGGGGTCACTCTCCCCGCCTATGCAGAAGCCTCTTGGTCTTGCGTAGTATCTTGCGTACGACCTTGATGCCGTTTTTTGTTTTTCACTTAAGCCTCTCATCACGCCCACCCGTCTGTATTCTTATAGTTATGGTCGATCTCGTAGTAGCAGTTTTTCTCCATGCATTTTACCATCTCCTCGTAGCGGGCCTTGTAGTAGAGGGCCTTCTCCTCGTCGGTGTCAAGCAGGACGTAGCTGGCAACCAGCAGAGGAAAGAAATAGCAGTATTCCTCGGGTATATCGATCTCATCGACCATAATGGAAGCAATCGTTGCGGGACGCCTACGGTATGTGAGAATTATCTCGCCCTTGTAGTTTGCATCAACGAACAGTTTTCCGTCTTTGAGTGAGCAGCTCGGAATTTCCTTACCGGTGCTATCCGTTGCGGGGGAAACGAAGGACATAAAGTCGCCGTACATCTCGCGCAGATCGAATATGACGTTTGATCCTGACTCGGGAATATCAGTTGTTCTTGGTGAAAAGATCTCCGGGTAAATCGTGAAATCGTAAACTGTAAAGGAAAAGCTGCCGTGAAATTTAATTTCTCCACCTTGAGAGATAAATCCTCGCACAAGCTGGCTTTCCATACCGGTATCGAAGGCTGTGATCTTGGTAACTCCACCGTCAGTTACTGAATAACTTCCTGCTCCGCATACACGCATACTGAAGGCCTTACCGTCGAGTGGAAATGATATTGACTTGCCGTTTTCGCAGTGAATTTCCTTCTTGTAAAAGGAAACTGAGTAGCCTCTCGTAAAAAGCCTTACCGTCTTGGTTATTATTTTTTGGCTATAGAGGTAGTTGAGCGCTCTGTTTGCCGAAGGAACGAGAATCGTAGACAAATCGATTGTGTCGTCAAACCCCAGAACCTTTATTTCATGCTTAAGCTCGTCTATGGTCATTAAGACACCTGCCTTTCCGTTAGATGGCGATTATTAACCTTCGATAGCAGTTGCGCCGGCAATCTCATTGTCGGAGTCTACGGCAAGCAGAATGTGCTTATAGGTACCAAAACCAACGCCAAATCTGCATCTGCCGTTCCAGATATAATTTCCGGTGTGGTGATCGACCCAGTTGGTTACGGTAAGGGGAACACGGTTAAAGAACATATTACCGCAAAGGTTCTTGTTTGCCTCGCTGGACATAATTATAAAGCGCATATCACTGGGGCTCCAGGACGGAATAACGATTACGTTCCAGTTGCCGTAGTGGAGATTGATGTCGTTATAACCGTTGCCAAGCGAGCCTGCGGAACCGCATACCTTCTTGACGATGGATTCCATCTTGGGTTGATTGCCGGGGAGAATGATGGTATCAGCAGAATAGCCGAGGGGCAGGCCGTTTTCATCACGCATATTGCGAAGCTTTCCTGCAAGCACGTATAGCATCTCCTCGAAACGATCTGTGGTATATACTCTGTCTCCGTACTCGTTGTAGCTGCCTAATATATCACCAAAGAAGAAGTTGCTCTGAGTGCCGGATGTAGTTGAGCTGGAACCCCACTTGTGAGAGCTGGAGAAAAGGGGCTTTCCGTCGCCTGTGGTAAGATCAAGGGTGGTATTTGCGTAGATGGCGCTGGCGTTAGTAGCATTGACAAGTGCCTTCTCGCAGATCTTGTTTATGGTCTTGTAGTACGCGCGGGCAAAATTCTCTGCTCTGTGCTTCGCATCTGCCGCAACACCGTAGTTCGCATCCTCCATCATCTCAGCGGTAATGGTGAATTCCTTCATAAACTGAATATGCTCGATGAACTTGGAGTAGGTTTCCATTATGGTGTCGGTCTCGGCCGCTTCTCCTTCTGCGGCAGCTCTGAATATATCGAATTCGTTACCGCCGATGATCGTCTCGCCAAAGCGCTGGCTTTTTTCAACATTGAATAGCCAGTCGCAAACGCCGCCTACCTTTTTCTGAAGGTCGCTTTCGTGCTCAATAATCATCTTGATGGGTGTTTCTAGTCTGCCTATTGCGGCGTTGTTAAAACCGCCGGATTTAGAATAAATTATCATTTTTTGTCCTTCTTTCTTTTAGTTTGTTACTCTCTTGTAGAGTTTGTGTATTTCGTTGTCGTCCATATCACCGAAAAGCGCGCGGGCCTCCTGCATTTCCTGCTTAGTCATTACGCCTTTAGGCATACTTACACCTCTCGGTACGCTCGAGGTGAGATGAGATCTGCTCTCCTTCACCGATCTTTTCGCTGTGGCAAGATAGGCCTCCTCGGGTGTAAGTCCCAGATCGCGAAGCGCCGCGTATCTTGTGGGATTTGGAAGCTCGGTTATACCCGAAATTCCCGACAGCTCGGAGAAGCTTTCCTTTAAAATAGATAGATCGGAGTTTATAAGCTCGTTGGCAGCCGTATTTCTGAAATACTTATCCTCTTCTTTTTCCGCCGCGACGGCTTCGTTCTCGGCATTTGACGCATCGGCGACTTCAAGCGCGCCGGTCTCTGTATATCCGTATTCCTCGCCGGTCATATCACTTACCGCCTTTGACTCGGAGATCTCCGCCCACGATTTTTGTGGCGCGCGGCTGATTTTTTGGCTTATTCGGTGCAGAAATTTTTTTAATGCTGTTAGTTGCATAGGGGCTTTTTTCCTTTTTGTTATTCATTTTTGTTCTCGCTTTCTTGTGTTTCGTTGTTTGCTTGTGCCGATCGTCTGTTAATCAGATCTTGGAAGTATTCTACGTTTTCCCTTGCGTAGGGGTAGTGGGCCTTGTCCTGAAGCTGCCAGTAGCGAAGCAGAGCCATAGGATCATCCTTGTTGCCAAGGGTGCCCCTCTCTAGGTTAAGAAGATTTGTCTCCCAAAGGCTTTCGCTCTGATACTGAGTGTCTGCGTTGCGGTCTACCGTAAACAGATAGGAGTCGTCGTAGTAGTAATTTCCCTCATTGTCCCGCTCGATAAAATCATAGCGGTTGAACTCGGAAAAATGTACTCTTCCGAAGGTGTCTCTATAGGAAAATCTTCTGGGCTCGTCGGCAAAGGCCAGATAGTGCTTGAATATTAGCTCGTACAGCCTGCAGTAGGATAGATATTTCATCCTCTTTTTGCTTTCAAGACGGGAGGATGCTCTCGCTATTTTAAGCTCTCTTGCATATCCCGACTCGGATTTCAGGCTGTCCGTGCCTTGAAGTGCATCAGAAATACCAAGCACGCGCTTTGCCTGATCGTAAAGACGCTCGGCCTCCTCGATATCCTGAGAAATGTCGGGGGTAGTGTCTATCTTGCCGTAGCTGTCGATGCTCTCTCCGGGGCGGGTCTTGATTATCTGCCCGAACACCGAGTTGGAGAGCGTTATGGCAGTTCCCTCGGGCATAATGGGTGTTATTCCGGCACGCAGCAGCTTTTGCAGAATTCTCGACTCCACCTTGTTGATAGCCTGCTGCTGGGGCCTTATTCTTTCACAGTCCGAGCTGCCAAGTAGGTCGGTTTCGCCTATGGTGTTTTTTCTGATAACGATAGGGAAGCTTTTGGGAATATAATAGGGAATCTCTATATTAACTCCGTCAATATTTACCCGTTCCAGGTTAAGGTCGCGGAAATAGCTTTTCGGCATAGCACAATTACAAGAATCAATATCCATACCGCAATTCTTACATAGGTTGATTTTCCTTTTATAGTAATTGGGAAGGTCGAGAAGGGGCAGATCGCCCGAAAAGACGAACTTTCCCACCTGACCGTCTTCTCCCCTGTAGAAGGCTACGATGACCGCTACTACGTCCTCGGAGGAGTCGTCAACGCTTGCAAGATATTCGCACTCCGCAAGGACAAGCTCCTCTTCCTTTACGCCATATTTGCTCTTGAGCTCTCCTCTCGTGGTGGTGAAATGGAGAAAGCAATAATCCATATCCTCCACAGACCCGACAGAGGGCTGAGGGATAAAGTCAAGAGGAGAGATCAGATGAACTCTTACCGTTCCCTCGCCCGCAGTATCGGTTTGGGTGCTGTCCCACTCCACGTAAAAGATGCTTCCGCCGTAGATATACGTATATCTTTCGTCGCGGTCATTCAGCTCCTCGAAGGGAAGCCTCTGCCGCAGTGCGGAGGAGAGACGCTCAACGGCTCTTGCGTTCTGCTCTCTTTTAATGCTGTAGCAGCTGGTGTCTACCTTCGGAACGGGAATATCCGGATTTATCTGGCTTTCTATCACCTCGAAGGTAACGTTTCTTACGATGCTTGCACGCTCGGACGAGCCGTCGATCTCATCAGAACCGAGATATTGGTTCATATTTTTTATCAGCCCCTTACGCCCCTCCTCGGCGGCGATCAGGGCGGATGAGTAAAGGTCGCGGAAGCGTTCAAGACGCGCTTTCGTTTCTTTCGTGTTTTTCAATTTGGTTCTCCGTATTTCTTTCTTAAATATTCTCGCGCCGAGTCGTCAGCCAAGAGGTAATCCTCCCACATATCGGTTGTCCATTTGCATTTTATCAGCCCCTTTACCTCTGCCGGCCTCGCGCAGAAAATGGCAAATCCTCGCAGAGCGTCGGGCGCGTGCGTTATCTCGTGGGGCTCGGTGGAGCAGTCTGTGGGCCGTAGTCTGTCAATCAGAAGGGCGGGGAGGCAGCGTGTTATCTCGCTGCAGGTTGAGAAAAAGCAGATGGAAGGCACACCCTCTTTGCCGAGCAGCAATTCCTTCACCGCCAGCCAACCGCATTCGCGGTCGTTTGATGTTTTGGTGAGGTTTATTCCAAACTCGGAGAAAATAGTAGCCTTCGATCTTCCGGTCTCTTGGCTTCTGCTCCAGAGGTCGGGAGGCGCTAAGGTGGCGTATATATCCTCGGAGGCAGGCGTCCTATCGCAGATCTCCCTCGCCGCTTGACTGATGGTAAGGTTGGATTTGCAGAACTCGCGGTAAACGTAGCTTCGTCCGTCGGGCGCTACTGCTATCCATAGGCAGGCTAAGCGGTCGAGGCCGTAGTCTATCGTTCTGTACCTTCGCCAGGAGGAGGAAATCTCGAATGGAGCACAAATATGCTTTGAAGGATTAAACTCGGTAAAGTACTGACCCTCAAAAATGTTCCAGTCGCCGTAAAGCAAAGCCTTTTTCTCCATTTCGGGAAGGGCGAGCAGTCTTTCCTTGTATTTTGGGTCGCCCTCCGACAGATATTTGTTATCCGAGAGGAGCGCGGGGATAAAGATTCTTGAGAGACCGTCCTCGCCCACAAAGCTTTCCGCGGCGGGTCTCGGGTCGACGAATCTTGCTTTTACCCACCCGTGTCCAACTCCTCCCGGGTTGGTGGAGGATTTTACCTGCTTCGGATAGGGGTTCGTACCTCTGATGCGTGACAGCAGGTAAACGTATTGGTTTTCGGTAAAATGGGTAAGCTCGTCAAAACGGATCACGTCGTACTCGGCGCTTTGATATTGGTAGACGTCGATCTCGGCTGCGCAGTACCCGAAATCAATAAGAGATCCGTTTTTGAACCTGCCTGTGTGTGTTGATGAATTAAAGGAGTATATCTCCCTCGGAAAGAGAGAAAGAGATAGTCTGATAAGCGACTTGTCAAGCTCGGCAAAGGTTCGTCTGAGCACAAGCTGCTTTGACCGCGGATATTTAAGCGCGAACAGAAGCGCGTCCGCCATCTGTCCGTATGATTTTCCTCCGCCTGCCGCACCGCCGAATAGCACCTCTGACTCGGCGGCATCGACGAAGACCTTTTGCTTTCTCGTCAGCGAAAGGGTCATTTCCATCAGTCGTTTACCTCCAGACGCAGTGTAAATTCTTTGGAGCTTTCCGTCTCCGTATCGCTATTGTCGGATGAGAGCAGGAATTTAACGAAGCTTGGGTCAAACCGTCGGTCAAGCGCACGGTCAATAAGATAATCTCTTCGGATTTCGCTGCATTCACGGTATGCCCGATCGAAATTCTTATGCTCTCTGAACCTTTCCACGTCCTCTGACGTTGCTCCGATGCTTATTGCGAATTTCTGAAAGCTGGGCGCGCCCCTGTCCTCGTAGGAGAGGAAGAATAGGTACATCCTTCCCGCAAGCTCGGGAGAGTATTTGATTTTTACTCTTTTCTTTTTCAATGCGTCCTTTAGTCCTTTCTTCGTATTGCCTTAGCGGGTGACCTTCTGCGTCAGAGGGTCTGCTACGCGTCGCATTTTCCGCCCGGCTGAGATGATTATACTACATTTCCTTCGGTTTGTAAGTATAGGACCCTTCCAAAGTTTGGCGATGCAGGGGTATGTGAAAACTGTATGGTATGCACAAAAAAACGCCCTTCCCGGGTAGAGAAGGACTGAAAAATTCATATTGTGTTCACAAATAGCAAAAATGAATATGGTATAATGATGATAAAAAGAAAGAAAAGAGGTGCACGTATGAAAAAAGGCGGAACGTTTTCACTTGTTTGCTACATAATTTACACTCTTATAGGAGTTGCTGCGCTGATATACAACAGACTGGGAATTGAAAATGCCGAAGGATGGGACTCTATCGGTTACGCTCTATTATTTGCTGTTGCGATTGTTTTCGCAGGAGCGAGCGCTGTCGGCCTTGTTCTGAAGCTTCTGCATATGGGAACGGGCTTTGGGCTCTTTGGCTTCCTTTGCATCCTTGTTGACATCGCATTCGTCCTGTTCTTCGCAGGAGCCTCAATTGAAGATATCGGTGGATTAGATATTTCTGCGTTGGCAATTACGATACCCATTATTCTCATATCGATAGGTTCACTCATCTCTAATATAAGATCTCTAAAAAACTGAAAGAAATCCCCGAGCAAGGCGTAAAGCCGTATGCTCGGGGAGCTTTTATTAATATAATGTAGAATATTTTTTGCCTCCGAATTTACATCAGATGCTTTTCAATCCTATCAACTATCATACCGCAGGCAACAGAGTTCTCGCCGCCGACCGGAACGATGATATCGGCGTATCTCTTGCTCGGCTCGACAAAGGCCTCGTGCATAGGCTTTACCGTGCTGAGATACTGTCCGATAACCGAGTCGAGGCTTCTGCCTCTCTCCTTAACGTCACGGAGGATTCGTCTGAGAATTCTTACGTCTGCATCGGTGTCAACGAATATTTTCATATCAAGTCTGTCGCGTAGCTCGGGGTTTTCGAGTATCAGAATTCCTTCAAGAACCACGACCTTGCTTGCCTTCACGTATCTTATCTCGGTGGATCTTGTGTGACGTGAATAATCGTAGGTAGGAGAGCATACATCGCGTCCTGCCTTAAGCTCGTCGATGTGAGAGATAAGCAGGTCGGTGTCGAATGCGTGAGGATGGTCGTAATTCGTATTTACGCGCTCCTCCATAGGGATATCGTCCTGGCGCTTGTAGTAGTCGTCGTGGCGCAGTATGCTGATACGGCCTTCAAAGTGGTTTAAAATATTCTTTGCAAGGGTGGTTTTTCCGCTTCCGGAGCCGCCCGCAATACCGATAACGAGAACGTCCTTCATATTGTCTCCAAATTAAATAATTATCTTGTGAATGAGAGGCATAAGCTCGGGTGCTTTGTCTGCGAAAGTGATCGCGCCTGTCGCCATTTTCTCCGCCGAGGAAATACGGCCCTCGTCATTTGTTAGAAGTGTCATTATCACATCTCCCTCATTCAGATAATCGCCGTTCTTCTTCTTTAAAATAATGCCTGCGGAGTGGTCGATCACGTCCTCCTTGGAGGCGCGCCCTGCGCCGAGTATAGTAGCAGCGTTGCCGATCATCTCGGCATCCATGTGGGATATGTAGCCACTATTGCACGCCTTAATGTCGTAAGCGATAGCCGCCTTCGGGAACAGGTCGGCATTTTCGGTGTATTCTCCGTCCGAGCCCTGTGCGCTTATCCATTCTTTGAATTTAGCGAGAGCCTTACCACTCTGAAGCGATTCGATAACACGAGCTCTTGCTTCCTTAATATCAAGCGACAGCGTAGATGCACACATAGCGCTCGCAAGCTCGATGCAGATGCGTCTGAGATCCTCTGGTCCCTCGCCGCGAAGGACGGATATAGCCTCGATTACCTCAAGGGAGTTGCCTATGTTATAGCCAAGCGGAACGTCCATATTGGTTATCAGCGCGGTGATACGTCTGCCGTTTCTCTTGCCTATCTCAACCATATTGGTGGCGAGTACCTCAGCGTCCTCGGCGGTCTTCATAAATCCGCCCGAGCCGTACTTTACGTCAAGAACGATGTTCTTTGAGCCTGCCGCAAGCTTCTTACCCATAATAGACGAGGTGATGAGAGGGATGGAGTTTACCGTCGCGGTTACGTCGCGCAGCGCGTAAAGCTTCTTATCCGCGGGAGCGATCCCCTCGCTCTGTCCGATAACCGAAATACCTATATTTCTTACCTGATTAAAGAATTCCTCGGCCGTAAGGCTCGTGTTGAAGCCCGGGAAGGACTCAAGCTTATCCACTGTTCCGCCGGTGTGACCGAGACCGCGGCCGCTGATCTTCGCCACCTTACAGCCAACCGAGGCCGCTAAAGGAGCGACGATAAGCGTAGTCTTATCGCCAACGCCGCCGGTGGAGTGCTTATCTGCGGTCAGCTCACCAAACTCCGAGAGGTCGAGCATTTTTCCCGACTCGGCAATCGCCGCAGTCAGGGTAGCCGTCTCACGATCGGTCATCGATCTGAAATAGACCGCCATCATCAGCGCCGATACCTGATAATCGGGGATATTACCGTCGGTATACTCATTGATGAACCAGCGGATCTCTTCGTCGGTCAGCTCTCCGCCTGTTTTTTTCTTTTCGATAATATCGTACATTCGCATAATGCTATGTTCCTTAAATTACAAATTGTTTTTATCGAAACTAAAGGGAAGCAGTTCCCCCAGAGTCTTGTCGGTAATTTTATCACCGTTACCCCATATCACGCGGAAATCCGCCTTGCAGAACTCAGTCATAACCTGTCTGCAAACGCCGCAGGGAGGGAAATCCTCCTTAGAGGGCTTGCCGTTTTCACCGCCGGCAATAGCAATTGCAATAAAATCCCGCTCTCCGTCGGTGATAGCCTTAAAGAAGGCAACCCTTTCGGCGCAAACAGTTGGAGTGTAGGACGCGTTTTCAATATTTGCACCTCTGTACACCTTGCCCGTTGCGGTCAGCAGAGCCGCACCTACGGTTATGCCGGAATAGGGAGAATAGGATGCAAGCCTTGCCTCCTCGGCAAGAGCAAGTAAAGCCTTTGAATTAACAGATATCATCTTGTCACCTCCGAAATATACTCGGCGTCGGCATCGAATTCTACTCCGAGAAGGTCACACACGGTCTTGCCGATAGATGCAAAGCCGAGCCTTGTTCCCATATTGACGGCAGGAATGTCCTTGCCGTAAACGATAAGCGGAACGTACTCTCTTGTGTGATCCGTGCTTTGGTCACCGGGATCACAGCCGTGGTCTGCGGTAATCATTAGAACGTCGTCTTCGCTCATACCCGAAATAAATTCGGGAAGCCAAGCGTCAAAGGCTGAGAGGGCGGCCGCATAGCCGTCGATATCCTGCCTGTGACCGTAGAGCATATCGAAATCAACGAGATTTGCAAAGCAGAAGCCGTTAAAGTCGGTTTTCTGTACCTCGATGAGGGTTTGCATACCCTCGCCGTTGTTGTGTGTGGGCAGGCTCTTCTTTATGCCTGCACCGGAGAAGATGTCGTAAATCTTGCCGATAGATATAACCTCAAGTCCACTTTTTCCGATAGCATCCATAGCCGTAGGCTTTGGAGGAGTAAGAGAGAAGTCGTGGCGGTTTTCAGTGCGCTTATATGCGCCCTCTTTACCAACGAAGGGCCTTGCGATAACTCGTCCTACCGCGTGCTCGCCGACGAGTATCTCGCGAGCAATTCTGCAGTATTCATACAGCTTTTCGGGAGGCACAAGCTCCTCGTGTGCCGCGATCTGGAATACGCTGTCTGCCGAGGTGTAGACGATAAGGTCACCTGATTCGCAGTGCGCCTTTCCGTAGTCGCGGATAACGTCAGTGCCCGAATAGGGCTTGTTGCAGAGAACATCCCGTCCCGTGCGCCTTGAAAATTCCTCAAGAATTTCCTTCGGGAAGCCGTCCGGGTAGGTGGGCATAGGCCTCTGGGAAATAATACCCATCATTTCCCAGTGTCCGGTGGTGGTGTCCTTTCCGCGGCTCTTTTCACGAAGCCTTACGACTGCGGCAAGGGGATTTTCGGTTTTAGGAAGATAATCAATTCCGTCAATGTTGCCAAGTCCTATCTTAAGAAGGTTGGGAATATAAAATTTATCCGAAGCGGAGATCCGCTTCATAGTATTTGCTCCGTGGTCGCCAAAATCGGCGGCATCGGGCGCGTAGCCAATTCCAACGGAGTCAAGAACTATGAGAAAAACTCTTTTAGCTTTCATTTCTTTTCTCCTTTTTGTTGTTTGTAAATTAAAGACGTATTGCGGTATTAAGCGCGATTTCCATCATCTCGGTGAAGGAATTCTGTCTTGCGTCTGCATCAAGAGCCTCACCCGTAATAATATGGTCGGAAACGGTGCATATAGCAAGAGCACGCTTGCCAAGGTATGCTGCGTTCATATAAAGAGCTGCAGCCTCCATCTCAACGCCGAGAACTCCAAGCCTTGCCCATTTCATAGTAGCCTCGCTGTCTGCATTGTAGAAGGTGTCGGAGGAGAGCAGATTTCCGACAACGTATCTTGCGCCAAGCTTTTCTGCCTCTTCAATTGCAACCTTCATCATATCGTAGCTTGCAATAGGAGCAAACGCGCCCTGCAGATTGTACTGAACAGCAAAGTTTGAGTTTGTGCAAGCACCCATGCCGAAGATAATGTCTCTTACCTTAACGCTCTCGCTCATAGCACCGGCAGAGCCGATGCGCATAATGTTCTCAACGCCAAAGTTGTTGAAGAGCTCGTAGGAATAAATGCCGATAGAGGGCATACCCATACCGCTTGCCATAACAGAAACGCGCTCGCCCTTCCAAAGACCGGTGTATCCGTGAATTCCGCGCACATTATTTACGAGAAGAGCATTTTCAAGGAATGTCTCTGCGATAAACTTAGCTCTTAAGGGATCTCCGGGCATAAGCACGGTTTTTGCAAAATCATCCGGGGTTGCCTTTATATGAGGTGTGTAGAATTTTGATTTATCCATTGTTTTTCTCCTTTGTTGTTTATCGGACGACCAATGGTCGCCCCTACAATTCTGCATTATGAATTTTACATTTGTCAATATCCGGTTATGTTGCTTTCTGCCTTTGCAAGCTTGACGATCCTGCTTGTACCGAGTCTCTCTGCGCCCAAATTTATGAAGTCCTCAGCGTCCTCGAGCGAGGCAATTCCGCCCGCCGCCTTGATCTTCTTGCCGTTTGTGGTGTATTTGGCAAAGAGAGCAACGTCCTCCTTGGTAGCACCCGCGGTAGAGAAGCCCGTGCTGGTCTTAATAAAGTTCGCGTCGGATGCCGAAACTATCTCGCACATCTTGATTTTTTCTTCATCAGTAAGAAGGCAGGTCTCGATAATAACCTTGAGAATTTTGCCGTCGCAGGCAGCCTTTATTGCGTTTATTTCGCTTAAGATATCGTCGTATCTCTTGTCCTTAAGATCTCCGATATTAATTACCATATCGATCTCATCGGCGCCGTTTTTTATAGCGTCTGCGGTTTCAAAAACCTTAACTGCTGTTGTGGAGTAGCCGTTAGGGAAGCCGATTACAGTGCAGATAGAGAGGCTTTCTCCGACATATTCCTTCGCACGCTTAACGAATGATGCGGGGATACAAACCGAAGCACAGCCGAATTTTATTCCGTCGTCGCATATAGCCTTGATTTCCTCCCATGTAGAGCCTTGAAGCAAAAGGGTGTGGTCGCATTTAGCAAGGATTTCAGTTATTTTCATTTTCGGTATTCCTTTCGTCGTTTATTCTCTTTTTCCAGCATCTGTGACACATAGCAACGTATCTGTCGTTTCCTCCAAGGCAGACCTGGGCTCCCTCGGTAACCACCCTTCCGTCGTCGCTAATACGTGCGTTGACGGTCGCCTTGCTTCCGCATTCGCAGATGGTCTTTATCTCCGAGATGGAGTCTGCGATCTCAAATAGCCTTGCGCTTCCGGGGAAGGAGTGGGTTAGGAAGTCGGTGCGCAGACCGAAGCACAGAACCGGAAGCTCGTCCTCGTCAACGATACGCCTGAATCCGTCTATCTGCTCTGCGGTGAAGAACTGGCACTCGTCGCAGATAATTGCGTCAACGTCTCCTGCCTCCTTTTTAAACACCTCGTATACGTCCTCGGTCTTGTCGATCGCTCGGCAATGTGCGAGCAGACCTATTCTCGATTTAATAATATCGTCGCCGTCGCGTGTGTCGGTTGCCGGCTTTATAAGCCAAACCTTCATTCCACGCTCTTCATAATTGAATTTAACGATAAGCGCGCTCGCCGTCTTTGACGATCCCATCGCACCGTATTTAAAATACAACTTTGCCATAAACGCCTCCGAAATTTGTCTCTTATAATTATAACATAGATAAAAACAAAAGTAAAGAAAAATATATTACAAAATAAAACAAAACTTTTTCGTCTTACCTATGGAAATTTTTCCTGAAGTGTGGTAAAATATAAAATATGCTTGCTACGCAAGCGTGATATTCTCGCTTTGCGAGAGTGATATGCGCCTTTGATGTGTGATATGTGTACGTTGCCTGCGGCAAGTCCACATGATAGACATTTTGCTGCAAAAAAGTTAAAAACGCCACGGGCGTTTTTGCGAAAGGAGAGAACAAAATGGTACTTATTATTGCCGAAAAGCCAAGCCTTGCAAGAAATATAATCGCAGGCCTTGGTGAGAAGATGGATAAAAAGGACGGATACTATATCGGTCAAAATTATATTGTCTCGTGGGCGTTTGGCCACCTGTTCTCTCTTGCGGATATAGAGCATTATTCCCCCACCGAAAGCGGTCGATGGACTCTTGATAATCTCCCTTGCTTCCCAAAGGAATTTAAGTTTGAGCTTCGTAAGGCGGATAATAAAAAGGCTGTCGATTCGGGCGTAAAGAAGCAGTTCGGCATAATTTCCTACCTTGTCAACCGCGATGACGTCGATACTATCGTAAACGCCGGAGACGCCGACCGCGAGGGAGAGATAATAGTTCGTCTTTGCGTTAACAACGCGCTGAAAAGCGAGAAGGCGCAGAAGCGTCTTTGGCTTCCCGACCAGACTCCCGAGACGGTTGCAAAGGCCATCACTGAGATGAAGGACGAAAGCGAGTACGATAACCTTGCTGGCGAAGGATTTGCTCGTACCTATATCGATTGGCTTTACGGCGTAAACCTGACTCGCTATGCAACGATCAAAACAGGAAAGTTGCTACGCGTCGGCCGCGTTATCGCACCTATAGTACGCGCAATATATGACCGCGATATGGAAATACGCAATTTTACCCCCGAAAAATATTTCGTTATCTCGAGCTCCGAGGAGACAAAAGGAGAGAAAATCGAGCTTACAAGTAAACAAAAGCTTGCAAAAGACGAGATTTTAAAGGCTGCCGACACCGCAAAGCTATACAATGACACCGGTGCTGTCGTAACCGACGTTACTAGTAAAAAGGATAAAATTCTTCCCGGCAAGCTCTTTTCTCTTTCAACCTTGCAGAATGTCCTGGGCGAGAAATACAAGATGAGCATGACTGACAGCTTAAAAATAATACAGAAGCTGTATGAGGAAGGTTATTTAACCTACCCGAGAACAAACTCCGAGTATCTTGCCACCGCGGAGAAGGACAAGATGCGCTCTATTATTGGAAACATATCGAAACTGGGCTACCCCGTCAGGTTCAAGGACTCCAAGCTCATCTTTGATGACTCGAAGATTGAGGCTCACTCGGCTCTGACACCGACATACAAGATACCAAGCAAGGAAAAGCTGAGCGATGACGAAAACAAGGTGTATTCCACAGTATTTCGCCGCTTCGTTGCTGTTTTCTGCGCAGAGGAATGCGTTGCTCAGAAGTCGGAGATCAAGATAAAGGTTGGCGAGCTTGAGGAATTCTCATTAAAGGGCACTGTAATTCTTGAAAAGGGCTGGACCAAGTACGACGACTATACGAAAAAGGACAAAATTTTGCCTAATCTCTCGGTGGGAGACCGGGTAAATATCGACTTTAAGCCTGCCGAAAAACAGACAACGCCCCCAAAGCATTACACCATTACTACGTTAAATAATTATCTGAAAAATCCCTTCAAGGATGATAAAGCGAGAGCAAAGGAGCTTGAGGAGTCGGGAGAGGTTGACGACGCAGAGGATTACCGCGCTATTTTCGAAGGTCTTGAGCTCGGTACTGAGGCAACCAGATCGGGAATTATTGATAACGCCAAGAAAAGCGGATATATCGCCTTGAAAAAGGACGTCTACACCATTCTCCCGGGAGGCGAGCATTTTATTGAGTCGCTGAGCAGACTCTCTATCAGTATGGATAAATACAAGACCAGCGAGCTTGGCAAGGCGCTGAAAAAGGTTTACCGCGGAGAAATGACGGTTGACGAAAGCGTAAAGCTTGCCGAGTGCGAGATAGCCGAGGTCTTTAAGAAGGACGGAGGAACACCTCCCGCGGTGGCAGGTGTTGACACCGGAAAATACGGAGAGATAATCGGAACTTGCCCCGCGTGCGGCAAAAATGTTGTGAGAGGAAAATTTAGTTACGGCTGTATGGGATTTGAGGACGGATGCAAATTCCGCGTCGGAGTCAATATTTGCCATAGAGATATTCCGATTTCGGAGGTTCGCCGCCTTCTTACCGATGGCTCAACCGGAGTTATTACCAGCTTTATCTCCAAAAACGGTAAGTATTTCAAGGCTCGTCTCGTATTGAAGGACGGCAATGCCGTATTTGATTTCACAAACGTATAACCTTTTTTCTCTAAAGTCATATTATAATAACGAGCGATGAAACGCTCAACACATGACTTTGGAGGAAAACATAATGAACAACAACTGCTTATGCCATATCTTTGACGATAACTGTACTTGGATCATCATCCTTGCTATCGTTATTGTTTTCTGTTGCTGCTGCAACCACTAATAGGCGGACAAAAATAGGCGAGAAAGGGACTGCTTCGGCAGTCCTTTTTTTATATGAAAAATACTCACTTTCAAACTTGAGAATTTATTCCGTCATATTTTACCCGGGGCGCAAATATAATTGAACAAAGCATTTGATAAAGGAGAAAAGCTATGTTCATATATTCCATTCGCGCTACAACGGTTAAACTTTTTGGCTTTATTGCCTTGGTGGTCGTACTTATCGTGGGTCTCGCCATTGCCGGACAGACGAACAGCGTTTCGGCTATGAGCTCTGCCACCGATATAGATTACAGCGGTATAAAGACCAAGGAGGACCGTATTGCATTTATCGAGCAGTTCAACCTGAAGGTGGATCCCGAGAGCGAAAGCGAGACGGCATTCAGAATGCCCGAGAGCTTTGACCGCGTTATTTTGGGCTACAACGAGCTTCAAAGAAAACAGGGGCTCGATCTCTCGAAATACAAGAACAAGAAGGTTACCCGCTATACATACGAGGTCACCGGATACGACTACGATGGCGAGGTTTATGCAAACCTCTTTATCTATCGCGGCAAGATTGTAGCATGCGATATTTCCTCCGCAGATCCCGAGGGCTTCGTTCTGCCCTTGACTCTCTGGAAAAAGTAAATAAACAGCGATCCTGAAACAAAAAAGATCAGGATCGCTTTTGTATTATAATAAATTTATAATAAAAATGATAAGAATCCAATCACGCCGTAGGAGGCAAGGCACATAATAACTCCGCTTATCATTACTCCGAGCATTATTGCAAGAAATGAACTTCTTTTCGGCATATCGAAAAGCGACGTGACAAGAGAGCCTGTCCACGCGCCCGTGCCGGGCAGGGGAATAGCAACGAAAAGCATTAAGGCAACGAATATACCTACGGAAAGCTTTCTCTTTTTTATAGGTTCTCCGATTTGTTCGTTTATAGGCTCTCCGATTTGTTTGACGCAGTTTTCATTTTCGGAGGTGTTTATTTTTCTTGAATTTTTATCTATTTTATCCTTGTTTTTGTCAGCCTTTTTTCTTAACCACTCAACTATTGGCCTGAAAACTCTGAACCTTGAAAGAAAGTTAAGTATCATTGGGATAAAGGCAAGGATAAAAGGCACCGGCAGAAGATTTCCTATAACCGCAAGACCGTAGTTCAGATAAAACGGCAATCCAAGAGCCGCGCCCACGGGAATGGATCCGCGCAGCTCCACTACAGGCAAAACCGATATTATAAATACGTATAATTCCTTTGGTATCGAGGCTAAAAGCTCGCCAATCGCTTCGATCATATCAAGTTCCTATCATTCAATAAAATGTACGCGTTTTTCATCATATCCCGAATGAGGCTCATGGCTCTCGTCGGGATATCCTATTTTAATAATGGAAAAGGGGATTTGATTTTTGCTAAGGCCTAAGGCCTCGCTCACCTTTGCCATCATCCTTGTTTGCGGATGCACTCCGCACCAGCAGCTGCCAAGTCCCAGCTCGGTGGCCTTAATAAGAATGTTTTGGCTTGCTGCCGCTGCGTCGTGTATCCAGTAGTCTGCAAGCTGCAGGGGCAGGGCACGGCTTAGATTTCCCACCACTACTATGATGAGAGGCGATTTCATCTTGGTAAATCTACCCGATGCCGAAAGTTCCTCAAGCTTTTCTGTGTTTGTAACCGCAAAAAGATCCACAGGACGCCTGTTGCAGGCGCTGGGTGCAGCGCAGGCTGCCTCAAGAAGCTTGTCAATAAGCTCTTTCGGTACGTTTTTCTCCTTATATTTCCTGATACTTCTTCTTTCTAAAATGGGATCGCTCATCATCATTCCCCCTTCGCTTCTTTACTGTTGTTTGTTTTAAGATCCTTTGCCAAGGCTTTTTCTCCGCCTAACGCGAAGTTTCCGTCCTCTTCCTTTTCAGCATCCTCAAACACATCCGAGCTCCGTTCCGGAAGCTCGGGCAGGTGTGCCGCCACTACCAGACGGTTAAGCAGGCTGCCAAACTGCATTCCAAGAGTCAGAACTACGAGAACACCCAGCAGATATGCTATAAGCGTTGCTCCAAAGCTGCCGAAAATGTCGATCATATATATGGTGTAATCGCCGTAAGGATCCATGCCGAAGTTATCGATATGGAAGAGATAATTAAGTAACACGCCGAAGCCTATTACCGAGAACATACAAACAATTGATTTTACCCAATGTCTGGAGTCGCATTTGACCTGCCCTGAAATGATTAGATAAATGCCGTAAAGCGATGCGAGAAGATGACAGGCCGCCTCGGTTGAGTAAATAAATGAGGCCTCGATATGATAGCTGAAGATATATGCGTGCTGAGGGCTGATCATAAGCGCAAGGAACATTCCAATCCATAGAAAAGCTATGGCACTGTTGCAATAGCTCCTTACCTTCTCGCTCATAAATACTGTAAGAGGAATCAGTGTCATAATAAACGGACTTATATTTTCAAGGGTCATAAACCCGTCCTCAAGCCATCCTCGCTGATATGCCGCGTAATTCCAACCGAGGAAAAATATCAGATCTACAATAATAAATACAGTGTTAGCGATCTTGACGTTAATTATATCTCGGTATATGCAGAGCAGGGTGAGAGTGATGAAGTAGCAGGCCACCATAATGGAGACCATCTGCATCATATTCATAAAATGCCACCCCACAGACCGCTGCTATCCTCCGACTTGTCACCTTCAGAATCAGTCTCATCCTCACCCTCTATTATAGCACCGTAGTCAAATATTATCTTTGCATCCTTTGGGCACCAGCCTTCTGCAAAGCCTTTAGGCAGATCCTCCTCCAAAATGTAAAGATTGATTGTCATTTGGGATGTATTAAAGGCGTTGGTACCTATGGTTTTTAGGCTTTTCGGTAGAACAATCTCTTTAAGAGACTCGCAACCGATGAAGGCCTCCTGTCCTATAACGCTAAGCCCATCGGGAAATACTGCGCGCTCAAGCGAGCTACAGTCCGAAAATGCTCCTGCCTCAATGGTCTTAAGTGACTCGGGGAGGATTATTTCCTTAAGATTTTTGCATCCTGCGAAAGCATTTTTTCCAATACGCACGACGGTGGAGGGAACATCTATTATTTCAAGGCTCTCACAACCTGCAAAGGCTTCCTCCTCGATTGCGAGAATACCGTCGAGCAGGTAGACTGCGGTAATTCCCGTCCTGTCCTTGAAGGCTTCGGCCTCAATTCCCATAACCTGTCGCTCGTTGTAGTATGAACCGATAAATACCTCGCCCTGTATCTCTTTAAACGAGCCGGAGATAAGGCAGTAGTTGGTATTATCGGGTACCGAATATTCTATGCCGGGGCTCGTCTCGTACTCCCAGATTGCCTTTACGGTCACGTCACGTGTTACAGATCTGTAAGAGCCCGACCACCTGAGCAGGTAATGGCCGTATTTTGCCGCCGTGGGCGGAGTCGCGTTCTGCCCCTGCGTAACCCGCTGCTCAAGATCGCCCGAAATCAGAATGCCGCCGTCAAGATCGAATGTAACGGTGTAGGTTTTCTTTCCCGCAAAGAGGATAAGCAGAAGAACCGTGATAATTGCAACGAATTCGGCAGCAAGTATCAGTATAAGCTTTGTCTTTTGCTTCAAATTCCTGATTTTGCCGATAGGTTTTACGGTCTTCTCAGCCGACATAAACCACACGTCCCTCCTTGCGCTCCTTTTCGGCAGGATAATCGCCGTCGATATAACCTATCACGAGATTTCCTATTCCTTCGTAATCACCCGTAAGGCCGAGAGTTTTTATCCATTCCTGCCACTTCGGCTGGTCCATAACTTCTTTAGCTCTGTGTATCCAACAGCTTCCGAGTCCAAGCTCATGGGCGGCAAGCATCATATTTCCGAGGGTTAGAGATCCGTCGTAAACGTAGGTGTGGGCTGTCCTTTCTGCAAGAACCACAAGAACGCAGGGCGCACCGTAGAAGGGATCTGCGCTTGCCCCCATAATTGCCGCGTTTGCTCTTGAAAGCTCGTCGCGTATTTCTTTATTCGTTACCGCAACGATAACCGATGCCTGCATATTTCTTCCGCTTGCCGCCGCAAGGCCGGCATCAATTATTTTGTCAATATCTTCCTTTTTTGGCATATCGAAAAGATACTTTTTGACGCTCCTTCGCGTCATAATTACTTCCATACAGTTTTTCATATCTGCCTCCTGAACTTATTTTCAACAATTATTATATTATAATTCAGGCTTTTTGTAAATACCAAAGCGTAAAAATTCAATTTATATTAATTTTTTGCCTCGTATTCCGAAAGCACCTCGCGAAGCAGGGCGGGGTTGTCAGTCATAATGCAGTCAACGCCAAGCTCGATAAGCAGGCGCATCTCGTCAGGGTCGTTGATAGTCCAATACTGTACCGCGATGTTACGTCTGTGAGCGCGTTTGATGATAGTCGCCTTGTCAAGGGCAACCTCAATTCCAAGATCGTAGCTCATAGGTATCTGCAGGCAGGTAAAATCGCCGCCATCGAAAATATTAAGGCCCACAAACTGGGTCAGAATGAACTTTGCCGCGCTTCCGGTAGACGCGCCGCGCATAAGATGAGGATATTTTTCGCGAAGCTCGACCTCGATCTCGTCGTGGAACGTGCCGATAACTATCTGATCCTCATATTCGGGATATTTATTTAAGGTCTCGGCAAGAATTCTGCAGGCCTCGTAGCCTCTCTCTCCCTCGTCCTTTATCTCAACGATGAAAAGCAGGCCGGGATTGGTCTCGTAAAACTCATCAAAAAGCTGCTCGACGGTAGCAATCTGCAGTCCCGTCGCCTCAAGGTCGATGACGTCCTTATATATTCTCTCGCCCTCCTCGTTCTCGAAATAATAACCGAAGTTGTACTCTCGAAGCTCGGAAAGCGTCATATCCTTTATGTAATGGCGGTTTTCTTTATTGTCACAAAGCTCCTCCACCTCCTCAAGGGTGAGATCGCCGTTTACGTTGCAGGTCTCGTCAATATAGCTGTCGTGGTTGTAGACAAGATAGCCGTCCTTGGTAAGGTAAAGATCGCTTTCGATAATATCCGCACCGTAGGAGTTTATCGCCTCGCGGAAGGCAAGCATCGTGTTCTCGGGGTTGTTGTCTCCGCCGCCTCGGTGTGCTGCGATCATCGGCAGATCGCCATCTGCCACGATAAAGGGATTGTTTTCTGTGCTTTTCTTCGGCGGTATCACGTTGACCGTCACCATAAACAGCGCGATAAAAGTAAGAATCGCCGCCGTAATCTTTAGACCCTTGTGTTTCATTTTTTGTTTTTCCTTTCTTTTTAAAAACTTTTATTTTCTCTTGACTTATAAGGCCCCGTGTGCTAAAATTGTCTTACAAAGGAGATGATACTATGTTTGAAAAACTTACCGACCTGCTCGACAGCTTCCTTGATCTTGGAACGCCGGGCTTTGATATGTGTATATATAAAGACGGCGAGTGTATCTACCGTCATAAAAACGGCTATTCCGATAAAGAAAATCTAATCCCTATGAAGGGTGACGAGCTTTATTACGTATACTCGGTGTCGAAGGTTATAACCGTGACCGCCGCCCTTCAGCTTTATGAAAAAGGAGTCTTCAGCCTTGACGATCCTCTCGCAAAGTACCTTCCCGAATACGGGCAGATGCTTGTGAAAAACCAGGACGGCGAGCCTGTTCCCGCCCAAAATATGATAACCGTCAGAGACCTTTTCCGTATGACGGCAGGCTTTAACTACCGCATGAAGGGCGAGGCAATGGTGAAATTCCGCGAGGGAACAAACGAGCGTTGCCCAACAAAAGAGCTTGCAAAATATCTTGCCGAGGCAGTTCTCGACTTCGAGCCGGGCACAAAATGGCAGTATAGCCTTTGCCACGACGTTTTAGCTTCCTTTATTGAAATATGGACGGGAGAGAGATTTGGCGAGTACGTTAGAAAAAATATTTTCGAACCATCGGGAATGACTCGCTCTACCTTCCTTCTTCCGCCCGAGGATAGACATGAGCTCGCGCCCCAGTATAAATACGATTATTCGACGAAGGAAACAAGCCTTACCGAGCCCACCAACGTTTACAGTATGTGGCCTGAGTACGAAAGCGGAGGCGGCGGCTGCGTCTCAACTGTCGATGATATTATCAAATTCGGAGAGGCTCTCCGTACCGGAAAGCTCCTGAAGCAGGAAACGATTGACCTTATGACGACTAATCAGATAGGCCATTGCATCGACAGCTTTATCGTGGAAAAATACGCCTACGGCCTCGGCGTCCGCTGCTCGATTGACGGCAGTGACGGAATAACCGACTTCGGCTGGGGCGGAGCTGCAGGCGCAGGACTTTGGGTGGACCAAAAGAACGGTCTCACCGTCTTTTACGCTCAGCACGTCTTGAACACCCCGGTAATCAAGAAGCGAAATCGGCTTATCTTTCTTATCAAGGAATGCCTCGGCATAATTCCGATCGCTGAAGCGACCGGTGGCGAGGACGCCTCCCGCGAGGCTTTTGCCGCAAAATACGGCAATTAAGTAAATAATTATTTACAAGCGCAGCCATCTGCGCTTGTTTTTTATGTATAAATAATGAGTTTGTTGTTTTTCTTTTTGTTTAGATATATCTTTAACGGAAGTCTTGTCCTGTAGCTTAAAGCTCCCTTCGGGCAATTTGCAACGCACTTTAGACATCTTACGCATTTTGTGTTTATAACGCCGTTTTTTATTCCGCCAAAGTTGCATCTATCGGTACACATTCCGCAGCCGTCACAGTTCTCGTTCATTATCATTTTTACTCCGACTCTGCTACGCAGTACGGGAAGCAGGTCAGCGAGAGGGTTTTTATATAGCTTCGGCAGCTTCACTTTGCTCGGAGACTTGATCTTTTCTATTAGAGGCGCAAGTCTGTCGAAATCCGAAAACCCTTTTTCCTCAAGATAGCTGTGCTTTGTCGGTATGTACGCCGCCGCAACTATATTGCTGTTATATTTTTTACCGATCTCATAAAGTACGTTTCCCGAACACATTCTGCCGTAGGTTGCTAGGACGGTAAGATTTTTTATTCTCACGCGGCAAAGTAAATCCTTCACAGGCTCGGGAATATTCTGGCAATGTACGGGAAAAGCGAGCACAAGGTTATCAATTTCCCACTCACCGATTTCACGTATTTCAAATAGATTAAAATCAAGCTCTCCTGCAAGATGCTCCGCTATCTTTTTGCTTTCACCCGTGCAGGAAAAATAGGCTACAGCGTTCATCCTTTCAAATACTCCTTCATAATGGCGCATTCGGGAATTTCGGTCAGCGAAAAGCCAAGAGAGCTGCGAAGCTCGGACAAAGCCTCATCACGCGTGAGATTTTGCTTTCTCGATGCAATAGAGATCTCGAGGGCGCTGAAGGGAATCATATTGCTTCTCATCTCGTGAAATCTTATAAATTGCGAATACTCTTTGCACTTTTCTATCTTACAGCTCGTGTGCAAGCCCTTGTCACTCTCCTCGGGGGCAACCCACCCGCATTCTTTTGTTATAGTGTCCTTTATCTTTCGCCAATCGTACCTACCGCCGCAAATGTCGTCAAAATCCACTTGAACGAAGGCAGGGATGTTTCCGGTTCGGGAGGAGGATCGAATAGCTCTCTTTAAAGGCGCCGTAATGCTAGGCACCTCCTTTATTGCTTCAACAATATTGTATATAAGCAGGTTGGGGTAGCCCGCCAGATTTTTCAGCGGATTGTCGCCAAAGGCAAGCTGCTTCATTGTAAGCAAAGTCTGAAATTGCCCCTTTTTCAGGGGCGGACGCAGAGTAAGAATTCTTCCAACGTTAAAGATCGAATTCAGAGCCTTGTTCTCGGCAAAGGTGTAGGATATGGCAGGTGCCATGTGGTTGTAGTAAAGCCCGATAAGCTGTGCAGGCTCGTTGCCCGCCACAAAATAGGGAACACGGTTTATTACAAGCTCGGGGTAAAACAGCACGTAAGCAAGCGAGGGACAGGAGCAGGTGTTTTCGCTCAATGAATAAAGCTTTGAATATATCCTTTTCAGATCGTCATTTGAAATCTTTCTCGTGATAAATTCCACCGTGTCCAGCTTCTTTTTTGCATTTTCAATGCTCGCCCTTGCGCTATCCGACATATAAGGTATCTCCCAAGTCAGTGCAAGAACCGAAAGCCCAAGCTGTTTTGAAAGATAATAGAGTAGATATGTAGAGTCTTTGCCTCCGGTATAGAATACCGCAACGTCGAAGCGGGATTTTTTTGCTTTCGGGAAGCTGTTCATCACCGGAACAACGCTTTTGAACCTGCTTGTCACGTCCTCCGTCTGGCACATAGGGCATCTTCCCTCTGAGTCAAACTCAATGCCGGGAATTATAAAATCATTGGCAATACAGGTCTTGCAGAACACAGCCTCGTCAAGCGATTTCGGAGTTCGTCTCTTTTTATCCGCCTTGACGATCTGTACGCCAAGCATTGGCTTTACGGCTGCAAGATCCCGTTCTCCAAGCTCGCAGGGAAGCCTGTCTATAATTGCGATTTGCTTTTTAGTCAGCTTTACCTTGTTTTTAAACATATCGGCTCTGTTTCGCAGACCGTAATAGTGTAGCTCTCCGCCTTCAATCTTCCATCTGTTTTGCAGGTCGTACATATTTAAGACCATTCCTTTCTTTTACAGATCGTCTGTCAATCAAATAGTTTAAATTACCGCATTACCGTCAGCCGAAAACCTCCGCCGCCGCAACGATCTTCAACTTATCCTCATCAACTTTATCCCGTCCGTAAGCGTCAAGAAAACGCTCACAGTATTTGTCGGTCTTTAAATTAAAGCTAAGCGACCATCTTCCCCAGAAAAGGTCAATATGTCTGTCGCCAACACCGCCGCTGTCCACGTCGATAAATCCGGAGAAGCGCCAATTATCAAGCATAACGTTGGGCATACAGTAGTCTCCGTGGAGAAGCACCTCGTTTTTTAGAAGCGAGCCGCCCTCCTTCAGCACGCGATATGCCTCCTCGCCCGAGGAGTAGCCAAAGCTGTCGGGAAAATGCTCCTTGTTATATGTGTCTGCGCGGTAATTCGCTTCGGCAAAGGCAAGATATTCGCTTATCCTGTCCTTTACGGGACAGTCGGAGAAATCTATCTCGTGAAGCTCACGTAATTTCTCTGCCAAAAGATCGCAAAGCCGCTTCGGCTCTCCTGTATACATCTCGTGTGTGCAGTCCTCCCCTGCCACCGCGCGGGTCAAAGGAAATCTCTGTCTTGAGAAATATAGCCTAAAACTTCTGTTCCAAGCCCCTTTTTGTGGAAATATTTTGTCATTGTTGCCTCACGCGCAAGAGTTCCTTTATCGGCGCATTTTAAGTAGTAACCGCCGTCCTTGTCAATAAGGTAAACCCTCGCTTCGGGAGAGCAGGAGCTGTCAAAAATCCTTGATCCCTCACATAATCTGCCGATTTCCTCGGGAAGAGAAATGGGGATCTGCCGAATTTCCCTTTTTTTCATTCTTTCACCTTATAAAATTTAATTTTGTTGATTTTTATCTCGCTATACAGCATTTTTGCAAGATAATGCACGTTTGCCGATGCGACGCCCTTTGCGTTTCCCAACACCGCCACTGCCATCTGTCGCTTTTTATTAAATATTACCGATGAGCGAAAGGTTCCCACTCCGCCAACGTGCCACAGCTGGTTTGAATTTTTGTATGTGTGCCAGCCGATGCAGGTGGCTATATTGCTGTTTGGAGAAAGGGATGCCCAACATAGCTTATGGGCATCGGTGATATATTTTTCATTGCTCGTTATCTGCAATGAAAGATAGCTCATTATATCAGCTAAATTGCTTACCAGTCCTCCGCCAGCAACGTATGGATTATTTGCGTTCCAATTCCAGAAATTATATATCCTGCCTCTGTCTGCCGCAGGTGGAGTCCGTCTCTTCGGGTCTGCAATAATCACCGTTTTTTTCATTGAAAGCTCGTTCTGTATAAAGTCCTCAAACAATTCGGAAAAACGGCAGCCCGATACGTTTTCGGCAACCACCGCAAGCACGGCATAGGCAAAATCCGAGTATCCGTATCCCGCGTTCGCAACCCTTTGTCTCTTTTTAAGACACTGTACCACTTTTTTCGAGGTGCAGTCCTCATATATATTTTTTCTTGCATAGCCGTGAGAAAGAAGAGAGGGAAGGGTAATCTCAATCGGCGTTAGGTTATGGTAGCCCGCGGTATGAGTCAGCAGCTCATACACCGTAGGATAGCTTCCGCGGGGAAGATCTATATAGCAGCATACCTCCTTGTCAAGCTCCACCAAGCCTTTTTCGGCTAAATATAGCATAAGATGGGCGGTGACGGTCTTGCTTACAGATCCGATATCATATTGAAGCGAGAAGACGTCATCGCTGTTTGAGTAAACGAAAATTCTGCCTTCTTTATATAAGCCGATGCTTAATGAATAATTGTCGGATATATCAAGATATCCCTTGATGCAGGCTCTGACCTTTGGTCTGAATGCCTCATCGCCTATAAATGTCGGTATCAGCTCCACAGATAAACTCTTACCTCATAGGGGCGAAGCTCTGCGCTGCTAACGTCGGCATAGTTACAGAGCATACACTGCGCCTTGCTGATGTCGAAGCCTCTTGGGATCTTCATCTTCATATTCTCCTCTGAGAAGGAGCAGAGGACGAGCAGCCTTTGCCTCTTATCCTCGCGCGAGTATACGTAAAGCTTAGAAGAATTCTTGAAATACTCCTTGAAATCACCATGCTTTACGGCAGAGAGCGTTTTACGAAGCTTAATAGCTTTGCGGTAGAAGTTAAGTACCGAGCCTGGATCGTTTTCCTGACTCTTAACATTTATTTCCTTATAGTTTTCGTTAACGTAGAACCAAGGAGTTCCTGTAGTGAAGCCCGCGCTTTCTTCGTCAGACCACTGAACGGGAGTTCTTGCCGAGTCACGCGAGCCGTTCCAAAGCGTGCGGAGTCTCTTTTCCTCGGGACGGTTGACGCCAACGTTGTTGTACTGCCATCTCGTCTGCACGTCCTCATACATGTCTGCTCTCTCGGGATACCAGTTTGTCATACCGATTTCCTGACCCTGATAAACGAAGGGCGTTCCCTTCATAAACATATACATGGCGGCAAGCATCTTTGCGCTCTCGCATCGGAATTTTTCGCTGCCGTATCTTGATACCATTCTGGGGTGGTCGTGGTTCTCGATGTAGAGCATATTCCAGCCTTTTCCGTCAAGCTCGGTTTGCCACTTGGAGAAGGCGCGTTTCATCTTACGCAGATTGAAGGGTAGGTGACGGAAGTCGGTAAAGAAGCAGTCTGCCTCCTGCGTTGAGAACTGAATCATCATGTCAAGCACCTGACTGTCGTCCTCGGTGATGTATTCGAGAGCCTTTTTCGGTGTTACCATAGGCGCTTCGGCGAGTGTCATACAGTCGTATTTTGAAAATACGTCGCGCTTAAATTCGTCAAAATACTCGTAGAGATGGGGACCGTGGTTGAAGTAGAACAGTCCCTTTGACGCAGGCATAAGGTAGTCGTTGGGCAGTCCCTCTTTCTTGGAGATAAAGGTGATAACGTCCTCTCTGAAGCCGTCAACTCCTATATCAAGCCAGAATTTAAGTATATTTTTTACCTCCTCACGCACCAGAGGATTGTCCATATTAAGATCCGCCTGTTCGATGGCAAAGAGGTGCATATAGTATTCCTGCCTTACCTCATCCCAAGCCCACGCCTTGCCCTCAAAGAGCGAGTCCCAATTGTTTGGTATGCCTCCGTTCTTCTTTGCAGGACGCCAAATATAGTAGTCGGTGTATGGCTCAATTCGCTGACGGCTCTTCTTGAACCATTCGTGCTCTGTCGAGGTGTGGTTAACAACAAGGTCCATAATGACCTTCATACCTCTTTCGTGTGCACCGTCAAGCACACGGCGAAAAGCCTCCATGCCGCCGAATTCGTCTGCTATATCGAGATAGTTTGAAATATCGTATCCGCAGTCCACTCCGGGAGAGGGATAAAGAGGGGAGAACCAGA
>SVTZ01000094.1 GCA_015063525.1 Oscillospiraceae bacterium
TCGCTGCAGTCGACGCAAACGAAAGACTGCGACTCGAGGCGGCATATTCCACCTATCCCGTAAAGAACGGAGAGGGATACCTCTACGAGCATTGGTACGACGATCCCCACCCCGAGCTGAAGATTGCGGACATCACCTACGTCCCTGCCGAGGGCAAGGAGAATATCAAGGTCGATTACAGCTTCATAACCCCTTAAAAATGTGTAATTTGCACATAAATATCCCAAAATACATATTCAATTTATAAAAAGTTTACCAAATATTCATTGATTTAATAAAAGAGATAGTATATAATGATGTTGTAAGGTCATAATAGCAAGACAACCGTGACCGAAAATCTTCAAATGAAAGAGAGGATCAACTTCATGAAACGGTCAAAATTCTTTATCGTATTATTGATCGCAGTACTGTCTCTTTTTGCTTTCTCTTCCTGCGGTGCTGACGGATTCAGTGCAGGCGGCGGAGCAGCAGACTATTCAGGCGCCGATGGCGGCGGATATACGGAGGGCATGCCCGAATTACCCGAGGACTCGGCACCTAACGGCGAGGGAGAAGTGACAGACGGCTCCGAGGGCAAGGGTGACTATGATTCCGATCGCAATACCGCAGGTCTCATAACTGCGGCGGCTTGGAACGATAACGATAATTATTCATATTGGCTCTCCCTCATTTCTCAGAGCGCCGACGGTACGAACAGATTTGAGGAGCTTATAAAAGACAATTCCCGCTATTGGTCGCTTTCCACCTTCAACCGCGTCAAGGTCACGCTGACCGACGGTGAAAATCCTCTTGCGGGAGCTGAGATACTCTTCGCCGACGGAGAGGGAAACGTAACCTTCGGTGCGGTAACCGATGCAAACGGCGTCGCCTACGGATTCCCGACCGATTATGCAAAGATCACCGCAACAGTCGGTACTGCCGCTCTGACAGTAGATGCCGAGGAAGGGAAGAGCGAATACGGACTTACCCTTGATGCCGAAAGCATCAAGCGCGATATAATTGATCTTATGCTCGTCGTTGACGTGACGGGATCAATGGGCGACGAGCTTTCCTTCCTTGCAAACGAGCTTAGCGACGTCGTAAAATCCGTTGCAGAAAGCAACAAGAATGCCGTAATTAATCTTGCGCTCCTCTTCTACCGCGATAAGGGTGACAGCGAGGTATATTCATACCACGATTTTCTTGACGTAACGGTCGAGGAAAATCTTAACGAGCAAATCCGCAACATCAAATCAAAGTTTGCGACCGGCGGCGGAGATTATCCCGAGGCGGTTGACGGTGCGCTTGAGCTTGCGCTTTCCAAGCAATGGAGCAGCTCTGCCTCCACCAAAATTATATTCCAGGTCCTCGACGCACCTCCCCACAGCGAAGCGGATAATCAGACCCGCTTTGCAACCGAGGCCAAAAGAGCCGCGGAGCTTGGAATACGCATCTGCCCCATCATCTGCAGCGGCGCAGATCTCTTTACCGAGTATCTGATGCGTACAGCGGCAATTGTCACCGGCGGTACCTTCGTATTCGTCACCGACGATTCCGGTATCGGTAATCCTCACCACGATCCCGACCTCCCGAACGTTACGGTAGAAGCACTCAACGCTCTTATGATTCGCCTTATCAACGGTTATCACACAGGAAGCTTCGCACCTCCCGTATACTATAAGGAAGCCCTGAGGGGCACAACCGCGATAATTTAAAGAATATCTTAAGAATTCCAAAAACTCAAATTATATATTATTTTGAATCGTGAATAAAAAATAAGGCAGAGATACAAGAATTTGTATCTCTGCCTTTTGTAATATCGAACGGCATTTTGTGCATAATATATTTGTGCCCTGAAGGTGAAAAGAAGATTTTATTGATTTGCGGTGCGGAAGTGATATTGACGATAAAGGGATTTTTAATAAACAGTCCGGTTTACCGTATCCGCTGTCCCGAATCCCCCAATACCGTTCTGCCATAAATTAGAAGTAATATTTTCACCTAAAACGCGGCACAATAAAAACAGAGTCAGGGAACGAGCCCGATGGGGCGAATTCCTTCGGGCTCGATTAATATAGATTTAAAATGAAAACAGGAGATTAATTCTTATGTCTAAGAGCAAGGTAAACGTACCCGAGGCAAAGGCCGCACTTAACAAGTTCAAGATGGAGGCAGCAAACGAGGTTGGCGTAACCCTTAAGCAGGGCTACAACGGTGACCTCACCTCTAAGCAGGCCGGTAGCATCGGTGGACAGATGGTAAAGAAAATGGTTGAGTCCTACGAGAACTCGATCAAGAACAACGGCTAATTGACCGTTAGCAAAGATTTGCCAATATCAGGGGCAGCTCATCCGAGCTGCCTTTTTTGCTGAAACAACATAAAAAAATAAACCGAAAAAGCATCCTCTAAGCAGGTGGGCAGCGCATGGTGGTCAGATAGGGCGAAGGCTATGGCAAACCTAATTGGTTCTTACTTGCTGATTTTTCCGAATACTTTGTCACAAAGATTCTCTTTGCTCTATTATACCTAAAAGGTATAAATCTGTCAAGAAAACTATTTAACCTCAAATCCCGCATATCCGTAAGCCGGAATGTCACTTTCGATGATAACCTTGTTTCCTTCGAGCCTTCCGGTGCAGTTCAAGAAGCTTATCTCCTTATATTCTTTGTCAAGAGTAAAGACCGGATAAAATACGTCGTCAAGGTTAACGTTGACGAGAAGAGCCGACAGAGAATTTTCGTCCCTTGCCGTAATTGTGTAAAGGTTAGGATTTTTATAGGACTTTACGGGTAGGGCATTTCCATTCATCCACTCGATCGCCTCAAAAAGCGTCTTTTGTCTGTAATAGCTATTCGTAAAATTAGGGCATTTTTTTGCAAGAAGCCCATCGTATGCGATAACGAAGAAGCGCTGTCCTAAGGCATTCTCGTAGCGGTAGGAGGAAGGGGTAGCGCTTGGAAGATACTCCGAAATAACCTCTGCGCTCTCCTTAAGGGTAAGCTCATACTGTGCGCCGTTGTTAATAACCTTTGCAATACCGCCTTCCTTAACGAAACGCTCTGCATCAAAGGTCTTTTTCTCGGAGTAGAGAATACCCGTGTCAACCCCTCTGTCCCTCAGAATTTCTGCCGCCTTGACGTCGAGGATCGCACCCTGTTTCAACTGCTCCTCTGTGACGGTGGCAGCGCTCTGACCGAATACAAGCAGGGGAAGTCCCTCTCCCGAGTAGGTAGTGGGAATACTGTTTTTAGAGAGCAGCTCGGTGGCAGGACTCGATACTCCGTTTATCATAACAGTTTTAAGAGTACTGTCACAGATTTCTTCAGGAAGCTGGGTATCTCTTATCTTATGCTCGGCGCTTATAACTCTAACGCCTGAGCCCCGCTTACTTTTAAACATCTCTTCGATTTTCTTTAGAATAGGTGCATTTTTAATATATCGTTCGATATATCCGCTTTCGTAGTCGGGTGAAAAATAGTAATCAACTATGTAATCGTGTCGGTTGTCTCCGATTCCGGATGCCGAAAGTATCATATTGAATAATTCGAGAGCCTTTGATGAGCTCGAGGGATTGTAACGGGGTCTTGGGTAAACGTCACCCTCCGATACAACCTCGATCCCTTTTCCTTCAAGCCAGGAGAAGAGCATTCTCGCAGTCTCTGCCGCGCCGATAATGTTTGTATCAACGTAGGGAGAGCCGTAAACTCTGGTAAAAGGCTTGCTTTTACCTGCAAAAGTATATGCAAGCTGTGCAACGTCCGTACCGGTCACGTCAAAGTGGCTGGGAGTCGTGCAGGTGGCAAACCTGACGTTAGGATCAACCTGATCTATAGCCGCTCTTGCATCCCTTGCAAAGTCGGTAAGAGTTTCGTTTGACACCTGCATATAAGCGTCGCGATACTTGTTTCTGCCTCCGGTAAAGATAAGCTTGGCAAGGTCCTCGTGTGATACCTTCTCTCCTACTATCTTATCGAATTCGGCCTTACATACCTGACAGAAGCATCCGAAATTATATCCCTGACGGTCGTTAAGACGGAAATCGTCGTCCAAAAGCAAAATGTCGGGACCAAGTTTTGCAAGAGAGCGGAGGCCTTCAAAATAATCTTTCCTGAGAGCTTCATCTCTTGGACAAAGACCGTGAATTGCGGTTTTTCCGTCCGCACCCACGATAGATCGGTATTTCCATTTGGTTTTTTCCGAATTTCCCGAGTACAGAATTCCGCCGTGACCGAAGGCGCCAAGCCAGATTCCTATCTCAAATCCGCCGGACCTGAATTTACTGATTGCTTTTTTGAGAAGCGCCAGCTCATCGGGTCTTTTGAAAATAAAGCCCTCGTCGTAGGGGTATCCCATTCCGCAGAAAAATATACGACCGACCTTACATTCCTGCATTTGTTTTAAATACGTATCAATGTTGTCATCCGTGAGAGAATAAACCGAAATAGGTACGGAAATCATGATAAAACCTCTTTTTAGCTGAATTCTTATTTGTAAAGTGATAAAACATATTTTAATTATAAGATACTTTAAGTAGTATACCATAACGCGCGATTTACCGCC
>SVTZ01000095.1 GCA_015063525.1 Oscillospiraceae bacterium
AACACCGTTAAGGATGATCTGAGGAATGTTTGCGTATGTCTCAACGTTGTTGAGGACGGTAGGCTGTCCAAACAGACCCTTTACTGCAGGGAAAGGAGGACGGGGACGAGGCTCACCGCGGTTACCCTCGATAGATGTCATAAGAGCTGTCTCTTCACCGCAAACGAATGCGCCTGCGCCGAAACGAAGCTTAAGATCAAAGTTGAAGCCTGTGCCGAAAATATCATCGCCGAGGAGTCCAAGCTCGTGAGCCTGGTCGATAGCGACCTGAAGACGGTGAATAGCGATAGGATACTCTGCACGAACGTAAACGTAACCTTCATCAGCACCGATAGCGTAAGCCGCGATAGCCATAGCCTCGATGATCGCGTGAGGGTCACCCTCGAGGATGGAACGGTCCATAAATGCACCGGGGTCACCCTCGTCCGCGTTACACGCAACGAATTTCTTTACGTTTCCGCGATTGCCCGAAGCGAACTTCCACTTAAGACCTGTGGGGAATCCTGCGCCACCGCGTCCGCGGAGACCGGAATCAAGGATAAGCTGGATAACTTCGTCGGGAGTCATTTCGGTAAGAACCTTACCGAGAGCCTTATATCCGTCTCTGCCGATGTACTCGTCGATGTTCTCGGGGTCGATAACACCGCAGTTACGGAGAGCTACTCTCTTCTGCTTCTTATAGAATACAGTGTCGGAGAGAGATGTTGCTATGTGATGATCACCTGTCTGCTCGTGATATTCGAGGCGGGTTACGGGACGACCCTTAAGAAGGTGCTCTTCAACGATTTCGGGAATATCCTCGGGCTTTACCATGCTATAGAAGGTGCCGTCAGGATATACGATCATAACCGGGCCGAGGGCACAAAGTCCGAAACAGCCGGTAGTAACTACTTTTACTTCTTCCTCAAGACCTTTAGCCTTGAGTTCTTTTTCCATTGCTTCTCTGATGCCGTTGCTTCCGGAAGAAGTACAACCGGTACCGCCGCAAATCAGAACGTGAGAACGTATCATTCTTATTTCCTCCTAATGTTTCTTTTCGGACGATCTTTAAGCCTTGTAGCCGCCGATCGTGTATTTTTCAACGACGTTACCGTTCTTAAGGTGCTGTTCTACGATCTCAGCTACCTTTTCAGCGGTCATCTTTACGTAAGTAACCTTGTCCTTACCGTTTTCAAAAACCTCAACAACGGGCTCGTACTGGCAAATGCCGATGCAGCCTGTCTGAGTTACTGTAACCTTTTCAGCAAGTCCTGCTTCCGTTACCTTTTCAACGAAGGCATTGAGAACGGGACGGGCGCCTGCAGCGATACCGCAGGTTGCCATACCTACCGAAACGCGAAGATTACCATCGCTCTCGCGCATAGCTACTTTATCTTTCATTCTTTCTCTGATCGCTGCGAGTTCTGCTAATGATTTCATATGTATTTTCCCCCATTTTAATTTTTATTCTGGTATTGCTCCCGGAGGAATTCGGCTATCCAATTAATAACCTCGAATTCCGAAAGAGGTATTCCCTCTCCGAGTGCGGCCCTCAGCTCCTTTGTGTCGAGCTGAACGCTTATTTCCCCCGTCTCGTGACGGAAGGTATAATCTACCTCAGGATGACCTTGAATTATCGTGCATATCGTTGACACCATATCTCCGACCGGAGTGAAATCCAAATGCTTTGTATCAAAGGTAGCGCTTATAACGGTACCGTGATCAGATGGATGCTCCGAGATGTGCTTTGACGATATCGTAAGCTGTCCACCCGTTTGCTCCGAGGCAAGCTTAAGAAGCGGTATTCCCATTCCTACCTTTCGTGTAGTTCTCGTGGTATAGAATGGATTTATAACGTTTCTGACCGTTTCCTCCGTCATTCCGCAACCGTCATCGGTTATTGAAAGAGTGAGGATGCCGTGGGCATCAAGGATGAGGCTTATATCGATATTGTTTGCTCCTGCGGTTATAGAGTTCTGGGTTATATCCAGAACGTTCAAGGATAATTCTTTCATATCCTTCTGATTATGATCAGTCCTTATACTTTGCGAGGATACCGGGGATGTCCTTTGCAGTAAGTCTTCCGTAAACATCACCGTTAATGCTGAGTACGGGAGCAAGACCGCAGGCACCGATGCAACGTGTTGCCTCGAGAGAGTATTTACCGTCACTGGAGGTTTCGCCGGCAGCAATTCCAAGCTCCTTGGAGATAGCGTCGATAAGCTCCTGCGCTCCCTTTACGTAGCAAGCTGTACCGAGGCAAACCGCGATAGCGTACTTACCGTTGGGGTTAAGCTTAAACTGGGAGTAGAATGTTGTGATTCCGTAGATCTCTTCAAGGGAAACACCGGTTTCTCTTGCTATGATCTGCTGAACCTCGATGGGAAGATATCCGTAGATATCCTGAGCCTGCTGAAGAATGGGCATCATAGAGCCGGGAACGTCTTTGAGCTCGGCGATTACAGCCAAAAGCTTTGCTTCCTGCTCTTTTGTACCGTGAAACTCAACAGTAGTCAAACCTTTTTTCATTGTTAAAAGTCCTCCTCTTATATAATTTCTTATAAAATAATAAAAGCAAAATTTGATATCGGGCATAAAAATGCCACATATCCTACATATTATAATACTCTTTTTAATTTTTGTCTATAGTTTTTTTAAAATTATAACTCTTTTTTCAACTTTAATTTACAACTTTATGCTCAATTCAGTCTTTTCAGGTAGTCAATTACCCTTTGTCTTACCTTTGAGGGGTCATTACTCGGCAATATAGGCATATCCGGAGGATCCACCGACATTGTATCGAGATAGTGAGAATCCGACGAATTGACATGAACCAACCCTTTAAGTGCTGCATATTTTTCGGTATATTCCTCTATTCTCGACGGATCGTGAAATTCAGCGCAGGTAAAGCCGATATAATCGGGAAAATCACCGAGTATGGCAATTATTCCGTTAGACTGCTTGTCAACGTGCGCGGGATATGCCACGCCGCCGCGAGATATAACCTCCCTATACGCAGTATCAATATCAAGATTACAGGCCGATATAAGCAGCTCATCCACCTCGCCTATAACGTTGTCCTCTCCGTCAAGTATCTGCTGCTTTCCAAAGATATCGGGGCGGTTTTTGATCTTCATACGGTTATTCGACACGTATTCACCAAAGGACATCGCACTTTCAAGTGAGGGAAACAGGCAGACCATATGCACTTCCTCGGCGGTAGTAAGCTCCATACCGGGTATCGGAACAACGCCATAATTTTTACACGCCTCAAAAAATGCCGGGCAGTTGAGCGTCGTATTATGATCGGTGAGCGCCGCTATTTCCACTCCGTTAAGCATAGCAAGCCCCGCGATATTGTTTGGGGTCATATCCTCGTCGCCGCAAGGGGACAGACAGGAATGGATGTGAAGGTCGTAGGTCACGGTCGCTCTCCTTTCTATCGTTTTCGGTCAGGTACAGCTTATAATTTTCCCAGTGCAAGAGCGGCTTCGTAGGTAGACATAGCCGTTCTGATAATGTTTATTCCCTGCTCCTCGGCTTTTTTTATAACCCCGGAATCGATCTCAACGTTTTCGCTGAGGAGTATTCCGCTGATACCCGAAAGAGTTGCCACAGCAAGAATATTGAGGTTTGTCATTATAGTGATCCAAACCTGTCCTTCCTCTGCCCTGCCCATTACCCAGCTGAGCAGATCTCCGCAATATCCTCCCGTGATCTCGGCATCCGGGTCAGGCATCACCAAGATCTGCGCGCCTATTTTTTCGGCAAATTCCGATATAGTCATTCTTGTTTTTCTCCGTTTTCGTCTTGAATTTTTTTAAGTCTTATGATACAGTCCTCGATCTTCGCCTCTCCTCTTACGATATCCTCTGCAAGGGCAAGACAGGTGGGTGCTCCGCAGGAGCCGCAGTCAAGACTGCAAAGGCTTTCCTTAATGCTCTGTATCTTTGCCATCTTCTTGAACGCCTCAGCTCTGTTAAGGTCAAGTCTCGACACGTTCTGGTAAGATATCTCCGCATCCCATTTTATATTCTCGGGCAGATCTGTGCTTTCTCCGGAGTGATCTATACGGTTAAGAGAAACCGGAAGGTATCTTCTGAGGCTCTGGAGCCTTGCTTTTGCAATATAGGGATTCTCTACGGTAAGCGTACCGCCAACGCATCCGCCATTGCAGGAATTAAGCTCAACGAATTCAAGACCGATAAAGTTTTCCTTCTCAATTTCGTCAAGAACGTGTATGCAGTTTTCAATACCGTCTGCCGCCAGGTACTTGTCATTAAGAAGTGCCGACGACTCACCGCCCGAGCCTGCCCAGCTGACTCCTATAAGTCCGCTTTGGGTGGATTTATCGGGATTGTCCATATCGTTCATTGCCGCAACCAATGGAAAATAGATATCGCTTATAGCCATAACTCCATCAACTGCGCTTTTTTCAGTACCGATCGGCATACGTGAATAGGACACCTTTGCAGGGCAAGGAGAGATAAATATCGCACAGATATCCTCCTCCCGAAGCTCGGGATGTTTTTCAA
>SVTZ01000096.1 GCA_015063525.1 Oscillospiraceae bacterium
GTAACAAGGCTTTACACCGACGAGGCGAAGATGCTCGCGGAGCTTCCCGAGATCGACGCGGTCAGCGTTTGCACCTGGAACAACGGTCACGCTCCCGCATCTATTATGGCTCTCAATGCGGGCAAGCACGTTCTTTGCGAGAAGCCTATGGCGCTTAACGCAAAGGAAGCGCAGGAGATGATCGACGCTTCTAAGAAGAACGGAAAGAAGCTTATGGTAGGCTTTGTGAGAAGATTCGGAAACGACGCCGAGATAACAAAAGACTTTATTGATGCGGGTAATCTCGGAGACATTTATTACGCAAAGGCTACCTATCTCAGAAGAAACGGCTGCCCCGGAGGCTGGTTTGCCGACAAGTCGCGCTCGGGCGGCGGTCCTCTTATCGACCTTGGCGTTCACGTTATCGACCTTGTCCGCTACCTTATGGGCGGTCCTAAGCCCGTCAGCGTTTTCGGCGCGGCATTCTCGGGAATGGGCAAGAGAGAGGCGCTCAAGGATAAGCCCGGCTACATAGCTACCGGCGCTTCGGAAAAGGACGTACACGACGTTGAGGATATGGCTACCGCTCTTATCCGCTTTGATAACGGCGCGGTTCTCTCGGTTGAGGCATCCTTTAATATGCACATCAAAAACGACGTCGGAAACATTCAGCTCTTCGGTACCAAGGGCGGCTCTACCCTCTCGCCCGAGTTCGAGCTGTTCACCGAGGTAAACGGCTACCTTGCTGACCTCTCGCTCGTAAGACCTACGGCGCTCTCCTTCGACGGTCTTTTCGAAAGAGAGATACACTACTTTGTCGATTCGGTTATTTCAAACAGAGATCTTTCCTCTATCGCGGAGGACGGCTGCGCGCTTATGAAGATACTCGACGCGATCTACGAGTCGGCGGCGACAGGCCACGAGGTTGTAATCAAGTAATAATTTTGTAAGTATAAAAGAGGCTGAGTCAAAAGCTTTTAATTAAGCGAATGGCTCAGCCCCTTTTTGAAGACTTTTAATTTAACAAACTTATTTGTTTGTGTTGGTTAAAATAGGGGGAAGATTATCCTCGTCTGAAGATTTGGATTTATCGTTCACCTTCAGTGAATAGATGGTAGCGTTTTTAATCAAAAGTTGAATTTTCACGGGTCTATTTGAAATCTTTGAAGTATCGCTTGCCCACGAAAGTTCTTTTTCGGTAATATCTTCGTTTATTTCGTTAAAATCATCAAAGTCAAATCCTGAAATTACTCTGTCCTCTTCGTCAAGAAGCCTTGCCGTGATTTTTCCTGTTTCCGACAGGTCTGCGGTAAGTGAAAATTTACCGTCAGGACTGATAATAGGTTTCAGAGTGATTTCACCATCCTCTGAATAAAGACCACAAAATCTGTCGATCTCAACAGTGGCAAAATTCAGCGAAGTGGTTCTCGTGATAGCTTTTTTCTCTTTCGCCTTAGGATATTTTTCGTCAACAACAGCCTTCCAATCGGTTGGAATATGGCTGTACATCCAATAATGAGCCTCGGGCACCGCGGCGTAATATATCCTCAGTTTTTTATCTACTTCAATAGGAGAAGCACAATAAATCATTCCGAAATCGTTGCCTTTTTCAATCTTTAAAACCGGGCAGTTATCGATAAAAGGTTTTCTGTCGCATAAATAGCTCCAATTAATCAGGTCTTTACTCCAGGTTAACGCGGCATAAACGTGGAAGGGATCGTCAGACTTATCATCGCAGTTAAATAAACTTACAAGCCCTATATGGTATCCGTCGGAAAGCCGGTAGGTCGGCATTGAATAGGGCTGAGAATCAAGAGGTCCGCCAAGAGCAGAAAAGGGATAGATAAACTCGTTGAGAGCACCGGATAAATCAGTTTCATCCTCCGGGTTTTTGCATAGTCTTTTTGGTCCGGGAATAGTTAAAACAGTTCTTAGCGGCTCACATGTATCGAACTCTATTCCTCTTGTAATAATAACGTATCTCGAAGCTTCTTCTGACCAATAAATATGGTTTTGGCTGTCCCCACGAACCTGAAGTCTGCTCTCAAACTCCCCGTAGACTCTTATCGGAATCTGCCAGTGGATTCCGTCATCAGAGCAGGAAATTGCAACACCATCGTTGGCACAAGCAAAAAGAAATCTCGGCTCTCCCTTACCGGCCAGAGGGTGAGTGTTTTTTACAACTCCCTCACCGTGTTCGCCAATAAAAACGATGTTTGTTCCTATAATACTTCCATCCTCTTTCTTATAGTAAAATTCACCGCATTCGGGCCTATGCCAGTTAATTCCGTCATTTGATTCCATATAGCAAAGCGCAAAGTGAAAATCCGGGTGTACATTGCTGATAATACCCTTTGCAGAGTTCTTGAAATCTCCTAGAACAACCTCTCTTGAATTGTCTTTATCAATTATATAGTCAAGCCATTTACGTCCGGTATCGCAATTGGGAATTGCGCTAGCTTCATACCAAATTTTATATTTTGCGCTGCTTATTCCGTCAACGCTTATTCCATTTTCGTCATAATACACGAAAGGATAAAGAATGCTTACCCTGTATTCCCAGTCCGGAATATCCATGGATCTGTTCGTATCCATGGGGTCTATCCAGGAAATGTCTGTCATCTCTTTTTTGGGAGAAGCGAGCTTTAGCTTAGTTCTTTTTTTGCTAAATATAAAAGATGAATCAAAAAAATAAAATTTATCCATTTTTACCTCAGTCAATCAAAGGGTAGAGTATCCGGGTTTATAACCCCTCTTTCCCAAAGAAGGTTTCTCAGTTTGTCAGTATCTACAGAAGAAAAGCTACCGTTTGCAAGAGATGCGGCTGTTCCTGCCGCCTGTCCGGTCATGAAGCAGGGACCGATAATACGCGCCGCTCCCATTACGTCTCTGCAAACGCTTATAGAACGACCGGCGAAAATGAGATTGTCAAATTCCTTGGGGAGAAGAGAACGATATGGAATTCGGATTACTATGTATTTTCTGTCAGTTTTGGGATTCCTTGTATCTCCCAGCATAGGGTCAAATCCTGCCTTTACCGGGTCGGGGAGGTCAAAATTATAGGTTGTTGCCGCAACGGTATCCGGATATTTCTTTCCGGAAAGGGCATCCTCGATTGTAACAGTGTACCTTCCGTTTATTCTTCTCGTTTCTCGAACTCCGAGATTGTCGGCAATTTTTCTGATTCTGGCATTTTTGAAACCGGGCATATACTTTTTCATTATTGATAAAAGCTTAACGCACTCTTTTCTGCCTTCGGCGAGAGCTCGGCTTATGTCCGCCTCCTTTGTTCCGTCTATTCCTTTCTGATGTACCACGTTTACCAGAAATACGTCATCCTCAAGGAGCTTTACAGTAACTAAAATATCTGAAACAAAGTCCCATTCTCCTTGCGCCTTCAGTTTGTCGATAATTTCAACAAGTTTTGGGGAATTATGCTCGTTCTGATAGCTTACAAGTTCTTTTGCATCTACCAATTCAACGTGCATTTCCAAGGAGGTCATGGTAGTAAGACCATCCTCATCTCGCCCCTTGCTGTAGGAAACTCCACACATATTAGCTATGTCCGCATCTCCCGTGCAATCAGCAAACATTTTACCTTCAATCCGTACAAATCCATCCTTATTAAAAACGTTTAAGGCCTGAATTTTGTCTCCGTTGTATTCACAGGAGGTAACCACTGTGTCGAAATAAACTCTAACACCAGCCTCAAGACAAATTTCGTCAAGGCATATCTTCAAAGCGTTTTCATTGCATGAAATTCCCGATGCCATTCTAGGATACCATCCGTAGGGATTGAATGAAAGATTAACAGTATCGGGCTCGATGGCTCCGCCCTCTTTTATAAGTCTGTCTGTTATCTCGTCAAATAAACCGCCAACAACACGGATGTGTCTGTTATCCTTTCCCAGCTTTCGCCCGCCGAGAAGCTGATTTATTCCCGATGCGGTTGCGGTACCGCCGAGAACACCGTGCTTTTCTATTATGGCAACAGAAAGCCCCTCTCTGCTTGCACTGACAGCCGCCGCAATTCCGGCTACTCCTCCGCCCGCAACGACAAAATCGTATTTGTCGGTTCTTACCGTGTTCATTTTCTTCCTCCCAAATATATAATTTATTATACCATTTTTTGTTTTTTGAATATATTTTATCAAATTCAATTGACAATGTAAATGTAATATGTTACAATAAACATATAAAATATTTCATTTTTTATAAATTGCATTGGATATATAAATTATGCGTCTTGTTGCTTCAAATTATTTGAATATTAAGGAATTCGGAACGGTTAAGGGCTGCCAGCTTGCAGATGCGCTTTTTTTCGTTTTAGAAGGCAGCTTTGAATTAATAGTAAAGGGACAAAAAACCGTAGTTGGCAAAAATGAGCTGGTTTCTTTCCCTGAGAATATGTATTTTGAAAGGCATGTAAAGGCACCTCTTTCATTTTATTA
>SVTZ01000097.1 GCA_015063525.1 Oscillospiraceae bacterium
CTGGTAAGCTGTGAGCTTGTAAGGACCGTAGGACATTGTGTTCTCAACCTTGGAGCAGTAGTCTGTTGTCCAAGCGTCTGTGTCACCTACCTGAGCCTTGGAAGCCTCGTAGTAGGGCTCGTAAACGATCCAGTTACCGGAAAGGTTGTAAAGAAGGTTGAATCCAGCAAGAGCCTTGCCGAGAACGATTGTGATGGAGTACTCGTCGTTCTTGATGATACCAACGTTCTCCCAAGCGTAGTCGGGAGCGTAAACCTTACCTGTACCAACATACTCAGAGCTGTAGGATGCGTAGGGTGCACCGGGCTTAAGGTATGTCTCGTAGAGGTACTTAGCGGAGATCCAGTCCTCATCCTCACCCTCAGCTACTGCGAGGTCACGGTAGAGAGTCTCGTCTGTTACGGAGATCCACTGAGGAGCAGCGTTACCCTCTGCATCGAGAGCGCCTGTGCAGCCCCAGAAGTCCATGTTTACGAAGAGGTCCTTTTCCTTATTTGTATCTGCCTTTGCAAGCCACTTATCAACAGTGATCTCAAGCTTCTTGCCTGCAAAACCAGCTATCTGATAGTAGTAGTTGTCAGCATTTGCGATACAGAAAGAACCGTCAAAATAGTCAGGACCACGGTAGTTCATAAGAAGGGGGTTAAGGAGCTCCTTCATGGAGTAAACGTATGTATCAGCCGTAATAGCCTCACCATTCTCCCATGTTGCGTTGGGGTTAAGCTTGATCTCGTAAGCGTAACCTGATGTTGCATCAGCAGGAATGTTGAACTCGGGGTGAGCAGCCTTAACAGCCTCTGTGACGTCTATAGGCATCTCAGCAGCCATCTCGGGAGCGATTACGTAGCCGGCGTATGCATCCTTCTCAGAGGTGTAGATGGCGTTATCATTGAAGAAGAAGCCATAAAGACCTGTTGTAAGGAAGGATACAGGGTAGGACTCATCAGAAGTCTGATAAGTGTGTGTGTTCCAGTTAGCCGAAAGAGTGGTAACTGCGTCCTCGTATGTAAAGTCGCCTTCGAACTTCTCAACTACGATCTCTTCTACGGGATCGGACTCTACGGGATCTGTGCCGGCGGGATCTGTCTCAACAGGGTCAACAGGATCCTTGCCGCAAGATGCCATAGGAAGAAGCATTGCAACTACGAGAACAAGTGCAAAAAGACTGAAAAATATTCTCTTCATAATCTTTTCTCCTTTTTCTATAAAAAATTTTATTTGTCACACTTTACTGTTGTGCCAAACCTCAAAAAGTACCCATACGTGACGGTCCTGAACGCCACGTACAAGTATTTTTGTCGGTCGCAACAAAAATGAAGTATGCAGAATTACATAAATTATAGCACCCGTTGGTTGATATGTCAAGGTTTTTTCAAAAAAAACTCATTAAATATATGAATGGAAAATATTTCAAATTTGACGGAACGAAGCCGAAAACTTGCAAAAAAGCTTGGCTTTTCTTGTCGTTTCAAGGCTTTAACGTGCTACATCAATAAAAAGCGAGGGAGGCACGCCTCCCTCATTTTTAACAAATTGTTTACATTTTAGAAAAGCTCGATCATCTCTTTCGGGCTCTTTGTGAAGTTATACAGCTTGCCGTCGAGGTCAATCGCTATCATATCCTCTATTCTGCAACCGTACTTGCCGGAGAGATATATACCGGGCTCAACAGAAACCACGTGTCCTCTCTCAAGAGTCATGGTTTCGGGCGCCGCAAAGGAAAGTCTCGGGCTTTCGTGAACGAGCATTCCCACGCCGTGACCGAGCGAGTGACCGAAGGCACCCTTATAGCCCGCATTGTCTATTATATCACGCGCCACCTTGTCTGCATCGCGGCAAACAATACCCTCTTTTATAAAGTCAAGAGCCGCGAGCTGCGCTTTAAGAACGTTGTCGTAAAGTCTCTTTATCTCGGCATCCGCCTTTCCGATAACTACCGTTCTTGTCATGTCGGAGCAGTAGCCTCTTACTCTTGCACCGAAATCCATGGTAAGGAATCCCGCCTCAAGCTTTACATTTCTTGGAACTCCGTGGGGCATTGAGGACGCGCTGCCCGATACCGCTATCGTATCAAACGCCGCGCACTCGGCGCCGCTTCTTCTCATAAAGAATTCGAGCTCAAGAGCTACTTCTATCTCTGGCATGTTGGGAGTCATCATTTTAACTATGTGTGCGAAAGCCGCGTCGGTTATTTTCTGCGCCTCATCCATAGTGTCAAGCTCCTGTTGCGTTTTTACCTCGCGCATATTGTCAAGTATCGCGGATGCGCCCGAAAGAATCTCAACTCCCTCGAATTTCTTCTCAAAAAGCGTCTTCTGCGCGACAGACACTATATTTTCCTCGATAAGAAGCGTCTTTACGTTCTCCGCGTCCATAATAGTGATTATCTCAAGGAGCATACCCTTGGGCATACGGATATCAAAATCCTCACTTGAGATTTCCGCCTCTGCCGCCTCGATATATCTGAAATCGGTCAGAAGATATGCCTTTTTCTGCGTTACAAGAATATATCCGTCGCTGTAGTTGAATCCGCTGAGATATCTCTGGTGAAGCTCGGACGATATAAGTGCCGCGTCAACACCTTTTTCGTTAAGTTTTTGCTGAAATCTTTTGATGTTGCTCATTTTTTCTCTCCTTTTATTGTATGTGCGCGTTATAATATTTTTTCATTTCAAGGGCATCCTCTGCCATGGTTCCCGCCGACTCGCAAATTATGCGCGGAGCAACGTTTTCTTTTATGATCGCCTCAATGAGAGGTTCAAAATCGGGCCCGTAAGTCGTATCCGTAAAGGTCAGGTGCTTTTTCTCGCCTGCAGAGGTGTACTCGATCTTTGAAAAGTGACAGTGCAGATTATATGCGTACTCACTGCCGAGTGCCGAACCGATTTTATCAAAAACGCGCCTGTAATCGTCTACGGTGACGAAATATCCGCCCACGTTGCGTGCGTTAAGATGTCCGAAATCGACCACGGGATGATACTGCGGCGCGATCTTGCAGAGCTCGATAACCTCTTCAAGCGTACCAAGCTGATTTATTTTGCCCATAGTCTCAAGTCCGAGCCTGATTTTTGTCTGTCCAAATGCCTCAATAGTTCTTGTAAGAGTGTCGGAAGCAAGTCGCATGGCCTCCTCGCGACTTATTTTTGCCGCGCTACCCGAGTGAATAACTATTGTGTCAGCCCCTAAAAGCTCTGCTGCCCACAAGGATTTTTCAATGTAAGAAAGGCTTTTGAGACGCTTTTCTTCTTCTACTCCCGAGAGCGAAATGTAGTACGGCGTGTGCACTGACATCAAAATTCCGCACTTTTTTGCCTCCTCGCCGATCTTCTTGAGAGTCGCCTCTCCTGCGGCAATTCCGTTACCCGCCTGAAACTCGTAAGCATCAAGACCGCGGGCCGCAAGCCACGCAGGCGCTTGTAGGGTGGATTTGTATTTTTCAGCATAGAAAGACTCGCTATTTCCTCCAGGACCAAAGGTTGCTCTGTTTATCATATATCATTTTTCCTTACTGTTTAATTTGTGAAATTTCCTCATAAAAGGCTTTTCTATCAGACGTTTTGATCTGAAAAAGAGGTTCTTTTTGTCCTTTATCGGCGGCACTATTATTACGGGAATTCCAAGTCTGTGCGCCGCAAGTGCGTCTGTGAGAAGCTGATCTCCAAGCGAGGCTGTATGTTCTTTTTCCGCACCCATATCCTCTATTGCCTTTATAAGAGTTTTGGTAGAGGGCTTGCCGCTGTCGGCATACGCATAAAGTCCGAGTTCTTTATTGAAAAGCTCAACCCTATCTTTGTGATTGTTAGAAATAAACGCTGCCGAAATTCCCGCCGCCTTTATCGAGGCGAACCATGTTTTTATTCTCTCATCGGGTTCTGCCACTTCATACGGAGCTATCGTGTTGTCTATGTCGATAAGAAGCGCGCGAATCCCCTTTTCCAAGAGAAACTCGGGAGTTATATCATAAAAATGTTCAAAATAGTAGTCGGGCATAAGTAATTTTGACAAACTCTTCATTATTTACCCTCCGATTTTCTTATTTCCAATCTATTTTATCACAGAAAGGCTTAATAAGCAATAAATTTCCGAAAAAAATAAAAAATTTGATTTTATGTATTGACAAATAAATAAAGATGTGCTATTATATTAAGGCGGTTCTGAAAAGAATGCGTATGCGAGTGTAGTTCAATGGTAGAATTCCAGCCTTCCAAGCTGGCCGCGTGGGTTCGATTCCCATCACTCGCTCCATCTTGCAAATGGCGCATGAAAATGCGCCATTTATGCAGTATGTGCCTTTAGCTCAGCCGGATAGAGCAACTGCCTTCTAAGCAGTAGGTCGGGGGTTCGAATCCCTTAAGGCACGCCATACGGTGGGTATAGCTAAGTTGGTTATAGCGCCAGGTTGTGGCC
>SVTZ01000098.1 GCA_015063525.1 Oscillospiraceae bacterium
TAGATATATGCAGGAGAAGCACCGCTTCTCTGATGAGGAGATAATAAAGGCACTGGCCGTTGCCGGTCTTATCGGTACGCTGACCAAGACAAATGCCTCTATAAGCGGCGCAGAATGCGGCTGTCAGGCCGAGATTGGCACGGCCTGCTCAATGGCGGCAGCCGCCCTTGGCGAGCTGTTTGAGATGGGAATAGACCAGATAGAATACGCCGCGGAAATCGCCTTTGAGCATCACCTGGGCCTTACCTGCGACCCGATCTGCGGTCTGGTGCAGATACCCTGTATTGAGCGTAACGCTGTTGCTGCGATGAGAGCTATCAACGCAGTAAATCTAGCGAACTTCCTCTCCGGCTCAAGAAAGATATCGCTTGATATGGTTATAAAGACTATGTATGAGACCGGAAAGGATCTCTCTCACCGATACCGCGAGACCTCTATGGGCGGTCTAGCAAAGCTTTACGGCAAAGGAAAGTAAAATGGATAAGAAAAAAATAGACAGAATTAACGAGCTTGGCAGAATTGCCAAGGAGCGTGAGCTTACCGAGGACGAGAAGGCAGAAAGACAATCCTTGCGAGAGGAATATCTAGCATTTTTCAGAGCTGAAATTCGTAAGGGCGGCTCGGACGGCAAGGACTAAAGGCCTAAAAAGGAAAGGAATCTTACAATGGCAAAATGTTGTATCTGCAAAAAAGGCATCGAGCGTGACGACGCGCCCGTTCTTACTATGGGAGGCGTTGGCAATGCAAGGCTTCTCTGTGACGGATGTGCCGAGCTTCTTGACGTCGCAACCGAGGGAAGGGAATACGCCGAGATAAAAGAAGCCATAGAAAATTTGACGTCTACTATAACAAGCAACGATCCCGACGGTCTCACCTTCAGCACCGTCAGCAGTCTGTTAATTGACGCAAGCAAGCGCGCAAAGGCCATCAAAGAGGGAAGCTACGACTTTTCTCTTGACGAGACAGAGGGAGAGGACTATGACGAGATACCCGAGGAGCTTCTTGAGAGCGAGGAGGATATCGAAAAGGATAAGGCCGACGAGGAGAAAAACAAGAAGTTCGACAAGGTATATAACTACGTTCTTATTGGTTTCTGTATCGGCTTTGCTATCTTTGTTATTTGGAAGATACTTGACCTGTTTGTACTTTGATAATTCGTGATAAATAAGCACTCCTCCGCATACAATGTATCGGAGGAGTTTTTTATGGATATTTCGCTTTTACTACCGATCTTGGTTACGGCGGTAGGCCTTTTTTTGCTTATAAGACTAAAATTTTTCTTTATAATACACCCGATAAAAACCACCTCTGAATTTATTGAAGCACTAAAGAACAGAGATGCTCGCAGATCCTTCTTTCTCGCTCTTGCGGGTACGCTCGGCGTGGGAAATATCTTCGGAGTTTCGGCGGGATTAATGATCGGGGGCGCGGGAAGCCTTTTTTGGCTTTTTTTCTCATCATTTTTCTCGATGGTGATAAAATACGCCGAAACCCTATTGACCTTTGACGGAAAATCTCCTCGAGGAGGGATGGCAGCGGTTATTTCCTCCTCCTTCGGTAATGCGGGGAAATCTCTCGGGCATCTTTACGCCCTTCTGACTGTATCCCTTGCCCTCTTCATGGGCTCAGCAATTCAGGCAGAGGCTGTAATTGACGTGGCAAACGATACTCTCGCCCTTAACCCTGCAGTAACCGCGCTTATCCTTGCCGTTTTGTTCGCGCCATGTATATTCGGCGGAGCAGAAAAAATAGAAAAAATAACCGAAATTATCATCCCTTTGACAACAATCATTTACATATTGATGTGTTTTGCGGCGATTTTTGCTAATTTTTCAAAGCTTCCTTTGGTAATTTGGGAGATTTTTTCTTCGGCATTTTCGGGTAAGGCGGCTCTCGGTGGAGTATCTATCATAGCTATAAAGGAGGGCTTTGCCAGAGGAATTCTCTCTAACGAAGCGGGAGTCGGCAGCTCAGCGCTTGCTCACTCGCGCGCAGAGGGAAGAGAGCCGCACGTTGCAGGCCTTTTCGGCATTTCCGAGGTGTTTTTTGATACAACTCTGCTATGTATGCTGACGGGAATTGCCATTCTTACATCCCTTGATAATATTTCAGTATATAAATCGCCGATGTCTCTTGTTACCGCAGCCTTTACAAGCGTTCTCGGTGAATTTTCCGGCTATATCCTTCTCGCTCTTATCCTTGCCTTTGCCTATTCGACCATTATATGCTGGTATTTTTACGGCAGTGAGTGCTCGAAGCTTTATTTTCCACGGCTTAAACCGATCTTTGCGGTTGCTTTTCCTGCGTTTTTCTTCTTTTCCGCCGCCGTTTCCTCGGAGGGGCTTCTCTATATAACCGACCTTATCATTCTCTTTATGTCACTGCTCACCCTTTCATCCATAATAAAAAAAGAGGACCGCATTTTAAAACTGTCCTTAAAATGAATATACAAAAAAACAAGAGCAAGAATAGAAGGATTTATCCTTTTACTCTTGCTCTTTTATTGAACTGATTATTTAAGCAATTCCTTAACTACGGGCCAAGCGGGATCGGCGTAGAATCTGTGTCCGCCGTCACCGGTAACAAGCGCGCATTTATCGGGAACGCCTGCAGCCTCGTACATTTTCTTAATGATCTCATAGCTCTCTCTTACGCCCTCGTCAGGGAAGATGGGATCCTCCTTGCCGTTAACGACAACAAGTGCCTTAGGTGCGATAAGTCCTGCCAGATCTCCCATATCAAAATAGTTAGCAATTCCGGGAATAAAGTTGCAGACGCAGTGCTCCATTGCCGCAATTGAGTGCTTGTATGTACATACGGCGCAGGAGGGCATCGCAAGCTTGATTCTATCCTCAAGGCAGGCGGTGTAGAAGGTTGCCGTACCGCCGCCCGAATTACCCATAAGATTTATATTGTCTCTGTCGATAAAGTCGAAGTTTGCGATAATTGCGTCAATAACGCAGGAAACGTCGAGAATTCTCTCGGCAATAGTCGTTCTGCCGACGAGAATATTGTTCATCGAGGAGACGTGGCACATAGGCACGCCCTTTTCGGGGTGACCGCCGCACTCGCCGAAGTTTCTCTGCTCAACAGCGATAGAAACAAAGCCTTCCTTAACTCCGCGCACAACGAAATCACGGTCGCCGCCGGAGATGGAAGCCACATCCTTTTCAAAGATCGGCTTTCCGAGCGAGATATGCATACCTGTTGAGTGCCCCTGCAGGCAAATCATAACCGGAAGCTTGCCCGAAAGCCCCTTAGGCACTCTCATAACCGAAGGGAATACGTATCCGACCTCGCTCTCAAGGGTAAAGCGGTACTCGGTGTACTCCTCCTCTTCCTTCACGTATTCAATTGTGAAATGAGTGTCTGAGGCAGGGCGGAGATTATCCATACCCAAAAGCTCGCGGAGCTTTTTCTTAGCCTCCGCCTGCCATTTTGCAAAGGGAACGTCTCCCTTATATCGCATCGAAGGCTCGATGCCTTTAACTATCTCGTGATTGTACATCCACGGTAAAACCTTCATCATATCAGTTGTCCTCCTTATATAAGTCTGATTCTCGATCTTACGTCTGCTCCGCTTTTCTCAATAAGAGATAGCAGCTCGCTTTCCTTGATATTGCCTGTAATAAACGTACACTCTTCGTCCTCAGAGATGATCTGCACCTGCCCGAAGACCGCTTTTATTTCCTCGGCACTCATACCGAATACCGAAATATAATTTCTCGCCTCAAGCCGGCCGAAGTCCGAAAGCCCCTCTGCAGTCTTAACCATAGTCGGATGAGCGCAATTTCTGCCCGATCTCATTATCTGCATAAGATCGCCGACAACTGCCGATGCGGTAGCTCCCGCACCTGCGCCCTGGCCGTAGAACATAAGATTTCCGATAGGCTCGCCGATGACCTCAACCGCGTTGTAAACGCCGCAAACTCCGGCAAGCGGAGAGTCCTTCGTAAGCATAAAAGGCGCAACCATAACCTGAACGCCGCCATCGGTAACGATACATCTACCGAGAAGCTTTATAGAAAGTCCAACGCTTTCGGCAGCCTTTACGTCGCGGCTTCTGATTGAGGTGATTCCTTCGGTGTGTATCTTATCTGTGGGGAAGAGCTTCCCCGTTACAAGAGAGGTGAGAATTGCAATCTTTCTGCAGGCGTCGATACCGAGAATATCCGCGTCGGGGTTTCTCTCGGCGTAGCCCTTCTGCTGCGCGTCGACAAGAGAGTCTTCGAAGGAGGCGCCGAAGGCAAACATCTTGGTTAAAATATAGTTTGTCGTTCCGTTGAGAATACCGCGAACCTCTCGGATTTTAACCAAGAT
>SVTZ01000099.1 GCA_015063525.1 Oscillospiraceae bacterium
CTGTGATATTTCAAAAAACACTTTTGTCCGCAGTGAGGACAATAGTGTTTTTTGAAATATACGAAAAATGGATTTTCACACTTAAAACTATGACCTCTAATTTTCATAATTATCTTCCTTTCGCCTTTACCGCCAGTTTCGCATTTGTATTACAAAGGCACAGGGCAAAGCCCATACCCCTAAGGTTGCACGAGTCCTGAGGCTCCCTCCGGGAGGGCTTTTGCGCTAACCCCATTATACCACAAATCGGCAGAGAAAACAAGAGTGATATTCCGACTTCGTCGGAGTGATATTATTGCTATCGCAACAGTGATATTGAAGCCTTACAGCTTCAGTGATATTTTATTCGCCACAAAACTCGCGAAGCGAATATCACTCGGCGTAAGCCGAATATCACTGCAACGCAATATAACTCGCCGTAGGCGAATAAAACTGGCGTGATACTCCGTTAAGAGTATCACGCCAAGTCTTGCGGTATTTTTATTTAATTAATGATCTTTAAGCAAGCTTCTCGAAGAGGAAGGCTTTTTTACTAACCCCATTATACCACAAATCGGCAGAGAAAACAAGAGTGATATTCCGACTTCGTCGGAGTGATATTATCGCTATCGCAACAGTGATATTGAAGCCTTACAGCTTCAGTGATATTTTAATCGCCACAAAACTCGCGAAGCGAATATCACTCGGCGTAAGCCGAATATCACTGCGTAGCAATATAACTCGCCGTAGGCGAATAAAACTGGCGTGATACTCCGTTAAGAGTATCACGCCAAGCCTTGCGGTATTTTTATTTAATTAATGATCTTTAAGCAAGCTTCTCGAAGCCGAACTCGTATGCTGTTGCGTATTCAGCGCCCTTGGAGTTCTCTGCCGCAACGATAACGAAGGTCTTGTCAACGCCGGCGAATACGTACTCGCCGAGAGCTATCTCAGCATTCTTTACGGTAGCCTTTGTGAGCTTTGTTGTGCCGTAGAATGCGCAATCGCCAACAGTCTTTACAGACGCGGGAAGAACGATCTCCTTAAGAGCTGCGCACTTGAAGAATGCGCCGTCACCGATAGACTCAACGGTCTCGGGGATCGCAATAGTCTCAAGAGCAGCACACGCGCGGAATGCAAAATCTCCGATAGACACGGTAGCAGCCGAAAGCTTAACGTTCGCGAGAGCAACGCAGCTATCAAAAGCTCCGATACCAACAGTCTTAACAGAATCAGCAACCGTTACAGCAGTGAGGTAGTTACAACCGTAGAAGGCGTAATTGCCGATCTCAACAACAGAATCGGGAATAACGACCTCGGATATATAATTGCATACCTTGAATGCATCGTCTCCGATAGCTGTAACTGCAACGTTATCGATAGCCGCAGGGATCTCTACCTTATGAGGCGCGGAATTTGTTGACTTAAAACCGATTATCTCATAGTTACCGTCTTCATTAACTCCGTACTCAAAGGAATCAGCGCTACCCTCGGGTGTGTATGCGGACTCTGTATCAACAACTTCATTTTCTTTTTTGTCGTCCGTGTTTTCGTCTTCCTTAGAGCAGGATACTGCGCAAAGGAGAAGAAGAAGGGCGAGCATAATTGCCAAAAATTTCTTCATGGGGAAACCTCCGTTTTTTATGTTCACATATTATTATACATTACTATCCCTCAGTTGTCAATACAAAAAAGCGCTGAGATTGTAAATATTTTTTCTTTTTTTCACACAGAAGAGAAAAATCTCCTCTTTTTTAGCTTATCCTTGACATAGCCTCGAGAAAAGTGTATAATTTATTCAGATGATCTTGGGAGGTGAGCTTATGGCACTCGAGCTTTCAACAAACGTAAAAGCCCTTTACGGCGTAGGCGCGGCAAGGGCGGCAGCATACGGAAAAATGGGGATCTATACCCTCGGTGACCTTTTGGCTCACTATCCGTCGCGATATGAGGACAAAAGCAGTGTTACTCTCCTTGAAAATGCCCCGAGTGACGTAAAGTCGACCTTTGTTCTCACCGTTGCCACCGAGCCGAGGGCGGCTACCCTCAAGGGAAGGCTGTCTATCCTTAAATTCAAGGCCTACGACGACTCGGGAGTCTGCGAGATAACCTATTTTAACAGAAATTTTTTGAAAAACGTTTTTACCCCCGGGCTTGATTTCCGATTTTACGGCAAAGCCGAACGGCGCGGAAAGGGATTTGTGATGTCATCACCCGATTACGAGCCCTACTCGGATACTCTACCCCCGATCTCTCCCGTATATCCCCTGACCGAGGGACTGACCCGTAAGCAGCTCCTCAAGGACATGGGAAATCTTATGAACACGCTGAACCTCAGCACACTTTCAGATCCTCTCCCCGAGGAGATACGCCTACGCAACTCACTCTGTACTCTTCCCTACGCTCTGTCACATATCCACCGTCCCGAGAATTTTGTGGCTCTCGCGGCGGCAAAAAAGCGCCTTATATTTGACGAGTTCTTCACCTTTGCCCTCGGAATATCGATGGCAAAGATAAAGAGAAAGGACTCGGCGGCTGACCCCTGCCCCGACGGTGATATTTCCCCCCTTCTCTCACTTCTCCCCTACCGTCTTACCGACGCGCAAGAGCGAGTCATATCCGAGATCCGCAGAGATATGGCAAGGGACGTGGCGATGGGCAGGATCATAGTTGGCGACGTTGGCTGCGGAAAGACGATCTGTGCCGCGGTGGCGATCTACATTGCGGTAAAGAACGGCAAGCAGGCGGCGCTTATGGTCCCCACCGAGATACTCGCCATTCAGCACTATAACGATCTCAGCGCCCTGCTCTCCTCACTCGGTATCTCCTGCGCGCTCCTTACCTCCTCGGTGAGAAAGCCTCAGAAGCAGAAGATCTACGACCTCCTCAAAAGTGAAAATGAGGACGAGCGCATAAGCGTTGTGATCGGCACACAGGCGCTTATTTCCGAGGGACTCGGATTTTACGACCTCGGTCTTGTAGTCACCGACGAGCAGCACCGCTTCGGGGTCAACCAGAGGGCGACTCTCTCGAAAAAGAGCCGCGGCGCACACACCCTCGTTATGAGCGCTACTCCGATACCGAGAACTATGGCTCTCGCGCTTTACGGAGATCTTGACCTGTCGCTTATTGACCAGATGCCTCCCGGGCGTCAGAAGGTAGACACCTTTGCGGTAAACGAAAGCTACCGAGAGCGGCTCAACGCTTTTATAGAAAAGCAGGTCGCGGAGGGAGGTCAGGTCTATATCGTCTGCCCCGCCGTTGAGGAATCAGAAGAGGAAGAAGAGGACGAGCTTGACGAGAAAAAGACTATGAAGGCGGCTGTTGAGTTTTCCGAGCAGGTTGCCGCAAGATTTCCCGATCTGCGCGTGGCTTATATGCACGGAAAGCTGAAGGCGGCGCAGAAGGAAGCTATAATGAAAAGCTTTGCAGAGGGAAATACCGACATTCTCGTGTCAACCACCGTTATCGAGGTGGGAGTGAATGTTCCTAACGCCTCGCTTATGATAGTGGAGAATGCCGAGCGCTTCGGTCTTTCGCAGCTTCATCAGCTGAGAGGACGCGTGGGCAGAGGAAAGAGGCGCTCCTATTGCGTTCTCGTGTCCGACGCCGAGGAGGGGAATGCCCGTGAAAGGCTTGACACTATGAAGAATACCTACGACGGATATCTTATCGCCGAGAAGGATCTTCAGATGAGAGGCCCCGGTGACTTTTTCCGCTCGGGCAGTGAAATAAGGCAGAGCGGCGGAATAAAATTCAGACTTGCCGAGCTCTGTGACGATACGGGACTTTTGAGCACCGCCTTTTCAGAGGCGAGAGCGCTCGTTGAGAACGGAGACCGTCTTTCGGAATACCCCGACCTCAAAAATGCCGTAGACAAAATGTTTACACTGAACACCGAGACTATAAACTAAGTCAACTAAAGATGTAAAGGTGGATATTATGACTGATAAAGCTTTAGAAATTATGGAATATATCAAGTCTGCCAACCTAAAGGGGAAAGTGGAAATAATAGGCGAGGACACAGCTCTATGGGATTTAGACGGTGTCTGTTTAAAAGTTCTTATTGATGATAGAGAAACGACCATTTTATATTATTCACGTCATAAAAGTATGTTTTTTGAAATCGGTCATTGCCATTATGATAATAGCGATGTGATAAATTTGATGAAGGATATTAAGTTTGAAACAGATAACTAACAGTCGTGCTTCGCCTTGCCTAAAAATGAGCGCAGAGAAAAGACTGTCGCAAGGCAGTCAAAAAAAATAGTATTGAAGCGTCAAATTAGGTAGTATTCCCGACGA
>SVTZ01000100.1 GCA_015063525.1 Oscillospiraceae bacterium
CGGAGTCGATCTCAGCGGTTGCCAACGGCGGTGAGCTTGTAACGCCTTATCTGGTTCAGCGGATTATCGACTCCGAGGGTAAGATCATATCAGAGCACGATACCGACGTAAAGCGTCAGGTAATCTCCAAGGAGGTGGCCGAGACCGTATCACAGATACTTATAGATGGTGTAAACGGTGATGGAGGAGCAAAAAACGCAGGCGTGTCGGGCTATGATATCGCAGCAAAAACCGGAACCTCTCAGAAATTCGACATACTTGACGAAAACGGCAATTCCTATCTTCGAATAGGATCGACCGTGGCTTACGCGCTCAACGGAGACAGCGGAATATCAGCAATAATTGTGGTAGACGAGCCGCAATCAAACGTTAAATACGGAAGCGTGGTTGCAGCTCCTTATGTTTCATCACTTATGGAAAAGGTTCTTCCCTATCTCGAATACAAATCCTCCGCCGAGGAGATAAATATGACAGTCGACAATTACGTTGGATTGAGCGTAGGGGGCGCAACGTCAAAGCTAAAAGAGGCAAAGATCCAATACGAAGTTGTTGGAAACGGTGAAACCATAATGGCCCAGACTCCGACAGCGGGTGACATAATAACGGTAGCTCTTTCAAAGGTTATTCTATATACGACGGACAAAGAGATAGAAACCTCCACCGTTCCGACTCTTACAGGACTTTCCTGCGCGGACGCCATAAAGACCGCCATAAACGCAGGTCTTAACGTAAAGCTTGCCGGCGCAGGAGCTACCTCTCCGGACGCCGACGATACGGTTACAGAGCAGTCTTTGCCACCGGGCGAAAACGTCAAGCGAGGAAGCGTAATTATTATCCGCGCCATAAACAGCGACTTTAACGATTAATAAAGCGAGGCAGCAATGAAGATATCAGATGTTATTTATAATGAAGAATATATTTTTTCGGAAGCAGACATATCTCTTGAATTTGATCATTTATCAACAGATCCGAACAAAGCCGATGAAGGCAGCCTGCTTATAATTCCAAACTCGGCAAAATATCCCGGGGGTATAACGCTCTCAAGAAGGCCGGTCGCGGTTATTTGCGACTCTAACGCAGTTCTGCCCGAAAACGTCCACGCAATTCGTGTTAATGATTCAAGGATCGCTCTTGCAAATGCCTGTTACAGATACGAAGCTCCAAACCTTGAAGGCAGCACCCTTATAGGAGTTACGGGAACGAATGGCAAAACAGGAACGGCAACGATTATTGAACGCGTGCTGTTGGATCTCGGCCATAAACCGGGCTTTATCGGTACGGGTTCGATAAGGATAAACGGCGAGACGGTAAGCGACGAAAGGTACTCCATGACCACGCCCGATCCTCCTCTGCTTTATAATACGCTAAATCAAATGTCAAAGTCGGGGTGCGACACTATAATTATGGAGGTCTCAAGCCATTCTCTATCGCTTGAGAAGGTTGCGCCCTTGCGCTTTGACTATGCCCTGTTCACCAACTTTTCAGCCGAGCATACAGATTTTCATGGGGATATTGAAGGTTATTTTTCGGCTAAGTGCAAGCTTTTTAATCAATGCAAGTGCGGTATTTTCAATATTGACGACTCCTACGTTAGAATGGCATATGACCGTTGCGAAGCGAGAAAAATCTCTGCAGGAATACTATGGCGCGGAGATGTTTATGCAAGCAATATAAAAAAGCGCGGCTTTTTGGGAGTCGACTATATTTATCACGGTAATGGCTTTTCATTTAAAACCTCGCTTGGTATTCCCGGCCTTTACAATGCTTACAACTCTATGCTTGCAGCGACGGTATTAATTGATATCGGCTGTAAGCCTTGCGACGTAAAGCGTTGTCTTGCTAACATAAGCACAATACCCGGGAGATTTGAATTAATAAAGGATGATATTTCGGTAATAATAGATTATGCCCACACCGATGCCGCCTTTGATAATATACTGAAGGAGTTACATTCCTTGAAGGCAGACGGACGACTTACGGTGGTCTTTGGCTGCGGAGGAATGCGTGACAGATCGAAGCGGCCGAGAATGGCAATAGCTGCTGAAAAATACGCTGACAGGATAATCGTAACCACCGATAACTCAAGAGAAGAGGATCCCAATAGGATAATATCCGATATAATATCGGGATTTGAAAACGCCTGCTTCGAAATAAACAAAAACCGGAAGGAAGCGATCAGATCAGCTATTATGGGCGCACATGAGGGAGACATTGTCGCCATTATCGGAAAGGGCTGCGAAAAATACGTCATTACATCCGAGGGTTTTAAGGACTTCGACGAGAAAGCGATCATTGAACGTACACTAAAAGAAAGAAAAGCGAGGAAAAACACTTGCGTATAAAGCTTGGTGTGCCGATGACTCTAAGCGATATTTCAAATGCATGCAACGGTAAACTGCCCTCAAACAGCTCTAAGGTCATCAAGTATATAACCACTGACTCAAGAGAGGCTGAAGAGGGAGATCTGTTCATTGCCCTGCGGGGCGAGCGTTTTAACGGCGAGGAGTATGTCGACAGCGTAAAAGAAAAAGGCGGATTTGTCTTATCTGCAAACGCCAAGATCGCTGACGTAGCCGTCTCCAACACCTCAGCCGCCCTGCTGGATCTTGCCCATAATTATAACAAAAATCTTCCTTATTTATTATATAATATAGGAATAACCGGAAGCGTAGGTAAAACAACCACAAAGGAGTTCTTAAAAGTATTTCTATCGACAGGATATAACACCCACGCAAACGAGGGGAATATGAATAATGAGATAGGCCTTCCGCTGTCGGTTCTCAGAGCGCCGAAAGAAACCGAAATATGTATAATGGAAATGGGAATGAATCATCTCGGTGAGATAAGCCGACTATCAAAATGCCTGCGACCGGATATTGGTATAATAACCAACATAGGAACCTCGCACATCGGAAACCTCGGCAGCCGAGAAAATATAGCAAAAGCAAAGTTGGAAATTTCAGATGGTATGAGTGGAGGCAGGATAATCATACCGGCAGACGAACCTTTACTTTCCCGAATAAAAAACAAGGCAGTTTTTAGCTTAAATAAAAAAGGCGATGATTTTTATTTGCTTTCACCATCTGATTACATCGTAGAGATTTATCACTCGGGCAAGCTTTTCTGCAGATCTGAGTTTGCTTTTTCAGAGATACATTTAAAGAAATGTCTCCTCGCGGCCGCCTCGTCGGCAATTCTCTGTGACATTTCTCCTTCCTTACTAAAAAGAGGAATTTCTTCAATTTCAAAGAATAATATTAGGCAGAGGCTTATAACCGTCAATAATAGACATTTTTATGCAGATTATTATAACGCATCCCCGGAATCGATAACTTCCGCAATCCAGGCAATTCGAAATATAAATCCGGAGGGAAGAAAAAGCCTTCTCCTCGGTGATGTAATGGAGCTTGGTAACAAAAGCGAAGAGCTTCATCTTGAGATCGGAAGAAATATTCCGAGAGAGCTGTTCTACAATCTCTTTCTCTTTGGAAAAGATTCTGAATACATTTTTGAGGGCGCACGCGAAGCAGGCTTCCCCGTCCGGCGTATCTACCGCAATCCCGACACATCACGTCCCGACATCACAGCGGATCAGATAATTAACAACACGATCCCCGGCGAAACTATTCTAATGAAGGCATCTCGGGGAATCAAGCTCGAGCGAATACTCGAGCTTATCAAACCTAAAAGCTAAAAAAGGAGGCAATATGAAGGATTCAAATTTATTTCTATGCCTGCTTATTCTGATTTTTTCTCTTGCGCTGACCGTTATTATTGAAAGGCTGCTGATTCCCATTCTATCAAGCAAAGCAAAGCAACCGATTTACGAAGATGGGCCTGCATGGCATCTGTCAAAAAGCGGCACGCCTACAATGGGAGGCCTGGCTTTTCTTGTTTCAATAATGTTTACCGTTCTGCCTGTTTCGCTTTATTTTATTTTTCATCTCGTCGACAAGGAGATAGGATTTTCGCTTCTGCTTGCGCTCCTTTTTTCGCTTGGCAATTCGCTGATCGGTATTTTCGATGATACGTTAAAGCTTAGACGCAAAGAAAACGCAGGGCTCTCACCTATACAAAAGCTTGGACTTCAATTTCTCCTAGCTATTTTATTTCTCATGGTACGAAGATATCT
>SVTZ01000006.1 GCA_015063525.1 Oscillospiraceae bacterium
CTGAGCCGCGATGCCGATACGGCCGCCGTCAAGAGTCTTCATCGCGATCTTGAAGCCGTCGCCGCGCTTGCCGAGAAGGTTCTCCTTGGGAACCTTAACGTTCTCGAAGATAAGCTCGCAGGTGGATGAGCCGCGGATACCCATCTTTTTCTCCTTCTTACCAACCGAGAAGCCCTCGAAGGCACTCTCGACGATGAAGGCCGACATCTCGGGCCCCTTTGGACCCTTGCCGGTGATAGCGATGATTATGTATGTGGATGCGTAGCCTGCGTTGGTGATGAAGATCTTGCTTCCGTTAAGAAGGTAGCAGTCCTCCATCTCAACAGCGGTGGTCTGCTGGTTTGCCGCGTCGGTGCCGGCGTTGGGCTCAGTGAGACCGAATGCGCCTATCTTTCTTCCGCTTGCAAGGTCGGGAAGATACTTCCTTCTCTGCTCCTCGGTGCCGTACTCAAGAATGGGCGCAGCGCAAAGAGATGTGTGTGCCGAAAGGATAACGCCTGTCGTACCGCAGGCCTTGGAGATCTCCTCAACTGCGGAGATATACATACGGTAATTGCCGCCTGCGCCGCCGTATTCCTTGGGAACTATAATACCCATAAGACCGAGCTTTGCCATTTTCTCCACCGTTTCAAGGGGGAAGCGCTCCTGCTCGTCGACCTCCTGAGCGAGTGGCTTAACCTCATTCTCAGCAAAGTCTTTTATCATCTGCTCAAACAGAATTGACTTATAATCTGCCATTTTATTGTTCTCCTTAAGCCGTTTTATTTGATGTTAAAACTTTACGGTAGCAACGCCGGTAATAACCGCCTTGCCGTCCTGATTGTAGCAGGTAGTGTTAAGCTTTACGATATGCTTATCCTCTCTGATCTCAGCCACCTCAACCTCAGCGGTAATATCGTCGCCGAGAAAAACAGGCGCTGTGAACTTAAGCTCCTGACCGAGATAGATAGTGCCCGGACCGGGAAGCTTGTTTGCAAGAACCGCGGAAATAAGTCCTGAGGTAAGAATGCCGTGAACGATCCTCTTGCCGAAAATTGTACTCTCGGCATACTTGTCGCTCATATGAATGGGGTTAACGTCAAGGCTGATGCCCGCAAACGCGGTAACGTCTGCCGCCGTGAAGGTCTTCTGTACCGATGCCTTCTGTCCTACGTAAAGTTCGCTGAATGTCATTGTAATTTCCTCCGTTTTTTGAATATGAATATTGTTCATATCTTCTACACAATAATTATAACACCAATAGGACTTTTTGTCAATATGTAATATGTAAATCTTTTCAAAAACGCAAATTTTAGTCAATATATCCAAAAAAATTGTCTAAAGCTCTTGCAAAATGGCTTTTAAAATGTTATAATGAAATGTAATTTTTGCAAAAAAAACGGCTTTGGGCATTGAGTCGCGGAAGATGAAAAGGATATTAAAATGACTAATAAAGAACTAATAGATATCAAAGGAATAAATATACCGAAAACCAAGCTGGGGCAGACGAAGATGGAGAAGCTGCTTGCCTCCTCTGAGGAGCTTTTTGCCACCAAGGGCTTTTACAACACGTCAATCTCGGATATCTGTAAGCACGCCGGTACGGCAGTCGGCACCTTTTACATATATTTTGAGACCAAAACCGACGTTTACAAGTACCTTATGGAGACCTACAAGAAGGCGATAAAGGACCGTCTGGCAGAGAGCATCAAGGACTGTAAAACCAGATATGAAAAGGAGCGCGAGGGCATCAAATGCTTCATAAAATATGCCGTCAACGCGCCAAACGTCTATAATATTATATGGGGAAGTCTGTCGATAGACCGACAGATGTTCGTAGATTATTACGTATCCTTTGCGGCCAGCTATTCAAGAGCGCTTCGAAAGGATTCAGTCGAGGTAGCTCCGGCTGACGCAGAGTCTATTGCCTATATGCTTATGGGAATATCCAATTTCCTCGGTCTTAAGGCGATGTTTACGGGTATGAGCGATGACGAGATCAATAAGATGGTTGACGAAACGGTTATGCCGGCGCTGAAGGGCGGAATTCTGAAGTAAATCATATTAAATAAATATGTAATTTAAAATAAATCTTCAAGACTGTCACAACTAAGCTTGAGACAGTCTTTTTTCTTTCATTAATCGACCAAATTTACATTTTTTCCCAACGACACACCTCTTTACCCTTAAAAACTCTGACTTTTTGAGCGTTTTGTGGTCGATTTTTTTTGCTTTTTTACCATAATTTAGATTATTTATTTGTACAAACCTAACAAACTTTGATTAAAAAATACAAAACCCCTTGAAAAATATAAACAAATTAGATATAATATTACCGATAGGCAGCGCGCACGACGTGCGCCTACGAAAAAATAATTTGGGAGGATCTAAAAAAAATGACCACCTTTAAGAAACTGAGTACCCTTCTTACGGTACTCACTCTCACTCTGTGTCTCGTTTTTGCCTTCACTTCATGCGAACTGTTTGAATGCAAGCACGTAGACAACGACAAAGATCACAAATGTGACGAGTGCAGCGAGACTCTCTCCGAGTGCGCTGACGCAACCAAGGATCACAAATGTGACGTTTGCGGCAAGGCTCTTACCGAGTGTGCTGACGCAGACAAGAATCACAAATGTGACGTTTGCAACGGTAGCGTTGGCGGCGAGTGCGCTGACTCCAACGACGATCACAACTGTGACTACTGCGGCGCTGAGCTTACCGATTGCGCTGACGCAGATAACGATCACCTCTGCGACGTTTGTGGCGAGACCGTTTCCGAGTGCGCTGACGCAGACAAGGATCACTACTGTGACGTTTGCGACAACGAGTTGACCCAGTGCGCAGACCCTGACAAGGATCACAACTGTGACGTTTGCGGCATCGAGATGAGCAAGTGCTCTGACATCGATCCTAAGGATCACGTTTGTGACTACTGTGGCGGTAACGTTGGCGGCCAGTGCGCTGACTCCGAGACCGACTACGACCACGCTTGTGACTACTGCGGCAAGGTACTTGCTAACTGTGCTGACGGCGACGACGCTGACCACGCTTGTGACGTTTGTGCAAAGAGCCTTTGCGCTGACGGCGAGGATGCTGACCACAACTGTGACGTTTGCCAGATGAACCTTTGCGATGACGCTGACAACGACCACGCTTGTGACGAGTGCAAAGCTAAGCTTTGCTACGACTCTGCTGACCGCGGCCACACCTGTGACGTTTGCGGCGACCTCCTCTGCAAGGATGCAGACAACGACAAGGCTTGTGACGTTTGCGGCGACCCCGTAGGTGCTGAAACTCTTCCCCTTATCACCGTTTACGTAGAAGGCGCTAACTGCACCGTTAACGGTAAGACTGCTGTAAGATTCTACGGCTCCGAGGAAGACAAGGCTGTTGTTCCCTCTTACACCGCTGACCAGTACATTATCGACCTTTGGGTTGTTTACAACGGCGAAGGCACTAAGATCGCTTACCTTGAGAACGGCGATGCTTTCGTTCCTGCTGAAAACGGCACTTACTACATAGCTCCTATCTTCATCGCTAACAACCTTGGCGGTATTGCTGATGCGGATACAACTATTGACATGTCTTCTACCGACCATGCCAGCATAAAAGATGCCGTTATCACTCCCGAGTGGGCAGACGTTGATGCAAGCGAGAAGCTCTTCATTCTCGGCTCCGAGGATCACACCAACAACGTTCTTGGCTCTTCTCCTAACTCTCAGCTTTACATGACAACCGATCCCACCAACTCTGCGAACGTAGTTCTTATGCACGCAACCAGAAACGGAGGTACCGGCGGACTTGGTAACACTGTTATCGAGACTCCTCTCGCTGCAGGCAGCAAGGGTGATTCTTATGTAATCAGCTTCGACTACTACCTCGATCACAACTTCTCCAACTCTGACTCCACCGACCTTATCGTTGTTAAGGATTCTAACGGCGTAGAATACAAGATCGCGGTTATCGTACCCGTAGGTAAGTCGATGTCTACCGTTACCGCTGACACTGCGGTAGCAAGCGAAAAGGCATTCCGTATTGCGGGCCGTTACTATAAGGAAAGTGCAAGCGGTGCTGTCGTTGGTAACGATAACAAGAATTACACCGATGCAGGCGGAGATACCGTATATCTTTACAGCGATACCTGGTATACCTTCAGCATCGAAATTAAGAATAACGTAATTACTACCTATTGGAGCCTCCGCGGTTCTGACGAGCGTGCCGTTGTTTCTACCTACGACTACGCCAACTTCAGCATCAGCGAAAAGGACCTCGTTTCCTTCAGAATTGATGCAGGTCTCTACAACTCCTCTCGTCTTGTATACTTTGACAACCTCTACTTCGGTAAGCAGCACAAGTGCGTAGACGCTGACAGCAACCACGCTTGCGACGAGTGCGAAGCTAAGCTTTGCGCAGACGGCAAGGACCTTGACCACCTCTGCGACGTATGCGGCGAATCTCTCTGCTACGAAGGTGAAATCTCCGATCACTACTGTGACGGCTGCGGCGCTGAGCTTTCCAAGTGTGCTGACGAGATCAAGAACCACTACTGCGATATCTGCGGTAAGGGCGGCTTCGGCGGCGACTCTTGCGTAGACGCTGATCCTAAGACTGACGGACATAACTGTAACTACTGCGGCGCTAACCTTTGCGTAGACGTAGAGCCCAAGAATCACGTATGTGACGTTTGTGAGGCTGTACTCTCCGAGTGCACTGATGCAGACAACAACCACGACTGTGACTACTGCGGTAAGGAAGACATCACCGTATGTGTTGACGAAAACAAGGATCACATCTGTGATATCTGTAAGGCAGAAGGCATGGGCGAGCACGCTGACGCAGCAGGCGACAAGGATCACCTTTGCGACTACGGTTGCGGCAAGGATGCAAGCGAGTGCGTAGACGATGACGAGAACTATGTATGTGACGAGTGCGAAAAGGCTCTTTGCTACGACCTTGATAAGGACCACATCTGTGACATCGAGGCTCACAAGGCAGCGGGCGAAAAGATCTCCGAGTGCATTGACGAAGATAAGAATCACGTTTGTGACTATGAAGGCTGTAAAGCAGCTATGGGCACTCACGCTGACGGCGAGACCGTAAATCACGTTTGTGACTACTGCGGTAAGTACGACGCTACCTGGTGTACCGACGTTAACAAGGATCACGCTTGTGACCTTGAGGAGTGCGGCAAGCGCCTTTCCTACTGTGCAGATGCCACCGCTGATAACAAGTGTGACTACTGTGACGAGCACGTTTGCTCCGACGCTAACGCAGACCGCATCTGCGACAGCTGCAAAAAGTATATCATCTCTAGCTTTGAGACAGAAAAGATAGAATCCAATGGCAGTCTTGCATTCTCCAATGTTAACTACAAGAGCGCAACCGAATACACCTCTAAGAATTATGTAGAGCTTAACGGCGCGCGCGACGAAGGATATAATGCAAGTACTCACCTTTACCTTGCAGTAGATCCTAGCAATGCAATCAACACCGTGCTTGCTGCTCAGTCTGCTTCCGGTAGCGGCCTTACCGAGGACACTATTTCTGACATCATATTGAACCCCACCACTCTTGTTGAAGGCGGTGACCTCCTCGTTCTTGAGTTTGATTACAACCTTGCTAGCTCCGGCGCAAACGGCAAGAATACCATTAGATGGGCTTACAATTATTCCGATGGTTCTGTTACTCGTGCCAACGCTACTTATACCACTAATAGCAACGCAAGCGTAAGACTTGTCGCTGACGCCGACGGTTCTATGAAGTTCGATATCGGAGTCGGAGCTTGGGTAAGAATCAGACTTGTATGTGATAACACCAACAAGAAGATCTACACCTTCCTTTCCACCGATAACGGCGCAACCTACACTCAGCAGGAGACAGTAGCTAATTATGCTAAGACCACAGAGGTAATCAATTCCGTTGATATTACCTTCATCGGTTGGGGCGTTAGTGCTACCCAGTACTTCGATAACATAGTTAATGTAGTCACCACTGCTGAAGCATACGGTATTACTTTAAGCTAATTTACGTTTTGTTTGTTACTTAGTAAAACGAACCTTCGCGGCTCCCTTCGGGGGGCCGCGATTTTTTATGTTATAAGCAAAAACGACCCAAGTTCAATAGACTTGGATCGTTTCGTAATTTTATATCAATTCTTTTGTCTTGCAGACGAGATACAAAGGAATATTAGTAATTTTTCCATCCTTTTTATACCTACGCGTCGAATAGCGAATTGCACATTCGGGATTGCGATTTGATATGTATTTTTTAAATGAAGGAGCCGATTTATCCTCTCCGGCCTTAGCCTCTACCGGTATAATTTCCGTTCCATTTTGAAGAAGGAAGTCAATTTCTCCGTTTCTGTCAGCAAAATAACGCGGAGCAATCTCAAATTTACCGCGAAGCTGCTGTAAAACGTAATTCTCGGTAAGAGGGCCTTTGAACTGATAGTCAGTCTTTAAAATTATGGCACTGTTATCAATTCCCGCCATATGCTTCAGTAGACCCGTATCAAAAACAAAGAGCTTAAAGCTATCCAATTTATCAAAGGCAGACAGCGGGTGCTCCGCCTTTGAAACGTTATAAACACGGTTCAGCATTCCGGCCGAGACAAGCCACTCGATTGCCTCCTCAAAGTCGCGGGCTCTTGCGCCCTCTCTGATGGCTGTGTAGATGAATTTTTCATTCGGCTTCGCAAGCTGGGAAACAATGCTTCTGAACACCATGAGTATTCGTCCGCTGTTCACCTTTCCGTTATGCTTAGAGAAGTCGTTTTCGTAAATCTCGATAAGCTCTCGTTGTATTTGAGAAATCTTCGCAGGATCCTTATATTTTATCCACGAGCTGACGCACTCAGGCATTCCTCCAATAATCAAATAATTATTATAAACGTCAAGAAGACGATTGTGAAAAATATCCTCTATTTTTTGATCCTTTGTTATACTTAAATAATAGTAATATAAATCGGGGTCTGTTGCATCTAAGAATTCATCGAATGTAAGCGGATAAATGTCAAGAAGATTTACCATTCCGACAGGATATGATTTCGGCCTTGCCAAAAGAGTGCCGAGCAGACTGCCCGCGGCGATAATATGATATTCATTTGCGGTCTCTTTAAAGTATTTAAGGGAATTTAGGGCATCGGGGCATTCCTGAATTTCATCAAGAATAACGAGTGTCTCGCCGGGCAGGATCTTCTCAACGGCAAGGATCGATAGCAGCTCGATAATTCTCGCGGGGTTTTTATTAGCTTCAAAAATCGAGTTTAAGGATTTCTCTTCATCAAAATTAAAATAAACGTAATTTTTATAATAATTCTTTCCGAACTCCTTCATAAGCCAGGTTTTTCCAACCTGACGCGCGCCTCTAAGCACCATCGGCTTTCTGTCTTCACTATTCTTCCATTTTTCCAGCTCGTATATAGCATTACGCTTCATAAAAACCACCTCTTTTTCGGTAAGCTAATAGAATTATAACACGTTTTTTCAGGTTTTTCAAGACGATTTTTCACATTTTTACGACTTTTTTGTCGATATTTTTCACATTTTTACGAGTTTTTTGAGCAAAAAAATCACATTTTTACGAAAACATTGTCGAAAAAGCCGCTTTTTAGGAGGCAGATGAGGTGTGTTAAGATCCTTTCCATTTTGCTTACACTATGTTCAATGTTTTTCTAACCTCATCCGTCTTTTGCTACGCAAAATCCACCTTCCCCTGTAGGGAAGGCTTAGGCAAGCGATGCTCGCACCATTAGAACCCCCAAAGCTCGACCTTGCTCGCTTCGGGGAGCCCCACGCCCCTACCGGACTAATTATTCATCATTCGTTATTCATTACTCTAACTCTGCACACCGCTTGACATTCATTTAGTTTGGTGCTACAATAAAGGAAAACGGCACATCTGCCGTATATTTACATTATTAATTAATGAAGGAAAGAAAATGGAATCTTTGATTTTTGCATTTAACTCGGTATCGCCGATAATTCTCACGGTAGCGGTGGGTTATTTCCTAAAAAAGATCGGACTTATGACTCCCGACTTCGCAAAGCAGGCGAACAAGCTCGTTTTCCGCGTTTTTCTGCCCGCTATGCTCTTCCTCAACGTTTACGGCATTGAAAGTATGCAGGCGGTAAATTTCGGCTACGTTATCTACTCGCTCGTTGCTTTGCTTGTAATCTTCGGCCTCGCAATTCCGACCGTTATTCTGCTGACCGACAAGAATAAATGCCGCGGCGCGTTGCTTCAGGGCGTTTTTCGCTCAAATTATGCGCTGATTGGTATTCCCCTTGCATCAACGCTCTTTCCCGGTGAAGGTGCGGCGGTGGCAACCCTGCTCTCTGCGGTGATGGTTCCCGCCTTCAATATTTTGGCGGTTATCGGTCTCTCGATATTCAACAACGAGGGCGAGAAGCCAAGCGCAAAGAAGGTTATTCTCGGAATAGTGAAAAATCCGCTGATTCTCGGAATCGTCTCGGGTCTTGTGGCTCTTGGTATACGCGCTCTGTTCGTCGCCAAAGGTATTTCCTTCCGTCTTTCCGACGTTCCGGCTATATACAGCACACTGAAATATCTCTCGAATATCGCAACCCCCCTCGCCCTTTTAGTGCTGGGCGCGCAGTTCGAGTTCTCAGCAATTCCCACGCTGAAAAGGGAGATAATCTCGGGCGTTATTTTGAGAAGCGTTATCGTGCCTCTGCTTGGTATCGGAGTTGCTTATCTCGCCTTCAGAAGCAGCTTCGGCGGTGCACAGTTTGCCTCTCTCGTTGCGGTCTTCTGCACGCCCGTAGCGGTATCAAGCGTGCCTATGGCGCAGGAGATGGGAGCCGATGCGGAACTGGCGGGACAGCTGGTTGTTTTCACAACGATAACCTCGGCGTTCACGGTATTTCTTGTGTCGTTTTTGCTTAAATTTGCGGGTATTTTTTAAATGACGTAGAACAAAAATCAGAAATAAGAGCCGAGCAATTTCAGTCTTTCAATCCCAAAAGCTTATAAAAAATATGGTTTAATTGGTAATTTAAGTATAAAAATTTTGATTTTTTCAGGGTCTGATTATTACAAGATCGGACCCTTTTTTTATTCATTTCCTTTGCTAAAATGGTCGAATTCGGCAGGTTTGTCCGCTTTGCTTTCGTCAAAATGCACAAAAGAGATGCGCTTTTTTCTACGCAAGACAGAAATATTTACTCAAAATTATCAAAATAATTAAGACGCAAGAAAATGTTTGTCAAAAAAATTAAGGCGGATTTTTATTGTGTGTAGTAAAATAAAAAAAATATAAAATTAAAAAAGAAAAATTTCCGAATTTTGTAGATTATGAATAATATCACATTTAAGCAATATCGAAATATTGACCTTTCCATCTTCGCCGTTCTGCTTATCGTCTCCGAGGCGATAACCACGGTGGCAACCAACACCTGGTTCGAGGCGCAGCCGGTGGCGATATCCACCACGACGCTGTTCATCTGCATCGTTATGATGCGCTGGGGCGGATGGGCGGCCATACACGCTTGTCTTGGCGGCGCAGTCTTCTGCATTGCGTCGGACGCAACGGCTCCGCAATTCGCCATCTACGTTATAGGCAACGCGCTGAGTCTTTTGGCTCTTTTCTGGTTCAAGGCTATCGGAAAAGAAAAGATCAGACAAAAGGCGTTTACGACGGTGATGTTCACCGTCTCTGTGTACCTGCTGATACAGCTTGGCAGATGGCTTGTGTCGCTCTGCTTCGGCGGATCTGTCTGGAATATAGCCGGCTATATTTCCAGCGATATTATTTCCCTGCTCTTTGCAGCGGTGATAATGATTCTGCTACGCAAAACCGACGGTATGATCGAGGATCAGAAGGCTTACCTCTTCCGACAGATGCGCGAGCGCGAGGAGGAAAAGGCAGCCAAGACCGACGGATACGGCGGATACGGCAGCGAAGATTAAAACATCACATATAAAGTACATTAACAACGGAGGAATTCGTTTATGAAAAAATTAGCGGCTGATTACCTCGTGCTTGATGAGGCTACCGGCAAATACCGCGAGGATCCCGAACAGATCGTCAGAGACGACGTTGAAAAGCATTATTGGCTGAACGTAGCTAGGACGGTGCTGAAGGATTGGCGTCTTTATTTGATGCTTGTGCCGATGCTCCTCGTATTCCTGTTCTGGAGATACTTCCCGATGTATGAGCTGCTGGGCTGCTTCAAGATCTACAACGCAAACCAGGAGGTTGCCGATCAGTTCTATTCGGGCTTCAACTACTTCATAGAGCTGTTCAGAGGTGACACCGAGCTTTCGATGGAGTTCTGGCGCGCGTTCCGTAACACCTTCGTAATCTCCTTCTACGGCTTGCTCTTCGGCTTCCCGATGCCTATCATCATCGCCCTCTTCTTCAACGAGATCAAGTCCAATATCGCACGAAGCGTTTATCAGGTGCTTACATATCTTCCCAAGTTCATGTCGACGGTCGTTATGACTACGCTGATCGCAATGCTCGTGCGTCAATCCTCGGGTACGATTGGTATTGAAATGGGTGTTATTTCGAAATTCCTCTACAGTCTCGGTCTTATTACCGAAGAGGTGGGAAATGCGGGTCTTTTGAACAATCCCGACTTCTTCCGAGCTATCTATCAGATAAGTGGTATATGGGAGACGGCGGGCTACGATTCTATCGTATTCTTCGCGGCAATAATCGCGATCTCGCCTACGAGCTACGAGGCGGCGCAGATCGACGGTGCGGGCAAGATGGCGCAGATGAGATACGTTGTGCTTCCCTCCATTCTCTCCACCGTGGTTATTATGCTTATCAACCGTATCGGTTCGCTTCTGAACGTAGGCTATGAGAAGGTGCTCCTTCTCTACAACCCCGACACCTACATTACCGCGGACGTTGTTTCCACCTTCGCACAGAGATGGGGTATGGACGTTCCTGTTCTTCAGGGTATATCCTCCTCGGCGGAGATGCTTAACAACGTAGTAGGTATGCTTCTGGTTATAGGAGCTAACACCATTGCCCGTAAGGCATCCGACGTATCGCTCTACTAATAAGAAAGGTTTGGATAAGAAATATGAAAAGAAAACTTGAAATATCCGAGCTTATCTTTAAAATTATAAGCTATATTTTCCTTACCGTTTTTGCGATCTGCTGTCTCTACCCCTTCCTTTACGCAGTTTTCTCTGCAATAAGCGGCAGAGAGGCCGTTGAGTACGGACAGATAATTCTCTTCCCCAAGGACATTCAGTTTGAAGCATTTAAGAAAATGTTCTTGGATAATATGTTCTGGAACTCCTACACCAACACACTCTTCGTCACCTTCTACGGTACACTTTGGGCAATGGGAGTTGCAATTCTCGGCGGATACGCCCTCTCGAAAAAGAGACTGCTCTTCCGCAAGACCTTCAACTTCTTCCTCGTCTTTACAATGTGGTTCTCCGCGGGTATCATTCCCCAGTACAGAAACTATCTCAGCACTCAGGACGTTTTTCAGAGTATGGGTATTACGGACGACAAGTGGCTGGTCGTTATTGCTATGGGCATGGCGGCGATGAACATTATCCTACTCCGTAACGCCTTCGAGGGTGTTCCCTCCGAGATCGAGGAGGCTGCCATAGTTGACGGTGCTACAGAGATGCAAGTGCTAACTAACGTTTACATTCCGATGAGTAAATCCACCATTGCGACGGTTGCACTCTTCTTCGCCATCTCCCGTTGGAACGGTTACTTCTGGGCGCGCAGAATGATCTCGAACTTAAACGAGCATCCCCTGCAGGTATTTATCCGTCTTAAGCTGGAGCAGTTCCAGGATCCCGACCAGATGGCGGGCTGGAAAGAAGTTTACGCCTCCGACTCGGCAATCTACGCGCTTATCGTTTGCGCGATCATTCCTATTCTTATTATTTACCCCTTCATTCAGAAGTACTTTGCTAAGGGCGTAAATATGGGCGGCGTTAAGGAGTAATATCTCTCTGCTGCTTACCAATTTCAAATTTCGAATTCCGAATTTCAAATTTCCTTACGGTTAGTATCGCAGTAATGCGGCTAATAATAAATTTTATTTTTTCAGGAGGTCCCCCCATGAAAACACGCAGACTCCTAGCACTACTCCTCGTACTTGCGATCTCTATGTCGCTTGTACTCACTTCCTGCTTCTCTACTCCCGAAAACCCCGATAACGGCGGCGAGCAGGGCGGAAATACCGGCGGCGGCGGTAACGGTGGCGGCGAAGTAATCGTTGACCCCAACGCTGAAAACTATGCAGCAGCAGTTGCACTTGCAAAGAGCTGGGGAACAGCAGACTATCTCTATTATAAGCAGAACGCTTATGACAGACTTATGGGCTATTGGGAAAATCCCACCAGCGAGTCTATCACAGGCTACCAGCTTACCTATGCTGAAGGCACTGTACTTAGAATGGCTACCGGTTACAACAATCCCAACACCGGTCTGTTCTTCGATGCCGACACAGCAGGCGAAGGTATCACCCTTGCTGACGGTAATACCTACAACGCCGGCGACCTTAAGCCCACTTGGGTTGCAGTTTCCGAAAAGCTTGGTATCACCTTCGAGGACAAGTGGATGGGCTCCGGAAGCGCACAGAAGGAATTCAATTATTGGCAGGAGCAGCTTGATAAGGTAGATATGGTATCCGGTACCGCTACTCAGCTCTCCGAGGCCGGCGTAGCAGGTAAGGTTGTAAACCTTGCTCTCTATCTCGATGCAATGCCTAACTTCAAGGCTTACCTTGATGCTAACCCCATCGTACGTCTTTCCATCACCGGTGACGTTTCTACCGGCGCTATCTATTACTCCCCCTACTTCGACGGTGTTGATGACATCGAGCGTATGCCCCTTATGAGAACCGACTGGGTTGAGAAGCTTCTCAACGGTGAGGGCGAGTTCACTGCAGCGGCTTCTAAGAACCTTGCAGCATCGGTTTACACTCCTTACATGCCCACCTCCGGTAAGGTTACCGTTGACGCGGCAAGCAAGGATGGCTCCAAGGTTATTTCCCTTACTAAGGATTACGACGCAGCAGGCAACATCGTTAAGGTTATGAACGATGCACTTGCAGCAGGCAATGTTACCGGTGTTCAGGCAGTTAATATGCTTCGTGACTACATCGACGAGGCTTACAACGGCTACTACGGAACCAACCGTGCTGACCTCTTCATCGGTCAGGATGCAGCTTGGGACGCAGACGAGCTCGTAGCTCTTCTCCGTTGCGTAGTTGCTAACCCACAGACTCTTAACGGCACCGATACCGTTAGCGGCCTCTTCTCCAGAGAGGACAACAACAACCAGAGAAGAATTGATATGTTCCGCTTTGCAGGTACTCTCTTCGGCGTTCGCGGACTTGAGTCCAGACAGGATTACCTCTACGTAGGTACTGACGGTCTCCTTCACGACGCTCGTCAGGAAGAGGACACCTACGTTGCACTTGCTAAGATGAACGCAATGGCAGCTGAAGGTCTTATTGCTACCTCCTTCATAAATAGTGAGGAAACCAACACCAAGGCAATGCTTAAGGGTGACGCAGGCTTCATGCACTACGACTACAACCAGACCCAGACCATCCACAACGGTGATGCTACCGTTCTTTCCGAAGGTGAAAAGTACATGGCAGTTATGGTTCCCGTTGCTCGCTGGTACGACGGCACAAGCGAGGATGGCGTTTATATGAGATTTACCGAGTCCTGGAGATCTGTTAAGACCGACGGTTGGGCAATCTCTCTTGCAGGTGTTGGCAACGACAAGAATAAGCTCGACGCAGCTCTTAAGCTTATCGACTTCGCATACTCCGAGGAAGGCCAGATCCTTATGTCCTACGGTCCCGATGCATTCATCAAGACTAACGACGACGGCTCTTACGTTGAGTTCAACTTCAACGGCAAGTGGATGCCCGTTATCGCAGACGCTACCTTCGCAGAGCTTTGGGAAAAGGCAGGCGGCAATTACACCAACTACGCTCGTTTCTACCTTGGTTCTACCCTTTCCTTCGTAAAGAGCCAGGCATTCGAGTATCAGTGCACTCACGCAGTAGGTAAGGAAGGCGCAGGTAAGATCTCCGTTGCTATCGGTCTTGGTCTTATCAAGCATCCTAAGCTTGCAGTTACCGAGAATCCTTGGTACTCTATAGTTCCCACCTCTCTTCCCACCAACGCTGCTGAGAATGATGCTATCGCAGCACTCACCGAACTTTCTGCCTCCGGTAAGTTCTCTCAGTCCAAGGGTAACGAAAACCTCTTCGTAGATATCATTTGTGAAGGCTTCACTGTTATCGAAAAGAAGTAATTAACCGCGACAGAGGGGGATCTCCCCCTCTGTCCACAAAAAACAATACGACATTATTTCATCATCACTGCATTAAAGCTATTCGGACTATCGTTTAACACAAATTATTGTGCCGTCGCCCTGCTGACGGCGGATTGGAAATTACTATGTATAAATTACAAATGAAGTTTCAGAGAATAATTTCTTATCTCTGCCTTGCGGCTACCGCACTTACCTTTTTCTATTCTCTCGGTGTATCCACCGATACATATTTCCTTTATAAGGTTGTCGCTATTAAGGACACCTTTAAGGGTGTAGAAATGTTCTACGCTATGCAGCCCTTCAATAAAGAATTTACTACATACAGCATCGTGCTGGTTATTCTCGCCGTGCTCTGCCTCGTTGCCAATAACCACGTGCGCAGAAGATATTACGTTGCAAATTATTGTACAATAGCTATAAGCTCCGCCGCCAATATAGGCGTATCAATCTGGGGACTTATAAATGTATTTCATTATAAAAATATGTTTCTTGCCGTTGATTTTACCGAGCTCACCGACCTTCTCAAAAGAGCGCCCGCATCGGTATTTATCAGAAACGGTCTTGATCCCGAAAATCTCGCAGGCCCTTACTCTACCTTCTGGTTTGATATTTCAGCCGTAGTGTTCGGAGTGCTTATTTTTGCTTCAATTCTTAATATCGCGAATATGATATTCAAAACCGTCCTTATGAAAAAGGAAAAGCAGCTTCTCGCGAAAGGAGAGGAATGATATGGCAAACATCACCGACGTAAAAACCGACCGAATGCGATTTACCAAGAACAAATTCTCGGCGAATTTGTCCTATCTTGCTATAGTATTCAACGCTATTTATTTCGTATCGGTCTACAGCACCGACGTGGGCTCCTACTTCTATAATATTGAGATCGGATTTTCGGTAATCTACAATCTGCTCTTTATGCTTTTCGTATTCCTTGCATCCGAGGGCGTTAAGTCCTATGACCTAAAATATTCTGTAGTTCTCACCGTTCTCGGTGCTCTTCAGATCGTCCGTATTTTCGGAATTCCCATGAACGCCTACTACACCTTTATCAAGATCGGAACCAAGCAGGTTCAGGTTATGGAGCAGGGGCAGTTCCTGCTCTGCGTTGCCTGCCTTGTGCTCTCGTCTGCGGCTGCTATTCTAGGAGGCATCGTTGCTTACATAAAGACCAGAAAGCTTAGAAATTACGAAAAGACTCTTGCCGCAGAATAGTAATATTCTTTCGGCAGTTTACAAACTCTCGTTACAGAATAAAAAGAAAGGATTTTTCTTAGTATGGCTTCGTTAAGTTTGAAAAATCTAAACAAAATATACGACAATAACGTTCAGGCGGTATTTGATTTCAACATCGATATTGAGGACGGCGAGTTTATCGTTCTCGTCGGACCCTCCGGCTGCGGTAAGTCTACCACGCTGCGTATGGTTGCGGGACTTGAGGATATTTCCTCGGGTACTCTGATAATAGACGGCAAGGACGTTACCCAAATGCCTCCCAAGGACAGAGATATTGCTATGGTATTCCAGAATTACGCGCTTTACGCACATATGACGGTATACGAGAATATGGCATTTTCTCTTACCCTTCTTCGCGAGGATCCCAACGTTATTCACGAGAAGGTTATGGCGGCAGCCGAGATTCTCGGTCTCACCGACCAGCTTAACAAGAAGCCGAGACAGCTCTCGGGCGGTCAGAGACAGCGTGTTGCGATGGGACGCGCGATAGTTCGTACCCCTAAGGTATTCCTATTTGACGAGCCACTCTCCAACCTTGACGCAAAGCTCCGCGGAGCGACCAGACGCGAAATACTTCTCCTCCACAAGAGGCTCGGAGCTACTATGATTTACGTTACGCACGACCAGACCGAGGCGCTTACTCTCGCTGACAGAATAGTTTGTATGTCTATGGGATACGTTCAGCAGATCGGTACCCCTCTCGAGCTTTACGACACTCCCGCAAACGTTTTCGTCGCAAGCTTTATCGGTCTTCCTCCTATGAACTTCTTTAACGCAACCGTTAAAGGCGGAAAGCTTCTGCTTGACGGCGGAGAGAGTATTCCTCTGACCGATGAGGAGGCAAATCTCCTATCCTCCTACAACGGCAAGGCTATTACTCTTGGCGTAAGACCCGAAAACATCGTTATCGGCGACGACGTTAAGATGAAGGTAAACAACTGTGAAAACCTTGGTCAGAACACCCTCGTTCACGGCACGCTTAACGGTCACAAGGTCACCGCAAAGATCCGCGAATGGTGCAGCTTCGGCCACGGTGAGGAGATCGGTGTATCCTTCAACCGCAAGCACTTCTTCGACAAGGAAACCACCAACGCTATAAGATAAGGAAAACATAATATGAAAACTATTAATTTTAATAAAATATTAAGTAGCCTTGGCGCGTGGTTGAAGGAGAGAGTGCGTAAGTTCTTCGTTGCACTTAAAAAGAACCCTCAGGCAATTCCCCTTGTCGCTCTGACCGTTGCCTTCGTTCAGTTCACCTTGAATCTTTCGGATATTTCCAACACCACAGCAAAGATCCAGGGTCAGAATATGGGTCTTTCCCAGTTTGTATCAATGCTCTTTATGCTTCTTTCGTTCGTCTGCTTGCTTAATGCATTCCCGAAGCGTAAAAAACCTAATCTCGCTATGAATATAATACTCAGATTTCTTTACGGTGCAGTTATTTTTGCCGACGCCCATTACCTTGGGTGCATCAACAAAGCACTTACCCGTCTCGCCAACCCTATAGTTATAACTGCAGATACCGCGTATATTGAGATTGCACGCCAAGCCCTTGAAGCTCACATAGTCCTCATAGCTATCACCATTTTCTGCGTGATCTTTGAGCCTATCTTTGCAGCTCTGATTAAGAAGATCAAGACCTCCATTGAGATAGAGGAGGGCGAAAAAATCGAAGCTATAGACATTGCCGAGGACGAATAATAGAAAAATGCAGGAAAAAGAAAAAAATAATCAAGCGGAAAGTAATAAGAATGGCGACTTTGATCGAAAGAGCGATGCTGTTGAACGTCTTATGAACGCCAACAAAAAGACATACCAAAAAACCAAGACCGATCCGGGAAGGCAATATCGCTCAAAGGGCTTTCTTGACAGAATCCCCTCCTGGATAAAGGCGCTGTTTATCAAGTTCTGGTTTAACGGGGCAGTATGCTTCTTCATTTTCTGGGGACTTGGAATGTACATACCCGCGATGCTGGATATGATCGTAATCTTCGGCGTGGTTTTAGGTATGGTAACCGACGTTCTTGTAAATAATGCTTTACATTTCTTTGCAATTACCCCCGGAAGCAACAACAAATGGATGATGTTTCCTAAAAGAAAGTTCTGGACATTCTTTGCCAATATTCTCTATTCGATCATCATCCTTGCCATAGTAGTATACCTTTACACCGCAATTAATTATCTCCTTAACACCATTAACGGAACGGCAGATCAGCTGTATCTCGGCGTTGAACCGGTAGCATTCGGCCTTCTTTACGTAGTTGTTGATATGGTGTTTATCGGTATGAAAAACCTTGCTATAAAGATCCTTTCAGATGCAAAAGAAAGACAAAACGTAAATTAATAAAAAAATTATGATAAAGACCCTATTTACATCTTCTACGTCTGCCTGCTTTGAGTGGCAGAATGACCTTCCTTACTACAAGGATAAAAAATACGTTATTTATCTTAACGGCCGGCCGGCCTTTACGGGAAATACGAACATCTTCTCGCTTTATGGACTGAAGCCGGGAGATAAATATTCTATTACTGCTGACGGTCTTGATGGTGAATTTGAATTCACCACAAAAACCGAGACCGCGGCAATTAACGTACGCGATTTCGGCGCGAAGGGTGACGGTGTCAACGACGATACCACCGCGATTCAGACGGCTATAAACTGTCTGCCTCAAGGGGGAAGGCTTTATTTCCCCGAGGGAACATATCTGACGGCGCCCTTATGCTTAAAGAGTCATATTACCCTTGAAATTCCCGAGGGCGCTACACTGCTCGGTTTGACGGACAGATCGCACTATCCCATAATTCCGGGCAAGACCCTCGATATGGAAAGCGGCGAGGAGATACACTTTGGCACCTGGGAGGGAAATGCCGTTCCGATGCATCAGGCGCTTATCTTTGCCGAGCACGCCGAGGATATCACCATTGTCGGACGGGGCAAGATTGACGGAAACGCACCTGCGGCAGGCTGGTGGATCAACGTTAAGGAGCAGCCAATCGGCAGACCAAGGCTTATGTTCTTCAACCGTTGTGACGGCGTACGTGTTCACGGTATTCACGCCTGCAACTCTGCCTCCTGGCAGATGCATCCCTATTTCTCTAAAAATATCGACTTCCTTGATATGTTTATTTCGGCACCCAAGGACAGTCCCAACACCGATGCCATCGACCCCGAGGCCTGCGACAAGGTAAATATTATCGGCTGTCGCTTCAGCGTCGGAGACGATTGTATCGCTATTAAGTCGGGAAAAATTGAAATCGGAAGCAAATTCAAGACCCCCGCAAACCGCCACACCATACGCAATTGCCTTATGGAATTCGGTCACGGCGCAGTGACTCTCGGCAGTGAGATGGCGGGCGGAGTTACCAACCTGACGGTTAACCGTTGCGTATTCAAGCAGACCGACCGCGGACTTCGTATCAAGACCAGACGCGGACGCGGAAAGGACGCGGTCATCGACGGCGTTGTATTCGAGAATATTAAAATGGAGGGTGTTCTCACCCCCATCGTAATCAATATGTGGTACAACTGCTGTGATCCGGACAGAAATTCCGAATACGTATGGTCGCGCGAGTGTCTCCCGGTTGACGAGCGAACACCTTATCTTGGTAAATTCACCTTCAGAAATATGCTCTGCCTTGACTGTGAGGCGGCAGCCTGCTACTGTGACGGCCTTCCCGAAATGCCTATCAAGGAGATTACGGTGGAAAATATCAAGTTCACCTACTCCGAGAATGCAAGACCCTCACGTCCCGCAATGCGCGAGTTTATGGATGAATTCTTAAGGGTGGGAATGTATTTTGACAACGTTTCAAAGCTGACGGTGAAGAACGTGACGCTTGAAGGCGTCATCGGCGAGGAGCTTATCGCGAAAAACATCGGCAAGCTTATAAAAAAATAACCCCGATAAAGGGGCGCAATTCTTATAATTCAAAAAGGGGCGGCTATGTATAATAATATCGACAAATATATTGAGCGACTCATAACCGAATCCACTCCCGACCTTCCTATATGGAATATCGAGAGTATTCGTCAAGGCAAAAAGCCCCATTGGAACTACATAGACGGCTGTATGATCACCTCTCTGCTTGCTATGAGCGAGATAACGGGAGAGGGAAAATACTTTGACTTTGCCGAGAGCTTTATCGACTACTACGTGTCGGATGACGGCTCTATTCTCGGGTACGATATTGAGAAATATAATCTCGATGACATAAACGAGGGACGCGTACTCTTCGGGCTTTACGAAAAGACGGGTAAGGAAAAATACCGCCTTGCTATCGAAAAACAGAAAAAGCAGCTTGACGGTCAGCCCCGTACAAATACCGGTAACTTCTGGCACAAGCTGATTTATCCCAACCAAATCTGGCTTGACGGCATCTATATGGCGCAGGTGTTCAGCACGCTTTATTCAAAGAATTACGGCGGCAAAAACTACTCGGATATGCTGTCGCAGATTGAAAATGTAAATAAATATATGCAAGACAGCAAGTCTGGCCTTTATTATCACGGTCTTGACTGCTCAAAGAGCATATTCTGGGCGGATAAGGAGACCGGTCTTTCAAAGAACTTTTGGCTTCGCTCGATCGGTTGGTTTACCGTCGCGCTCGTTGATATTATAGAGATAATTGACGACGAGGGTGCAAAAGACAGGCTTACTAAAATATTCGTGAAGCTTATCGACAGCATTACCGACTTCCGCCACTCGGAAAGCGGTCTTTATTGGCAGGTTGTGGATCAACCCGGAAGAGACGGAAACTATCTTGAGACGAGCGGCTCAAGTATGATCGCCTACGCACAGCTTAAGGGTGCAAGGCTTGGAGTGCTTGATCCTTCCCACGCAGCTCTTGGCAAGGCAACCTTCGACGGCATTTGCGAAAGATACCTTAAGGTAAGCGACTCGGGCGAGCTTAATCTCGGTGGAATCTGCCTTGTTGCAGGACTTGGACCGGAAAACAATATAAGACGCGACGGCTCATACGAGTACTATATCTCCGAGCCTATCGTGGAAAACGACGCCAAGGGCGTTGCGCCCTTTGTGCTCTGCTACACCGAGATTCTGAGAGCCTATGGCTAAACAAAAAGGACAAAAGCAGATGAAATTAATGATACGCGCCCACGATCTTGGTGTTAAGGGCGAGGAGGCTATTATAAAAGCCGTTGCCGAGCGAGGCCTTGACGGAGTCCAGCTTGTAGCTTACAAATCCGTAGAGGATATAAAATACGAGCAGGGCTCAATCTCGGAGAAACGCGCAAGCGAAATTGGCAAAACAATTGCTGACAGAGGCAAGGAGATCGCTCTTATCGGCGCATATTTTAATCCCGTACATCCAAACATAGAAAAAATCGAGCGCGGAATTGCCGTATTCAAGGATTACCTCGACTGTGCAAGTGCCTTTGGCTGTAATACCGTTGGCTCGGAGACCGGATCATATAACGGTGATCCTTGGATCTATCACCCGATGAACCACTCGGACGAGGCTCTTGACAGAGTTGTCGAGACCTTCGGAGAGCTTGCGGAATACGCCGCGGAGCGTAAAGTAAACATCGGTATGGAAGGCGCATTCGGCCACGTTTGCCACACACCCGAAAGGCTTGACGAGGCGGTACGGCGCATCGGAAGGGATAACGTCCGCATTATCTTCGACCTATATAACTACCTTGATATATCAAACTACGGCTCGGCATACGATATTCTTGAGCGAGGACTAAATATCTTCGGTGACAGAATTCTTCTGTTCCACGTAAAGGACTTTACCGTAGAGGACGGCAGACTCTGTCAATGCGGAGTTGGCAAGGGCGTTCTTGACTTCGAGAAAATATTGGGTCAAATATATGAAAGCAACCCCGATGCAACCCTCGTTCTTGAGGGTACGGTGGGGGAGGATATTGACTACGCAATATCACATCTTAACAAAATCATAAATAAAATGACATACTATAGTAAGGAGTCATAATATGGCACATCTCTCACTCAAAGGAATTAACAAAATATACCCTAACGGCTTCCACGCCGTCCACGATTTCGATCTTGAAATTGAGCAGGGCGAATTCATCTGTCTCGTCGGTCCGTCGGGCTGTGGTAAGTCCACTACCCTGCGTATGATCGCGGGCCTTGAGAATATCAGCAAGGGCGATTTCCTTATTAACGGCGTGCGCGCCAATGAAATGAGCCCCAGAGAGCGTGAGATTGCTATGGTATTCCAAAGCTACGCGCTTTATCCTCATATGTCGGTTTATGACAACCTTGCATTCGGTCTGACACTTCAGGGCGTTGACGACGACGTTATTGAGGAGAAGGTTACTAACATTGCAAAAATTCTCGGTCTTACCGACTATCTTGACAGAAAGCCGAGAGCTCTTTCCGGCGGTCAGAGACAGCGTGTTGCGGTAGGCCGCGCCATTATCCGCAAGGTAGGAGTATTCCTTATGGACGAGCCGCTTTCCAACCTCGACGCAAAGCAGAGAGTTACTATGCGCTCGGAGATTACCGATATTCACAGAAAGGTGGGCTCTACCACCATCTACGTTACTCACGATCAGACCGAGGCTATGACAATGGCCGACAGAATAGTGGTTATGAAGGACGGCTACATTCAGCAGGTAGGTACTCCCTACGAGCTTTACTTCAATCCCGTTAATATGTTCGTTGCAGGCTTCATCGGCGAGCCTCCTATGAACTTCGTGCGAAGCGAGGTTGGGGGCGGCAATATTTCGGTGCTTGGCAGCGAGGTTGACATCTCGCACATCGTCTCGGACGAAAGCGTAAAGCATTACGAGGGCAAGCCTGTAGCACTTGGCTTCCGTCCCGAGGGAATTACGCTTGGCAGGGTTGAGAACTCATACGTATTTGAGGCGGAGGTTGAGCTTACCGAGCTTCTCGGTGACAACACCAATGTTTACGTCACTGCGGGAGGAAACAACCTTATCCTTAAAGTCGATCCCCACGACACTCCAAGGCTTGATGACAAGATTACCTTCTCCGTTCCCTACAAGAACGTATACCTCTTCGACGGTGAGAGCGAGCTTGTAATTGAAAGGAAATAATAATTATTTAAGGGTGAGCGAATGCTCACCCTTTTGCTTATTTATTGTATTCGTATAATCTATATAGCTTTTTTGAGATTTTTCCGGCGTAAAGATTTGTAAAAACCTTTTTCCATACCGCAAAGCTCGTGAATGAGATTCGTTAGCGTCATTTCGTGCTCTCTTTTGAAGGTAAGGCCCGAAATCCTAACTATTCTCGGATCGTCTATTCTCTAAACCCGGGTTACTCCAACATCTTTTATTGAATTTTTAAATTTGGAAACTCACGCGGCAAAAACGGTGTAGCAATCCATCAGAAGAGAAATCCTATCAAAATAACTGTTCAATGCAGACAGTAAAAGACCGCAACCGATGTGTATTACAACAGCGCCATTTTTGTCCTTCATCTCTGCAAGAATCCAATCATCAAACACGCGGTAACGCATTCCCATATGGTAAGCAAGATATTTGGATTGGGATTTACCATTTAATTCAAAGCCTTCCTTTGACCAAATATCCTCCGCCGTTTTATCTTTCATAATTACCCCTTTTTAGCTTACGTAAGCCTTGCCGTACAAAGGAATATATAAGGTTTTATTTACACTGTTCATTGTCTTTCCTTACTTAAAATACTCTATAAGATATTCTTTGGTGTTCTCCACCATTTCATCAAACAGCTTTCTTGCCGTGGGAAGATCGAGGTTTACCAGCGGATCGTTTGCAAAGGCCTTGAAGGCAAGGTCAAGATCTCTTTCTCTTGCAGCCGTTGCCACCATAGCCTGGGCATCGGCGGCGCGGGATACAAGCTGCCAAACACCCTCGGGAACAGCTCCCGCAAAGATAGGGTCAACAGAATTGTCACGGAAGGCAGCGTTAGTCTCAACCACAATTCCGAGAGGAAGGTTAGGTATCTGACCCATATTGGGAAGATTTACGTTAGTGGTATAGTCGCCGAGACCGAGAAGGGCGCGAATCTGCCTTACGCCATCCTCGCCGGTGTTCTGAATAGTGACCTCCTCCTCGCCCGAGCAAAGGCGCTCACTTCTTGCTATACGCTCATTTAAGTCCTCCTTGCGCCAGCTTACCGGAGTTCTTACGAAGTCCCACTCTGAAATCTGCTGATCGTTCTTCAAGTACCAGCTTCCCTCACAGAACTCAGAAAGGTGTCTGTCTCCTGCGGCAGCAATTACGCCGTATCTCTTATAAAGATCGAACTTTACCCTATGGGCGCACTCGAAAACCGAGTCGGGATTATCCTTCGGAACACCGCTTTCGCAATATTTCTCTACAAAGTCGTGATAGATCTTATTTACGTCGAGGTTATGGTATCTTGCGTCGGTGATCCAGGTGAAGTGGTTTACGCCGAGAACGTTGGTCTTTACTGCCTTGCGCTCGGTGATCTCCGCACCGGTAGCCTCCTTAACCGCCTTGGCAATAAGCTCCTGCACCGCAAATACCTCGTGACAGCAGCCAAATGCCTTAATTCCCGGGAAGGTGTCGTAAAGCGACTTTATGCAGAGGGCCATCGGGTTGGTGTAGTTGATTACCCAAGCATTCGGGCAGTATTTCTCAATAGCCTTCGCGATAACCTCGATCATAGGAATGGTGCGCAGAGCGCGAATAATTCCGCCGGGTCCGGTGGTATCGCCGACAGGCTGATATATGCCGTATTTTTCGGGGGTATGTACGTCACTCTCCATCTCGTCAAAGGTGGCGGGAAGTATAGAGATAATTACGAAATCAGCGCCTGTCAGCGCCTCGCCGATAGTCCTTCTCGCGTGATAGGTCCATTTCGTCGTTGCGCCGGCGGCGTCATTAAACTTATTACCGATTATTTCATTATGATGTGCTGCCTCGTAATTGATGTCGTAAAGGTCAACCTGACCGCTTACGTCACCCGCAACAGCAAGATCGCTCATAAGCTTCCACGCCCATCCGCGTGAGCCGCCGCCTATATATGCTATTTTTAAATTCTCAATGCCGTGAGAGGTGTATTTCATAGTAATAGCCTCCTTGATTAACAAATTTAAAACTTGTTTACATTAGTATTATATAGCATTTTTTTGATGAACGCCTTAAAAAATATAGCATTTTCATAATATTTCCTTGATTTTTTTGATATTATATGTTAAACTATATACGTGAATATTAAATAGGGGCGTTTTTAGCCGATACGGAGAGAATATATGGAACAGAAAATCAGCGGAAAGGTTGAAAATTATTACTACAGCAAGGCTTTGGACCGCCGCTACAGTGAGTCGACCCAGCACTACCATCCCCACTACGAGATATACTTTATGAAGGATGGAAGATGCAGATATTTCATAGATGACCGATCCTACGACGTGGAGGCAGGCGATATTATCTTTATCCCTAAGGGAATAATACACCGCACGAATTATTTTGCCCACGCCCATAGCCGTCTGCTGCTGAACTTCACAGAAGAATATTTCCCCGAATTCCTTCAAGAAAAGCTTGATGAGTCGCGTTATCTCTACCGTTCAAGGGAGATAGCAAAGCACGCCGAGACCCTGTTTATGCATATTGAGCGTGAATACACCCACCCCGACGAGTTTACGAAAGCAGCGCTCAAGTGCCATACAGCCGAGTTGTTTTTACTTATGCTCCGCCACCCGGGAAATCATGAAGAGGCCGCAACGGGTAACGAGCTTATCGACGGAATAGTTAAGTATATAAAACAGAATTTTATGGGAGAAATCAAGCTTTCTACTGTTGCAAAGCTGAAATCGGTGAGTCCCGAGCATCTTTCACGCACCTTCAAGGCCTGCACAGGATTTGGCTTCAATGAATACGTTACTCTCCTGCGTCTTAGAAAGGCGGAGGAGATGATCAAGACCGATCCCCACCGAACCATAAGCGAGATAGCATACGAATGCGGCTTTAACGACGGAAACTACTTTTCATATAAGTTCAAGAAAATGTACGGTATCTCTCCCATAAAGGCGAGAGAAAAAAGAGAGTAAGCATTTTCCCACCGAAGCTAAAACACAAATAATAAAAATTTAAGCGGTTTTTCATTGCGAAAAACCGCTTTTTGTTAACTTTTATTTACCTTTGGCCTATTTTTAACACACTTTCAGCGTATTTAACCGCCTCCATAGCGTCCTTGCCGTAGAAGTCCGCGCCTATCGTTCTTGCATATTCCTCGGTGAGAACCGCGCCGCCGACTATAATTTTGCATTCGGGGAAACTACGGCGGAGAAGCCTTATTGCCTCCTTCATTGCGGGAACGGTGGTAGTCATAAGTGCGCTGAGGCCTACGATATCCGCGCCAAGCCTTTTGGCCTCTCTTACTATCTCCTCAGGCGGTACGTCCTTGCCCAGGTCAAACACCTTATGACCGTAGTTTTCAAGAATAAGCTTAACGATATTCTTTCCGATATCGTGGATATCGCCCTTTACCGTAGCGAGAACTATTCTGCATTTATCGGCCGAAGCCCCCTCGGGCATAGACGCCTTTATTACCTCGAAGGCCGCACCTGCCGCCTCTGCGCTCATAAGCAGACCGGGAAGGTATACGGTCTTTTTTTCATATCCGTCGCCAACCTCGTCAAGGGCAGGAACTATATCACCGTTTATTATCTCCAGCGGCTCTTTTTCCTTAAGTAAAGAACGCGTAAGAGACGCCGCCTGATCCTTCATTCCCTTTGTAATCGCTTTTTTTAGGTCAATCTCCTCGCAGACGTCACTCTTTTTTGGAGCAGACTGCGTAAGAGAGGAGGCAAGATCGATATAATTTTCAAAATTATCATCAAGTCCCGCAAGGGCAAGATAAGCACGATAGGCCTTCATCATCTCGGGGGAGTGTGGGTTAAGAATAGCCGCCGAAAGACCGCCCGAGAGTGCCATTGTGAAGTAGCTAGAGTTGATTATGTCTCTTTCCGGGAGGCCGAATGAGACGTTTGACACACCGAGAGAGGTGTGGGCCCTAAGCTCTTCGGTTATTTGCTTCACCGCACGAAGAGTTTCCTTCGCGGCATTTTTATCTGCACTTACCGCCATTGCAAGAGGATCAAAAATGAGATTTTTCCTTGATATTCCGTATTTTTCCGCCTCGGCGAGAATTCTTTTCGCAATCTCCACCCTGCCCTCGGCAGTTTTCGGAATTCCGTTTTCGTCAAGCGTCAAGGCAACAACGAGACCGCCGTATTTTTTGGCAAGCGGAAAGACCGCCGCCATGCTTTCGGCCTTGCCGTTTACCGAATTTATCATCGCCTTACCGTTATAGAGGCGAAGGGCTCTTTCCATTGCAGCAGAATCGGAGGTGTCTATCTGCAAGGGTAGGTCGGTTACCGTCTGAAGCGCGGTTACCGTTTTGGAGAGCATATCAGCCTCGTTTATTTCGGGCAAGCCCACGTTAACATCAAGAATATGCGCGCCCGCCTCCTCCTCGGCAATTCCCTCGCGAAGAAGATAATCGATTTCCCCCGAGCGAAGAGCCTCCTTAAAACGAGGCTTGCCTGTTGGATTTATCCTCTCGCCGATAAGCACCGGACTCTCGCCAAAAACAACCGCGTGAGTGTAAGAGGAGACCAAGGTATACTCCTTTTCAGTTACGGGAAGAGGCTTTATACCTTTTGTCCTCTCAACAATAGAGGCAATATATTCGGGAGTCGTGCCGCAGCAACCGCCGAGAATGCTCACGCCCCTTTTTGCCGCATCGGTAAGATCACGGGCAAAAGCATCAGCAGAAAGATCATAAAAAGTCTTTTCCTTCTCAAGTCTCGGAAGACCGGCGTTAGGCTTCATAATAATCGGAAGCGAGGAATACTTAAGGTACTGATCTATAACCGGCATCAGCGCCTCAGGACCGAGCGAGCAATTGACACCAATGGCATCAGCCCCCATTCCCTCAAGCAGAGCGATCATTGAAAGCGGATCTGCGCCTGTAGTAAGCTTGCCGTCCGAGCCGTAGGCGTTTAATACGAACACCGGCAAGCAAGAATTTTCCTTTGCCGCAAGGAGAGCCGCCTTTGTTTCGTAGCTGTCGGACATTGTTTCTATAAAGATAAGGTCAACTCCGCAGCGTACACCCAGCCTTACCGTCTCGGCAAAAACAGCCACAGCGTCCTCAAAATCAAGATCACCGAGAGGCTTTAACATTCTGCCCGTCGGGCCAATATCAAGAGCGACCCATTTCGGCTGACTGCCAAGACTTTCCCCTGCCGCACGTCTTGCATTTGCGACGGCGGCGGTGATTATCTCCTTAAGCTCGACGTTAGAGTACTTCAAGGAGTTTGCACCGAAGGTGTTGGTGCAGACGATATTGCTTCCCGCGTCAAAATAGCTCTTGTGTATGTCACAGATTACATCAGGATGCGTAAGATTCCATCTCTCGGGCAACTCCCCCGGGGCAAGTCCTGCAGATTGAAGCAGAGTTCCCGTTCCGCCGTCAAGAAAAAGTATATTTTTCTTTAAAAATTCGGTAATTTTCATATCATTTTTCCTTTTGAATTCCGATTATTGCCGTCACTGATTTAGTTGGAGTCATAAACATATCGCCGCTTAAGGTTACACCGATCCTTTTTTGGCAATCGAGCAGGGTGAAAATATCACGTTGAAGCTCGAGAGGAAGGTCGCCGTAGCCCGGACTGAAGCGAGGTTTGGTTTTACAGCCCCGTTCCGCCTCCTCTACCGCAATATCGGCGCAAAAGGCATCGCAAAGTGCCTCTACCCTTTCACTTCCGAAAGCCTGCAGCATTACCGCACGCGCGGGAGAGACTACAGAATATCTGGCAATCAGTCTATCGATTCCGTGACCCACGGTAGCGCAAAAAAGCAGGACCTCACAGCAGTCTTTAAGACGGTTAGCAAGCGAGTAAGACATCAGACTTGCGAAGCCGAGGTCAACTCTGTCACCTTCAACTCTTACAGGATATCGGCTATAACAAAGCTTATAGGAAAGCGTGTTCTCTGCCTCGGCAATACAGCTGTCAAGGGTTGCGTTTATTTCATCATTATCGCACAATACTCCTGCATAACGAAGTATCTCTTTTTTATCAACCTTTGGTGCATCATACACCTTAATGTAAACCAAACATTCCATTATTTGCCCAAAATATCAGATAAATTATGTAAGATTGCCCTTGCAACGTCAGGCTTGTTCATCGAATATACGTGCACGTTAGTCACTCCGCTGGCAAACAGATCGATTATCTGATCGGTGGCGTAGGCGATGCCCGCCTGCTTCATCGCCGCAGGATCAGAGCCGAACTTATCTACGAGAGCAAGAAAACGGCGTGGCATATAGGATCCGGATAGAGTTATGGCACGCTCTATCTGATTTGCGCTCGTTATTGGCATAACGCCGGGGATCACGGGAATATTAATGCCCGCATCCCTCGCCCTTTCAAGGAAGCCATAAAACAGATCATTGTCGAAAAACATCTGCGTCGTAAGGAAATCAAGCCCTGCATCAACCTTCTCGCGAAGGTGTATTATGTCCTGCTCTTCGCTTACACTCTCGGGGTGCACCTCGGGATAGCAGGCTCCGCCAATGCAGAAACCATCGCCGGATGCGCGAAGCTCTCTGATAAGCTCTACGGCGTAGCGGTAATCTCTCGGCATGTCGGACGCCCCATCGGGAATATCGCCGCGCAGAGCCATAATATTCTCAATTCCCGCATCGCGGATATCCGCAATTCTCTGCCTTACGGTCTCTCTCGTCGAGGAAACGCAGGTCAAGTGCGCGAGTGTGGGCACCGAGTACTTTTCCTTTATATTTTTCGCAATCTCAAGAGTATATCTGCTTGTTCCGCCGCCCGCGCCGTATGTAACGCTCATAAAGGAGGGCGAAAGCGATGCGATCTCCTCGGTAGCCGCCTTTATACTCTCAAACGAGGAGTCGGTCTTTGGAGGAAAGACCTCGAAGGATAGCGAGAGTGATTTATTTTTTAAAATTTCGGATATTTTCATACTTTGTTCCTTAAAAAATTTATACTTAATTATACCATTTATTTTTGGTATAGACAAGTAATTCAGATAAATTTCCGCAAAAAAACCGCCTTTTGTTGTCAAAAGGCGGTTAATCTATTAATTATTGTTGCTTGTGGCAACCACGTTTGCGCCTGT